>CAZXVL010000001.1:0-18898 GCA_964644425.1 uncultured Candidatus Planktophila sp.
GACCTTGCAGGGGGAGGCCTTCGGGATACGACCCGGATTGCATCCTCATCCGCCAAGCTTTGGAGGGAGATCATTGCCAGCAATGCTCAAGCACTCAACCCCCTACTTGCCTCGCTTATCGCAGATCTACAAGGCTTATTAGATGAGTTAAATAACCCTGATTCCGTAGAGAAATTGATTGAAGCTGGCAATCGTGGAAGGGCGATGATTCCTGGAAAGCATGGCGGAATCGCCCGCAACTACACATATGTGCCTGTCGTAATCGAAGATAAACCTGGGCAGCTTGCTGCGCTCTTTGACGAGTGTGCTGATGCACAGGTCAATATTGAAGATCTTTCTATCGAGCATTCTCCCGAGCAGTTCACCGGCTTAATCACTCTGGCCTTGTCATCAAATGATGCACAAAAACTCTACTCACATCTGCTATCACGTGGATGGCGCGCACATTCTCCGCGATAAGTGGTGAGCAGTTCTGAACTTCTAAGAGATAATAAGAACTGAATTTCTCTCTATTTCGGTGAAAGGTTGGGTTACATGATTGTTGTTGCACTCGATGGCCCAAGCGGAGCCGGTAAGTCAAGTACATCTAAAGGTATTGCAACTCGTGCTGGTTGGAACTATCTCGATACAGGGGCCTTGTATCGTGCTGTTGCTTTAATCGCCCTCGAAATCAAGAGTGATGAAGTTGCAGACATCCTGGCTGCGATGTCAGTAAAGCGAATTACATTCAATGCTGACCCGCGCAATCCACAGATCTTTTTAGGCGAGCGTGATGTCTCTGCGGAGATTCGCACAATGAATGTCACAAATAAGGTTTCAATGATTGCTGCCGATCCTGCAATACGGCAAGAGTTGCTCACACTCCAAAGAAATATCATCGCAAGTGCAGAACGCGGAATTGTCGTGGAAGGTCGCGATATTGGAACTGTTGTTGTTCCAGATGCCGCTCTCAAGGTTTATTTGACTGCAGATATTGATGCACGTACAAATCGACGCGAGAATGAAATCAAAGCTGAGGCTGTCTCAACTGAAGATGTTGCCCATTCACTCATTTCTCGCGACCAGATTGACTCTTCACGAGCCACCTCTCCTCTGGCCATGGCCTCTGATGCGGTGGCTATCGATAGCACCGAGCTCAATCTTGAAGAGACTATTGAGAGAGTGTGGGAGCTTCTCGTTGAACGTTCTCTATTAGGCCTTCCTATCGTTGCAATTCTTGGCCGACCAAATGTTGGTAAGTCCACACTCATCAATCGATTTATTGGTCGACGCGAAGCGATTGTTGAAGACACTCCTGGTGTGACACGTGATCGCGTTCAATATGAATGTGAGTGGGGCGGCCGTCGATTTATTGTGATGGATACCGGGGGATGGGAATCTCGCCCTGATGGAATTTCGGTCGCAATATCAGCAGGAGCTGAACTTGCAATGGAAGAAGCTGACATTCTTGCTTTTGTCGTTGATGCTCAAGTGGGCGCACTGGATGAAGATGATGTGATGGTTCAAGAGCTACGCAAAGCGAAGAAGCCAACGATTCTTGTTGCCAATAAAGTTGACGGTGATCATGATGAAGCAGATGCACATGCACTATGGAATCTTGGTTTAGGCGAACCTCACTTTGTATCTGGTCTTCACGGTCGCGGTTCTGGAGACCTTCTCGACACAATCGTTGCCGCGCTACCAGAAGTTGGTCGTGCGCAGACTCAAGATGGATACCGTCGTATCGCACTCATTGGACGTCCCAACGTTGGTAAATCCAGTTTGCTCAATGCTCTAGCCGGCGAGAATCGTTCAATTGTCGATGATGTGGCAGGAACAACTCGCGATCCTGTCGATTCACTCATTGAGATTGGTGATCAGATTTGGCGTTTTGTTGACACTGCAGGGATCAAAAAGCGCGCTAACCAAGCCAGCGGCACGGATTACTACGCAACACTGAGAACTCAGACTGCTCTCGAGCGATCTGAATGTGTCGCTCTCGTTCTCGATGCATCTGTTCCTATCTCTGAACAAGATCTTCGCATCATCTCTATGGTTGAAGATTCAGGAAAGGCAATGGTTCTGGTTCTTAATAAATGGGATCTCGTCGATGATGACCGTCGCGATCAGCTGGAGAAAGAACTCGATCGTCATTTAGGACATATCGAATGGGTGCAGAGAGTCAACGTGGCCGCCAAGACCGGCTGGCACCGCGATCGATTGGCCCCTGCTCTTCGCACCGCACTCTCTTCTTGGGAGAAGCGTGTTCCAACCTCCAAGCTCAACTCTTTCCTCGGCGCTCTCATCGGCGCCACACCGCCTCCTGTTCGCGGGGGCAAGCAGCCAAAGGTCTACTACGCAACTCAGGCCGGAATTGCTCCGCCAAAATTTGTTGTTTTCTCATCTGGCTGGATTGAAGCCTCGTATCGACGCTTTATTGAGCGGCGATTGCGTGAGGAGTTTGGCTTCCCAGGAACTCCTGTCCAGGTTGCGATTCGAGTTAAGGAGCGCGATAAAGAGTGATCGCCTATCTGACTATCCCGAATGCCCTCACCGCCCTTCGCGGGCTAGGCGTTCCTCTCTTTATCTGGCTAGCGCTGGTGAAAGAGGCAGATGGTTGGGCAATTCTGGTTTTGGCCCTAGGGGGAGTCACCGATTACCTCGATGGAAAGCTGGCAAGGCTATGGAATCAAACTTCCCGCTTTGGCGAGCTAGCAGATCCGGCGATAGATCGCATCTACATCCTGGCCACTCTGATAGTTCTCTATATTCGCGAGGCAATTCCGGTCTGGCTCATCGCTCTACTTCTTGCGCGAGATTTTATTCTTGCTCTGGTCACGATAGCGCTCACCCGTAAAGGTCTACCTCCGCTTCAGGTGACATATATTGGTAAAGCTGCAACGTTTAATCTCCTGTACGCATTTCCGCTTCTTCTCCTTGCACTCTCAGATTCAACTGCCGGCATGTTCGCATTCATATTCGGATGGGCCTTTGCAATTTGGGGATTGGTTCTCTACCTATTCACTGGTGTTTCCTATTTCCGCAGCGCAGTCAGAAGCATTAGAGTGCGGCCAGACCAACGAATCATCGAAGGATAGAAGAGGACCCCATGTCACATATTCCTGCAGAACTTCAATATACGAAGGAACATGAGTGGGTTGCACCTACTGATAGCGCGGGAATTCTTCGCATGGGAATTACTGATTTCGCACAGGGCGCCCTCGGAGACATTGTCTATGTCCAACTACCTAAGGTGGGAGATGCCGTTACCGCCGACAAGGTGTGCGGAGAGGTTGAGTCCACAAAGAGCGTCTCAGAGATCTTCTCGCCAGTTACAGGCACAATCACAGCGATCAATGAGTCGCTTAATTCAACTCCCGAACTTGTCAATTCCGAGCCATACGGTGCCGGTTGGTTGGTTGAAATCTCAGTAACCGATACGCCCACACCGCTCTTGAGCGCTGCTCAATACGGCGAGATCACAGCCTAAACTTTACTTTTACTCTCCAGCTTGATTTATTAATCTCAACTCTCTACTGTCAGCCTCAAGTTGAAGGTGAGCCCAATTGGGTCCCACTGAAGAATTTGAGCAACGAGAGAGGGGAGTCAAATGAGCAGTAAAGAGAGCTCACATGAACTCACCACGACGTTGCATCTGAACGTGCAACATGACGCAGAACCTTCCCCGGCTTCCCTTATTGAAGGACTCCTTGAGGGTTCTAATGCTGAAGAGCAATCTGTTCTGACAGAGATTATGAATGGCAGTGGAAATCGCGCCATGGTCTTTATCCACCGCGGTCCTTCTCGAGGCGCTCGTTTTCTCATTACAACAGCGGGTGTCTCAATTGGTCGTTCTCCGGCCAACGAGATTTTCCTCGATGACGTAACAGTTTCACGTAAGCATGCACGCATCTCATACGAGGGATCGAGTTTTTCATTTACCGATTCCGGAAGTCTTAATGGTTCATATATCAATAGCAAGCAAACTGCCTCTCATCCACTTGTCACAGGTGATGAGATTCAGATTGGAAAATTTCATCTGCTCTTTATCGGAGCTAGAGAACAAGGGGAGAAATAAGTGAGCGTTCCAGCACGCGCCTATCTGAGCATCGGTGAAGTTCTTACAAAGCTACGTGGAGACTTCCCGGATATTACAATCTCAAAGATTCGTTTCCTCGAATCCGAGGGTTTGATAGAGCCTCAGCGCACTCCATCTGGATATCGCAAATTTACTCATCACGATCTTGAGCGACTTCGCTATGTTCTGCTCGCACAGCGCGACCAATACCTTCCGCTACGTGTTATCAAAGATAATCTTGATGCACTCGATCGCGGTCTTGAACCAACACCCCAGGGAATCGCAACTCCTCGCCCTAATCTTGGGGTTGCCACCGTTGACGGAGAAATCGTTGCATCTTCCTTCGCTGAGCAATCTGAGATGCGCCTCTCCCGTGAAGAGCTCATCAATGCCTCGGGAATTGCAGATTCACAACTCGTAGAGCTTGAGTCCTTTGGTCTTATCACTTTGCGTGGTCGCCATTACGACGCAGATGCTCTATCCATTGCAAAGGCAGTCTCTGAGATGGCAGCTTTCGGTATCGAGGCCCGTCACCTGCGATCATTTAAGACAGCAGCAGATCGAGAAATTGGTTTAATAGAGCAGGTCATCACGCCGTTTACTCGTCAGAAGTCATCTGATGCAAAGGCTCGTGCAGAAGAAGTTCAGAAAGAGATTGCCGCTCTTTCAGTACGACTTCACGCATCGCTCGTTCGCAGCGGCCTTAATCGTCCTCGCTAAAGAGCGAGACCATGTTCATCCCTGTTGAAGTGGTTGGCGTTCGAATTGAGATGCCTTCCAACCAGCCAATCGTCTTACTCAAAGAGTTAGAGGGAACAAAGTTTCTTCCTATTTGGATTGGAAGCAGCGAGGCGACGGCGATTGCATTTGCACAACAGGGATTGACGCCATCGCGCCCACTCACACATGACCTTATTGGAGACATTTTCGAACGTACCTCCACAACGCTGACCGCAGTTCACATCACAGATATGCGCGATGGAGTCTTCTATGCCGAACTTCTCATGCGAAACGCCGGGGGAGCGCTGGAGCCTTTATCGGCTCGCCCATCAGATGCGATTGCCATAGCCCTTCGGAACAAGACCAATATTTTGGTCAGCCTGGAGCTCTTTGAAAAGGCTGGTATAGAAATCCCCGAGCAGAGCTCTGAGGGAGGCGAAGAAGAGGTAGAGGCCTTCCGAGAGTTCCTTGATCAGATCAACCCAGAGGATTTCGCTTAAAACCTTAAAGCTCTACTTGAGGTTTGGGGCGTGTCGCTCCATCGCAATGGGGTCCTCAAGCCGTAGATTTGCCACATCGCTTCAAGACCCCCTTCTTGAGCGCAACGAAAGCGAGCCCCCTCTCGTGACAGAGCAAGAACTTCAGATTGGCTACCGCGGAGCAACTGCCTGCGCTGCTGCAGGAATCACATACCGTCAGCTCGATTATTGGGCGCGCACCGGTCTGGTGGAGCCATCGATTCGCACAGCCCATGGCTCTGGCTCAGCTCGCCTCTACGGGTTTAGAGACATACTCGTTCTGAAGATCGTTAAGCGTCTTCTTGATGCTGGAGTTTCTCTTCAGAACATTCGCACCGCAGTAGATCATCTTCGCAATCGTGGTGTCACCGAGCTCGAGCGCATCACGCTGATGAGCGATGGAGCCTCTATCTATGAGTGTGCCAGCGCCGATGAGATTGTCGACCTTTTGGCTGGTGGTCAAGGAGTTTTCGGTATCGCCGTTGGCAAGGTTTGGCATGAGGTTGAAGGCTCACTCTCAACCCTGCAAGGTGAATTCAATGGTGAAGTTGTGGGTGGCGAAGGTAACGATGAACTTTCACTGCGACGCAAGGCTAAAGGGGCGTAAGGGCGTTCTCTAAAGCATATATTTCACCTCTGGCCCAGATATGCCAGCGACGTGAGTGGATTGCTAGGGGATTACAGTGAGTTTTGAGCGCACCTTTGAGGATCGCCATATTGGACCGACTCACAAGGATGAAGCGGCAATGCTCGCAGAGTTGGGCTACTCCGACCTTAAATCATTTATTGCAGATGTTGTTCCATCAAATATTGCAATTAATGAAGCGCTAGAGGGTCAGTTAGATTCGGGCAAGAGTGAAGTTGAAGTAATCAATGAACTTCGCGCAATTGCATCTGAGAACAAAGTTTTCCGCTCTCTTATCGGAACCGGTTACTACGGAACGATAGTTCCGCCAGTGATTAAGCGAAATGTTCTTGAAAATCCAGCTTGGTATACCGCCTACACTCCTTATCAGCCAGAGATTTCTCAAGGTCGCCTCGAAGCGCTATTTGCATTTCAAACTATGGTCTGCGAACTCACAGCTTTAGATATCTCCAATGCTTCAATGCTCGATGAAAGCACAGCTGCTGCCGAAGCTATGACACTCGCAAGGCGCGCAAGCAAGATGAGTGATGAAGCAGTATTTCTCATCGAAGAGCATGTGCACCCGCAGACAAAGGCGGTAGTGATCACTCGCGCAAAACCACTTGGCATCACCGTTGTCGAGGTCGATTCTGGACATGTTCTCCGAGATGGTTTTGAAGGTGAATTCTTCGGTGCACTTGTGCAATATCCAGATACAACTGGAACGGTCATCGATTACTCGGCTTTTGCAGAGTACGCCCATTCAAAGGGTGCTCTTGTCATCGCTGCCACTGATTTGCTGGCTCTCACACTATTGAAACCACCAGGGGAGTGGGGCGCAGATATTGCTGTCGGCACATCTCAGCGCTTTGGTGTTCCTATGGGATTCGGTGGGCCACATGCAGGATTCCTCGCTGTTCGCTCAGGTCTTGAGCGTTCGATGCCAGGTCGCCTCGTTGGTCAGAGTATTGATGCAACTGGAAAGCCTGCCTTTAGATTAGCTCTGCAAACTCGAGAGCAACATATTCGTCGCGACAAGGCGACCTCAAACATTTGTACGGCTCAAGCTCTTCTTGCAAATATGAGCACCTTCTATGCGATGTGGCACGGACCTGCAGGTCTTCGCGCAATTGCAGAGCGAGTTCATAACTTTGCTGCACGATTGCATGCAGCCTCAGGGAACACAACCGATGTCCTCTTCGATACGGTTCACCTTTTCGTATCAGATGCAGAGGCAATACATGCAAAAGCCGCAGCACGCGGAATCAACTTTGCTCGTGTGAGTGCCACCGAGCTTCGCGTTGCCTTCGATGAGGAAACGACAGAAGAGCTCTTCTCTGAGGTCTTATCAATTCTCGGATTCTCGGATGCGCCGGCATTGGATATTCCATCAAAGTTCCTGCGCACCAGTAAGTACTTAACTCATCCGGTTTTTAACACAAATCATAGCGAGACCGGAATGATGCGCTATCTTCGAAATTTAGCTGATCGTGATTTAGCTTTGGATCGCACAATGATTCCGTTGGGCTCATGCACAATGAAGCTCAATTCGGTTACAGAGATGGAAGCAGTCTCTTGGCCGCAGTTTTCAAGCTTGCATCCATTTGCCCCGATTGATCAGAGCGTTGGATCTCGTAAGTTGATAGATCAACTGTCTCAATGGCTTCTTGCCATTACCGGCTACGATGCCGTTTCTCTTCAACCTAATGCAGGTAGCCAAGGTGAGTTTGCAGGATTGCTGGCAATTCGAAATTACCATGATTCACGAGGCGATCATGCCCGAAACATCTGCCTCATCCCATCAAGTGCTCATGGCACGAATGCCGCTTCTGCAGTAATGGCGGGAATGAAGGTTGTGGTCGTTGAGTGCGATGAAAATGGAAATGTATCTGTTGAAGATATAAGAGCAAAGATTGCAGAGCATGCACCCGTTCTCGCGGCATTGATGATTACCTATCCGAGTACGCATGGTGTATTTGAAACTGCAGTTTCTGAGATATGCGCAATGATTCATGAGGCCGGGGGACAGGTATATGTTGATGGTGCAAACCTCAATGCACTTGTCGGTGTTGCCCAGCCAGGAAAATTTGGCGCTGATGTTTCGCACCTGAATCTTCATAAAACATTTGCTATTCCACATGGTGGCGGGGGACCAGGTGTTGGACCTGTGATTTCGCGTGCACACTTAGCGCCGTTCTTGCCCAACCATCCAATGGATCAATTAGCAGGACCCGCCACTGGACCTGGACCTGTTTCAGGTGCGCCATATGGCTCTGCAAGTATTCTTCCGATTTCTTGGGCTTACATCCGACTTCTCGGAGGAGCTGGCCTTACTCACGCGACTGAAGTTGCAATTCTCTCGGCCAATTACATCGCCCATCGTTTAGGTCAGGCCTACCCAATTCTCTACACCGGCAGCAATGGTCGGGTAGCCCATGAGTGCATTCTTGATATTCGAGAGATCACTAAGGTTTCTGGGGTTACAGTCGATGACATCGCCAAGCGTCTGATGGATTATGGCTTCCACGCCCCAACAATGTCCTTCCCTGTAGCGGGCACATTGATGATTGAGCCGACTGAATCTGAGGATATTGCCGAGATTGAACGCTTTATCCAGGCGATGCTCTCTATTCGGGCTGAGATTCAAGAGATTATCGATGGCTCGATTTCCGTTGAGGCGAGCGCTCTTCGGGCGGCTCCTCATACAGCCCTATCTGTGACCTCTACTGAGTGGGATAGGGCTTACCCAAGAGAGAAGGGGGGCTATCCAAAGCCTCTCGATGGCCTTGTGGCGGGCGAATTGATCGGATCCCGAATGAAGTACTGGCCTCCGGTCTCACGTATCGATGGCGCTCATGGAGATAGAAATCTTGTCTGCTCCTGTACACCACTCGATGATTATCGATAGAAGCCTAACCAGCAGTTCATCGTAAGAGGAGGGGTAAGTTCCTCCTACTTTACATAATGTAACTTATCGGCATTAGGTCTAAAGGTGCGAGATAGCCCCCAGAGCGTGGTCTGCCACAGCGCCTCAAAGACAATCGCCTTGCTCATCTTAGAAACTCCATTAATGCGCTCGACAAAGGTAATCGGAACCTCGCATGTAGATGCACCGGCTAGAACGCTAGCCATCGCCATTTCGATTTGAAAACAATATCCAGTCGCAGTCATCTGGTCTAGTTTGAGTCTTTTCAATAGATCTACGGAATAGATACGAAATCCTCCAGTGAGATCATGCAACGGAATCCGCAGGGCAAGACGTGCATATGCCGTACCTGAACGAGAGAGAATCTGGCGAAATAGAGGCCAATTCACAACCGAGCCACCTGGAATCCATCGTGAGCCAAGGGTGATTGTCAGATTTGAGTTGTGTGTAGCATCAAACATTGCCGGAAGATCTTCAACGCGATGAGAGCCATCTGCATCCATTGTCACGATATGTGAGTACTTATCCATTGCAATAACATCTGCGAATCCGGCTCGATATGCCGCACCAAGTCCAGCTTTTCCTGGCCTGCGAAGAACAGAGACCCAAGAGATTGCAAGATTATCGACAATATCTGCAGTCCCATCGGGTGAATTATCATCAATTACTAGAACATCGAAATCGCGAGAATTATGTAAAGTCGATAATTGACTGAGTAACTCCACGATTGCTACCGACTCGTTATAGGTCGGGATCAAAATCACTGGCTTCATCGAACTTCCTCTACCAACCTAGCGCCGAGATTAAACGATCAACACTTGCACCTAGACCATACTCTTCTTTCATCTGATAAATCTGAGAGAGATTAGCTGGTTTACCAGGAAGTGAGATATCAAGTGTGGGAAGTGCAACATCTCGGGCGCAGTGCACAAGAGTCGGAGCTATTTTTAAGTACTCCTCCCCTTCAATTATCTTCTTTGCTAACGCTGGTGTAAGAGAAGGATGTCCAGCACGTGCGCCAGAGAGTGCCTCATCGACTGTTGCGAATGCGTTTGCGATGGTGGCAGAGCCCTTCTCGCCAATCCCCTTAACCCCGGGTAGACCGTCTGACGGATCGCCTCTAAACATTGCAAAAAGAGCGTATCGATCTCCAGGAATTCCGTACTTGTTTGCAACCCACTTCAGGTCAACTAGATCGTGATTGGTAATTCCTCGAGCGAGATAAACAACCTTAATGTCCTTCTTATCATCTACTAATTGAAATAGATCTCGATCGCCTGTGACAACACGAATAGGGCCTTGCTCACGAGAAGCGAAGGTTGCCATTACATCATCTGCTTCGTAATCATCTACTCCCACCATGGGAAAACCAAATGCATCAAGTAGATCAAGCAGCACAGGAATCTGCGGTGTGAGAGTCTCTGGTTCTTCCTCCACCTCAGTATCTGCTTCAAGACGATTTGCTTTGTAATCTGGAAAGAGCTCAACGCGCCAAGATGGACGCCAGTCGCCTTCAATGCAAGCAACTATGCGATTTGGGTTATACATTCCAACAAGCCGAGCTGTCATATCAAGATAGCCACGAATAGCATTGACTGGCATGCCTGATGGAGATAGCAATGTATCTGGCATGCCGTAGTAGGCGCGATACCAGAGAGAAGCGCTATCAAGAAGCATGAGGGTCATAGTTCGCCAACCATATACGAGACCACTCCCCTGTCAATTTTGCGAATAGCCTCCTTGCAGCGAGGGCGAAGATGCTCTGAAGCTCCACCTATCTGCGTTAAGAGATCAATGAGTTGCTTGATATTTCGAACGAAATCTCCCACAGTCATATCTGTACCCCGCAGGACACTACTGAGGTTATGTCCGCTTGCCCAACGATAGGAAGCATATGCAAATCCGAAGTCAGGTTCGCGTTGTGTCTTAACCTCATACTCTTCCTCTAGCTCTTCGAGTCTCGCCCATATCGAAGTGATGGAAGCTAGCGCGTTAGCAACATTTTGATGTGGCATCTTTGGCGCATAGCTTTCACTTCCGCGACTCTCATAAATCATCGCTGATACAACTGAGAGCAACTCTGGCGCTGAGAGATCGTTGAGAATTCCTTGTCTAATTGCTTCAGTCAGCAGGAGGTCAGATTCTGCATAGATCTTTGCAAGTATCTTTCCTTGCTCAAGAGGCTTCTCTCCTTCGATATAGCCCAGATGATCGAGAACCTTACAAATGCGATCAAAAGTCTTCGCAATCACATGAGTGCGGTTCTCCACACGCTCACGAAGTCCTTCCGACTCTCGATTAAGTCGAGCGGCGCGCTCAGCAAATCTTGCATGCGTTTCACGATCATTACATGAGTGGCATGCATGCTGGCGCAATGAACGACGCAGATTATCAAGATCACTCTCTAAACGTTGGCGCTGACGACTATCAAAACTCTTCTTGCCATCTCGGCGACTGAGTAATCGCTCGACTTCCTTAATCTCAAGACGAATACTTGCGTATTCATTGAAGTCACCAAGATGACAGACTGCAGACTCGAGCTGTTCAAGGGCTGCTAAGTCATTCTTGCGGATCTGCTTGACCAAACCAACGACAGCGCGGTCAGCTTGGAACTGGGCAAATGATGACTCAAGACTTGTTCGAGCTCGATCACGACCGAACCTGGCAATGAGATTGATAGACATGTTGTATGAAGGTGTAAATGAAGAACGTAGCGGATACGTTCGAGTTGATGCCAAACCTGCTGCGGTAGCAGAGTCGACCGTTGGAGACCAGAGAACGACGGCATTGCCTTCTATATCGATTCCGCGACGGCCAGCACGGCCAGTCAGTTGGGTGTACTCCCCCGGCGTAATTGAGACATGTCCCTCGCCATTCCATTTTGTGAGTTTTTCTAGTACAACAGTTCGTGCGGGCATATTGATGCCAAGTGCCAAGGTTTCTGTCGCAAAGACCGCTTTGACTAATCCTCTCTGAAAAAGATCTTCAACTGCTCCTTTAAAACTGGGTAGCAATCCAGCATGGTGGGCTGCGATTCCACGCTCTAGGGCCATGAGCCATTCTCTGTAACCCAGAACATCGAGATCCTCTTCTGCAATATTCTGCGTATACAACGCTGCAGTTCTCGCGATCTCAATGCGTTCTTCAGTATTGGTAAGTCGGATTCCAGCCTGAAGACATTGCTTAACGGCGGCATCGCAACCTGCGCGCGAAAAGATAAAGGTAATGGCGGGAAGGAGATTTTCGCGCTGAAGCTTTTCAATAACTTCATCACGAGAAAGTCGCAGATCATCAGAGCCATTGCGATCTCTTCTGTCACGCGGTGTTCTAACCCTACGAAGAGCTTGCCTCTCGAGGGCGAGAATCTCAGGATTTACTCTGCCCGGCTCATGAAAGAGATCAATCATGCGCGCTCCGATAAGTACATGTTGATAGAGAGGAATCGGTCGGACCTCACTGACAATTACGTCAGTTGAACCACGAACTTCACCGAGCCACTCACCAAACTCTTCAGCATTACTCACCGTTGCCGAGAGTGAGATGACTTGAACGCTCTCCATGAGGTGAATCAGTACCTCCTCCCAGACAGCGCCTCGGAATTTATCGGCCAAATAGTGCACTTCATCCATCACGACTGCGCCGAGATTGAGCAGTGTCGAAGAGTTTGCATAGAGCATATTTCTAAGGACCTCGGTGGTCATCACCATGATCTCTGCATCAGAGTTGATATTTGTATCGCCCGTGAGAAGACCTACTCGATCTTCACCGAATCGCTCTACAAACTCATGAAATTTCTGATTGGACAGTGCCTTAATGGGAGTTGTGTAGAAACACTTCTTTCCTCGAGCTAAAGAGGCAAATGCTGCGAATTCACCGACAACTGTCTTGCCCGCGCCAGTTGGAGCGGCAACGAGAACACTTCTACCTTCTTCTACCGCTTGACATCCCGCTATCTGAAAGTCGTCAAAGCCGAATTCAAATTGGGCAATAAAATCTTGAGTAAGTGGATGTGCATTTCTTCTCTTGGCAGCAGCGAATCGCTCTGCGGGAGTACCTATAGAGTCCATGTCAGGCCGGCTCCCTTAATACATTCAGCAGAGAGAGGCGCAGCCCCAATACGCTCACCGTCGGCATATGCCACAGCATCTGCACTGATACTAACCTTCGATGCCCTCAAGGATCGCACCTTAGGATGTGAGATGTGCGAGCCTGAATAAACTTGAGGAAAGACTTTAAGAAATTCGACTTTGCTGACAGGCTCAAGTATGACAACATCAAAAAGTCCATCGTGTAATTGAGCCTGAGGGCAGATATTCATCCCTCCCCCATATGACCTTCCATTGCCAACTGCAACCAACATTGCCTCAGTTGTAATGAGCCGACCGTCTACGGTGATCTGGTATTCAATCGGTTTAAATCGCGCCAGTTCAAGTGCAATCGCCACGTTATAGCGTGAGGGACCCTTGGGCCATGAGATTGCATTGGCTCTTTCATTGACCACAGAATCAAACCCCGTCGAGAGAATCGCGGCAAACCATTCATTGTCCACGATTCCAAGGTCTACTTCACGCGCTTTCGTTGAAGTAATCTCCTCCAATAAAGCTTCGATGTGTTCTAGTGACCATCCAAGAGTGCGCACGAAATCATTTCCTGTTCCCGCAGGGATAATCGCAAATGGAACTCTTGCAGGAACAACGGTCTGAAGGACTAGATGAGCTAAACCATCACCACCGACGGCGATTACACCCTGAAGATTATCTGCATACTTGCCAATATTCTCTTTCAGCAATACTGACAGTGCGACAGCGCTCGGTGCTGTAAGGACTTCATATTCGATCCCACGTTGATGAAGGAAGATAGTCACCTTCGGAGCTATTCGCTCACCCTTTCCATTTCCGGATGTTGGGTTCACCGCGACCAGCCACATGGTTCACACTTTAGACGATATCTGCCTCATCTATCGGTTTCGCCTCTTCGATGGCACCCGATGAAGTGATTCGGCCATTGTCATCGACAATCTTGCCATCACGCTTAGCGCGACGTCGGTCATTGAGGATGGCAATTCCAGCAGCTGCCAGATAGAGGCCAATGAGAGGAATGGTCAGGATCAAGAGCGAGAGTGGATCACCGCTAGGTGAGAAGCTTGCTACAAAAAGTGCAATACCAAATACCCAGCCACGCCATTGTTTCAAAATTGTCTTTCCTGCTAGGAAGCCCATTAAGTTGAAGGTAACTAAGAAGACCGGAAGCTCAAAAGCAATTCCAAAAACGAGAATAATTCGAAGAACGAACTCCAGATATGCGTCGAAGTAGACGAGGTTGGCTAGCGAGTCAGGAGTTAACTTGAGCAAGAACTTGATTGCAGCCGGAAGAGTGAGATAGCCAAGAGTCGCGCCAGCTGCAAAGAATGGAGTGGCAGCTGCAATGAAGGCAACGCTATAGCGGCGCTCTTTGCGATGAAGAGCGGGAGCTATGAAAGCCCATAACTGATACAACCAGAATGGTGCAGTGACGATAATGCCAGAGAGGGCAGCGACTTTCAGTTGAAGATCAAGAGGACCAAGAATTCCTTGGACCGTTAAGATGCCGCACTTTTGCGCACCGTCAACTTTCGCACTATCTAGATCACAGACAGGTGCAGCCAGAGTGTCGATGATGGTGGTGTAAAAATAGAAGCCAAGGATTGAGCCAATCAGGATGGCTACTGCTGACTTGAAGACTCTACGGCGCAGCTCGCGCAAGTGATCCATGAGCGGCATGCGACCATCTTTTTTGGTCGCCATGAGAGATTACTTCTCTACTGTGCCGTCATTCTTTGGAGACTCTTCAACGTCATCGTTCTTCATCTCTTTCATCTCGCTCTTGAAGATACGAAGTGAGCGACCAAGTGAACGTGATGCTTCGGGAAGCTTCTTGGCTCCGAAGAGGACAATCACAATTAGTCCTATAAAGATGAGATGAGAGTTCTGCCTCAACATGATCTGGCTCCTTGTAGTCTATTAACGCCTTGGTGACGAGTTTTCACCTCGTCTTCACGGATAAACCGTATCGCACTATCTGCCCTCAGGAGCTATAAAGGCTGAGGATTTTTCTAGCTCTGGAAGCAATCTCGGGACGTAGCTCCTTGGGGGCAATAAGCTCCAACTCCCCACCTGAAGCGATTAGGACCCGTAGAAGCCACTCGCTATTGAAGAAGGTCGAGATAATCGATTCTCCTCGGTACTCCCCTTTGAGGATCTCCCTATATCTGCGCGCCCCTGCCCGTACCTTCACTTCAAGTACAGAAGGCGAAAGTGCATCTAGCCCTTGATGTGTTGCGTGCACTCTCTGTACCTCTGACTCTCCAATGATCTCAATCCTGTCGAGTCGGAAAGTCCTATACCCCGATGCAGTAAAGCAGTAAGCATTGAGATAGAGCTGTCCTGATTCTTCTATAACTTCTAGCGGATCAACCAACCGCTCTTGCGCCGTGTCAGATAAAGCCCCAGTGTATGAAATTTTCAGCGCACTCCGTCTATCTATAGCCCTACTAAGTGCTGAAATAGTTTGATCCGTCAGATCTGGTTCCAGAGCAACTCGCTCTGTCACACCACTGCGCAATTCTGAAGTTAGCTCGGCAATCGCTTCCAGGGCTTGGCGGTCCTCCTGAGGAGTCCGGTCTTTCAATAACTGAAGGCCAATATAGAGCGCTGCAATCTCTTCAGTGGTCAGCGCCCGAGGAAGATTGAGTGGATCATGATTGTTGATGGTGACATAACCCGAATCGAAGAAGACTTCAATCAACTCATACGGTGTGTATCCAGGAAGACCGCACATTGAAAGGTTAGAGAGCTCTTTCACCATCTCTTTTTCAGAGACTCCAAACTCTTCAGCGAGTTCTGCAATCGAAATGTGTGAGTGGGTTGATAAGTAAGGTACTAAATCGAGAAGGCGCGAAACCTCCATTAAAGGCGCACTGAGATTACCCATGGATATTCACCGCCGCAGAAAGCTTGTTCACGAGTGAATTAACAGCACCCTTTGGAGAGAGAAGGCGGGCGGAATCTGCATTCCAGAGCACATCTTGAATCAAGTCATCTTCGTCAAAGAAGGGATAACTCCACACTTGCCACTGACCTTCAATGCGAAGGAACTCACCCCGAGAGCGAATATTCTGAGAGCTGCCATCAAGAATTGCTACTTCGGCATATTGCACGGCAGGAGAATGAAGCTCGTCATTCGAAAGCACTTTCTCATCAATGACGTAGGCATCGTGAGGCCCCATGATTGTGATTGATGTGGATATTCGATCTACACGAAAGGTCCTGAGCTCATTTTTCTCATCTTCGTAAGCTAGAAGATACCAATAACCTTTGCTCCTGGAGAGTCTGTAAGGGCAAACAGTACGGACCTTCTCTGAGAGATCGGCAGAAATATAGGAAAAGGAAACCTTCTGCAGATTATTCAGGGCGGTGATGATGTCAGCGACCTGTTCTGGTGGCTGGGTTATGAGTAATGGTTGGGAGCCAATAGCTTCAGTATCACTATCGATTCCTAGTGACTTAAGTTTTCGAAGTGCAATTTGAGCACTCTCTCCTAGTGTTGCCTCTTGCCATACTTGCGATGCTTGCGATAGCAGCATGAGCTTTAGTGGTGTCAAGTTCTTGAGTTGGAGCTCGTACTTATCGCGCTTAATTCGATAGCCTGGTTCATCTTCAAAGAGAGGGTCAAAACTTCCCACCTCGATATCGATGCCTAGCGTGCGTAGATCATCCTTATCTCGTTCGAACATACGATCACGTGCGACTTGATCGCCCTCGTAACCGGCTACAGTTCTAAAGATTTCTGATTTGGTCAAGTACCGCTTCGTAGCCAAGAGGGCAATAGTGAGGTTAACGAGCCTCTCACTCTTCTGCGACACCGTATGCACCCTTTGCCGGACGACGACGTCGTGCGAGCACCTCAACACCCGGCGCCATTCTCCGACTTTGAATTAGAAAACCCGTATGTCCGATCATTCTCTGCTGGGGTCTAACGGCAAGTCCCTCATGATGCCAACCGCGCACCATTGTCTCTGAGCTCTCAGGTTCGGTGAAACGACCATCACTCTTGAGAGCCTCTGCTGTCGCTGAGAGTTGAGTGGTCGTTGCAACATATGCCAGGAATACACCACCTGGTCTTAGAACTTCTGCAGCCATTGCCACACACTCCCACGGTGCAAGCATGTCGAGAACTACGCGATCAAAGGGTTCGTTATAGCTCTGATCTTGAACTGATCCAACATCTAACTTCCAATTATCTGGCATCTGCCCGAAGTAATTGGAAACATTCTCTGAAGCATTCCTAGCGAAATCTTCTCTTCGTTCAACGCTTCGTACAAATCCTCGATCTCCCACTGCACGTAGCAATGAGAGCGTGAGAGCGCCACTTCCAACTCCCGCTTCAAGTACTCGAGCCCCCGGATAGATATCTGCGACACCCACAATCATCGCTGCATCTTTTGGATAGACGATGGTTGCACCTCGCGGCATTGAGAGAACATAATCGGCGAGTAGTGGGATGAATGCAGTGAACTTTAATCCGGCAGTAGTACTGACAACTGAACCCTCAGGTAGTCCAATTAACTCATCGTGAACAATCCAACCTTTATGGGTATGCCACTCCTTCCCAGGGGTAATGGTGAAGCTATAGAGCTTGCCCTTTGGGTCGGTAAGTTGAATGCGATCTCCAGCCTTAAAGTAGCCACGGCCAGAAAATTGAGATGAGTCAGACACGAGCCGTATCTTAGGTGAGATAACTGCCAATTCGTGGTCATTAGAGGGTTTAAGGTCATCTCATGGAGTCATCACCGTCAAAGCTACGTCTCTCCCCCAGTCGCCTCAATGACTTCACAAATTGTCCTCAGCTCTATAAGTACCGCGCCATACTGAACTTGCCAGAGAAGATCAGTCTCGATGCCGAGCGAGGAAAGTTGGTTCACTCAATTCTTGAAGACCTCTTTGAACTTCCAAGAGATAAACGCTCCCCTCAGAGTGCATTGGATCTTATGCCGACGAAGTGGCGTGAGCACTTGGAAGGTAAGCCTGAATTGCTCGAGCTCATCACAGATGAGAAAGAGTGGCTTGATCGCGTACAGGCTCTTCTCACTACTTACTTCGAGTTGGAGAATCCCACAACTTTTGATGCAACATATCGCGAGCTTCACTTAGAGCGAGATATCAGCGAGGAGATGTATCTACACGGCTATGTAGATCGCTTGGACATTGCACCAACCGGTGAGGTTCGCATCGTTGATTACAAAACAGGTAAATCGCCGAAGCCGGGCTGGGAAGAGAAGGCGTTATTTCAACTGCGTATCTATGCTCTTCTCTATTGGCGCAATGAAGGTCAAATTCCGAAGTTACTGCAGCTTATTTATTTGGGAGATAGCAATATCGTTCGAAGCAATCCAACTGAGAAGGAGCTTCTCGCCACCGAGCGCATTCTGAGGAATATTGGAGATGAGATACTCACTGCAATTGAAAGTGATCACTTTCCAACGAAGAAATCTCGCCTCTGTGACTGGTGCTCATTTAAGGAGATATGCCCAGCCTTTAACTAACTCTTGATCCTAAATAACTTTGAAGTTAATTGGCGTTGAAGTATTTTGCCTCAGGATGATGGACGATGATCGCCGAAGTCGATTGCTCTGGATGAAGTTGGAACTCCTCAGAGAGTTCCACACCTATGCGCCCAGGTTCCAATAACTCACAGAGTTGAGTCTGTTGCTCGATATCAGGACATGCGGGATAACCGAATGAATATCGAGAGCCGCGGTAACCCTGATCAAGAATGCCCTGTAAATCGGGTGCGTCTAAGTTTCTTACCGCAAACTCCTCACGCACTCGCGCGTGCCAATGCTCTGCAAGGGCCTCTGTTAACTGAACAGATAAACCGTGAAGCTCAAGATATTCGCGGTATTCATTTGCAGCAAAGAGCTCGTTGGCCGCCTTGCTCACTGTATTTCCCATCGTTACTACATGAAATGCAACGACATCTGTCTTACCGGAATCCTTTGAAGCAAAGAAGTCTGC
>CAZXVL010000001.1:18998-49505 GCA_964644425.1 uncultured Candidatus Planktophila sp.
CCCCACTGGCCAACGAAGAGCGCACGCTCATCGAGCATTCCAACGTAATCTGCAAGTGGGATTCCCTTGACGATTCGAGAACCAAAAAATGGTGGGGCTGGAATATCTACATCAATTGCAACATCGCTGCGAGTCGTGTCCTCAGTAGTAATCTCTGGATTCTTAGCTACCGCCTTCACGCGGCGTTCGCGAAGTTCTGGAAGTGCAGCACCTGGTTCGCCACGCTTTACCGCCATGATTGCATCCATCAAACGCAGTCCTTCAAAAGCATCGCGGGCGTAACGCACTTCTCCAGGAAAGGTCGAAGCGAGATCTTGTTCAACGAACGCTCTAGTCAAGGCAGCGCCACCCAGGACGATCGGCCATTTCTGATCGAGTCCGCGAGCCGTGATTTCTTCGAGATTTTCTTTCATAACAACAGTTGATTTAACGAGCAATCCACTCATTCCGACAGCATCCACATCATTTTCGAGTGCAGCATCGATAATCTGATTCACGGTCTGCTTAATGCCGATATTGACTACGCGATAACCATTATTGGACAAGATGATATCGACAAGGTTCTTTCCGATATCGTGAACATCACCCTTGACTGTGGCCAGAAGCATCGTGCCTCGACCGCCCTCATCACTCTTCTCCATATGTGGCTCAAGGTATGCAACAGCACTTTTCATTACCTCTGCACTCTGCAGAACGAATGGAAGCTGCATCTCACCCTTGCCGAAGAGCTCGCCCACTACCTTCATGCCTTCAAGGAGATGGTCGTTGATGATTGCTAAAGGCTTCATGCCCTGCCCCATCGCTTCATCAAGGTCCTCATTAAGACCTACCTTTTCCCCATCGATGATGCGGCGCTGTAGGCGCTGATCCAATGGAAGCGCTGCAAGTTCAGCAGCACGGGTCAGTCGTGATGTTGCGAGTTCAACTCCTTCGAAGAGTTGTAAAAATTCTTGCAAAGGATCGTATGTGCAGTTTTCGCCATCGAATGTGCGGCGGTCATAGATGAGATCGAGAGCCACCTCTCGTTGACGAGGTTCAATTCTTGCCATCGGCATAATCTTTGAAGGATGAACAATCGCAGAGGTCAAACCAACTTCTGCGCATTCATGAAGAAAGACCGAATTGAGTACTACGCGAGCAGCTGGATTGAGCCCAAAGGAAACGTTGCTCACACCCAAGGTAGTCTGCACCTCTGGGAATTCAATCTTGAGAGCCCTGATTGCCTCGATAGTCTCTAAGCCATCTCTTCGAGTCTCTTCTTGACCCGTTGCAATGGGAAATGTGAGGGTATCAATCATGATGTCGCCTACATTCAGGCCCCAATTTTCAGTTAAATCAACAATCAATCTCCGTGCGACTCGCAGTTTCCACTCTGCTGTGCGCGCCTGACCTTCTTCATCGATAGTGAGAGCCACAACTGCTGCGCCATGCTCTTTCACTAAAGGCATAATTCGTGCGAAGCGAGAATCTGGACCGTCGCCATCTTCATAGTTAACAGAGTTAATGATGCTGCGCCCACCGAGTGCTTCGAGTCCGGCTTTTATGACTGCAGGCTCAGTTGAGTCCAACATGATCGGAAGAGTCGATGAGGTTGCAAAGCGAGATGCAATCTCAAACATATCGCGCGCACCATCGCGACCAACATAATCAACAGAGAGATCGAGAATATGCGCACCATCGCGAATTTGATCTCGGGCAATCTCGACACATGTCTGCCAATCTTCTGCGATAAGCGCCTCACGGAAAGCTTTCGAGCCGTTAGCGTTTGTGCGCTCACCAATGGCTAGGTATGTGAGATCTTGCTGAAGTGGAACTGCCTGATACAGGGATGAAACAGAAGGCTCTGGCTTGATAGTGCGCTGTACAACTGCCCTTCCCTTCATACGATTGACGACGGCACCGAGATGTTCGGGAGTCGTACCGCAGCAGCCACCAATCATCGATAGGCCGTAATCATTGGCGAATCCAGATAGGGCATCAGCAAGTTCTTCTGGGCCAAGCGGGTAGGTAGCACCGTTTGGACCAAGTACAGGCAAACCTGCATTAGGCATGACAGAAATCGCCACCTGAGAATTCTTCGATAGGTAGCGAAGATGTTCAGACATTTCCGCAGGCCCAGTAGCGCAGTTGAGTCCAATGAGGTCGATATCTAGATTCTCAAGAGCTGTCAGAGCTGCGCCGATTTCAGAACCAAGAAGCATTGTTCCTGTGGTCTCTACAGTAACTTGAGCAATAAGTACTACATCTCGCTCGCATTGTGCGATGACATCACGAGCTCCATTGACCGCAGCTTTAGCTTGCAATAAGTCCTGAGTTGTCTCGATCAGTAGAGCATCACATCCTGCATCAACAAGACCTTGTGATGCGGTTGCATAGGCCTCACGCAACTTCTCATAGGTTGTGTGGCCAAGGGTGGGAAGCTTTGTACCTGGACCGAGTGAACCGAGAACGAAGCGAGGATGATCCGGGGTAGAAAATGCATCGGCACTTTGACGGGCTATCTCTCCCCCAGCTTTAGCTAGCTCGTAGATGCGATCTTCAATTCCATATTCAGCCAAGTTCGCCCAGTTAGCTCCGAATGTATTGGTCTCAATTGCATCGACGCCGACCGATAAATAGGCCTCATGAACGGAGCGAACGATGTCGGGGCGAGTGACATTAAGGATCTCGTTACAGCCCTCGTGCTGTTGAAAATCCTCAAGTGTGGGATTGGCAGCTTGAAGCATCGTTCCCATAGCGCCATCTGCAATCACGGCTCGAGTCGACATTGCCTTACGTAGAGCTCCATCGCGCTTGCGTGTACTGCGCATTGAGCTCGTCATGGGGCAAAGGTTACCGTAAGGTGTCGCTCGTGGAGATTTATCGCATTCCTAGACTTCGAGACCCAATCATGATTCTCGCTTTTGGCGGTTGGAGTGATGCAGGAGAGGCGTCAACAGGTGTCATTACCCACCTTCTCTCATCAATGGAGAGCAACGGGACATCACGCGGTGAACTCATTGCAGAGATTAACTCTGAGGATTACTACGATTATCAAGTAAATCGTCCATTGATTCTGATTAATGAGTCCTCTGTGAGATCACTTACCTGGCCGGGCCTTCAAGTTTTTGCTCTGCCGTATCCTGAAGGTGAGCGCGATTTTCTTCTTGTTCGAGGCGTTGAGCCCTCTATGCGATGGCGCTCATTTGCCGAAGAACTCCTTGATTTTGCTGACGATTGTGAGGTTTCAACCGTCATCTCCATTGGAGCAATGCTCGCCGACACTCCGCACACTCGAGCCATCCCCGTATCGGGCACAGGTGCTCATCCTGATATCGCAGCAAAGCTTGGTATGGAGATCAGCAGATATGAGGGGCCAACGGGAATTCTTGCCGTCATTGGTGAAGGTTGTGTTCGTCGAGATATTGATGCCATAGCTCTATGGGCTGCTATTCCCCACTATGCAAATGGCGCACCATCTCCTAAGGCAACGTTGGCCCTTATTAATGCGCTCGAAGATTTTCTCTCCATCTCTCTGCCGCTGGCATCCCTTCCTCGAGAGGCAACTGAATGGGAAGAAGCTGTAAATCAGATGGTCAGCGAGGATTCAGATATTGAGGAATACATTAAGAGTTTGGAAGAGAGTAAGGATCAATCAGATATCTCGGCAGATAACGGAGAAGAGCTTGCTCGAGAGGTTGAGCGTTTTCTTCGCAGGCAAAGTGCCCGCGATGGTGAGTCAGAGAGCTAAGCCAAGTAGAGCATCGAGAAAACGTGAGAGCTCGCCCGCTTCTCCGCCTTCTTCACCAGATTCTGTGGCAACAATCCATCTCTCTAGCTCGCGAAGCGATCGTGTGGTGTCGAGATTATCTGCCTGAGAAGAAATTATTGAAGCGATAACTCTTGCTGTTGGGGCAACGTCAACTCGCGAGAGGGCGCTGCGTAATCTTTCAATCCATTTAGATGCCTCATCAAAGAATGAGTTCTCCCACATTCGATCAGCACCGTAGCTTCCATTCATCAAAGCCCATCGAATTGCCATCGGGTCGACGCCGTCTTCGATAAGTTTGGAGACAAAGATGAGGTTACCGAGTGACTTACTCATCTTCTCTCCATCAAGACCAATCATGCCTGCATGAACATAGTGGCTAGCAAACTCACGTCCTGTTGCAACTGCAACCTGCGTAGCCGACATCTCATGATGAGGGAAGATCAGATCGCTTCCTCCTCCTTGGATGTCAATGCATGTTGAAGAATGTTCTTCTGGCTTAAGGTATGCAAGAGCAATTGCAGAGCATTCGATATGCCAACCTGGGCGACCCTCTCCGAAAGGAGAATTCCATGAAGGTTCTCCCTCTCTCTTGCCTAACCACAGAAGAGCATCAAGGGGATCTCTCTTTCCCAGACGATCAGGATCTCCTCCGCGCTGGGCAAAGATGCGCGACATCTCTTCCTCACTCAAATGACTGCGTGAGCCAAAGTGTGTGTCTGAGCGGATAGAAAAGTAGAGATCATTCTCAATGGAATACGTTGAACCTTTACTCTCCAGAAGTGAGATTGCATCGATGATTAATGGCATTGCTTCAACAACCCCGATGTAGTGATCGGGCGGAATGATATGGAGATTGACCATATCTCCACGGAAAAGATTGATTTGAGATTGAGCTAGTTCGCGCCAGTCCTGTCCATCTCTCTGGGCGCGTTCGAGCAAGGGATCGTCGACATCGGTGATGTTTTGAACAAAACGAACCTGTGCACCTGTCGCAAGAAGATATCTATGTGCTAAATCGAATGCGAGATATGTCGCTGCATGACCCAGATGAGTTGCATCATATGGGGTTATTCCACAGACGTAGAGTCGATAGAGACTCTTAACTTCCAGTGGTCTCTTACAAGCCGAGGCAGTGTCAAAGAGAGACAGTGGCGGAAAGCGATATTGAGAGCCAACCTCGGGAATATCAAGAGATGCCCACGAATTCATGGAGCAACAGTAATGCTTACTCGACTAAAACGGAGGCCAAGGAACGCTCGGCCAATCAGGGTTAGGCAATGGAAATTTCTTCTCCACTAGAAGTCGGTTTACTCGAGACAAGAGGGCGTCATACTCCTCTTTATTGATCAACTGAGGAATCTCCTCGATTGAGTGAGTGCGCAAGCGCTCCTTTAGTGCCCGTAATAAGCCCATCTCGCGATCATCGAGTGGAGAGTCGGCCCACTGCCAAAGAACTGTCCGAAGCTTATCTTCGTGGTGGAAGGTAACTCCGTGATCACAAACTTTGAGCTCTCCCCCTGGCCGCACGAGCAGATGACCAATTTTGCGGTCGGTATTGTTGATAATCGCATCAAAAAGTGCGAGAGCTCGAAGTTCAGCTCTATCTTCTCTGAAATACGATGAGAGATCTATCTCTTCGTCAATCTCAATCCACTCTTGAACCATCCCGAATCCAAATGGACCATCACGAAGAATCGTAATGGGCACGCAATGGAAGCCAGCGGCTTCGCTAATTAAGTATGCTGCTCGCTCTCGTGAAGCGAGATTGCCACTTTCGAAATCCCAGAGAGGTCGTTCACCCGAGACCGGCTTATAGATTGCTTTCACCTTCTCGTTTGCATCTGATATCTCAACAAAGAGCGTTGCATTCGATGCATCAACCAATCTTCCTTCAACCGCTATTTCACCCTGCGAAAGGATTGTGAGAAGTTGCGCACTCATCGTCTATACCCATTAGCTCGTGCACAAATATGGCCCGAAGGGTTAATGGGAAAACCACAGAAGGGGCATTGAGCTCGACCAGCACTGAGGATGAGTTCACTCCGAGCCGAAAAGGTGAGTGCCTGAGCGACCGTAATGAATAGGCGAACTACCTCGACATCGTCATTATCAAGAAGATCATCTTCTTCATCTGAGTTTTGATTGAGTTCACGCAAATCCAGTTGAATCTTTTCAGATTGACTGTCATAAAAAATTGCCATAGAACCCACGCGAAATTCATCCTCGATTGGAGTATCTAGAGGAAGAGAGTCTTTCTCCCTAGAAATGTGGGAAAGCAGTGGATTCGACGCCTTTATCTCCTTCACCATCTCACGTAGCCGTTCTGCCAGAACAGCCACCTGTGATTTCTCCAGTGAAAATGAGAGCACGGTATTGGATGATCGAAGTTGAATATAGAACGTGCGCTCTCCGGGAATTCCGACTGTTCCAACAGTGAACCTATCGAGTGAATCAAAGGATCGAATCATCGCTTACCGACAACTGATGCTAGATCTGAATAACTGTTTAGAGTTACCAAAGATTGTGAGTTGAGATTTCCCTTGAGGACTGTGAAGCTGGCTGGCCCGATTTCAATCCTTTGAAATGAATCAAGGTGCATCTCGAGATAGTGAGCTGCAATTACCTTGATGAGATCAGAGTGCGTGATGACCAAATGAACATCGCTCTTTCTTGTTGCCAGCAGCTCATCGACCGCGCTGACTGCACGTTTCTGAGCCGCTTTAATGCTCTCTCCTCCTGGAAACTTCACTTTTGAAGGCTCTTCTTGAATGCTCTTCCACATCGGATTCCTGCGCAAAGTTGCAAGGGATCCATTACTCCAATCGCCATAATCAACTTCATTAAATCTCTCTTCCACCTGAAGAGATGAGATGGTTGAAGAATTCCTCGAGGCAAGCCACGGATCAATAGTTAACTGGCAACGTTGCATGGGGCTGATGTGAAGGTGATCGATATGTCCCCTGCCCAATCTATCCACGAGTTCTTTTGCTTGAAGGAGGCCAGTAGCAGAAAGATGGACTCCAGGAGTGCGACCGGCGAGCAGATTCTTTTCATTGGCAATGGAGTGAGCATGGCGGAGAAAAATCACTGTGGACACTCTTTCGCCCTGCCTTCCTCTTGATAGAAAGCCCGCCGACACGAGCGGGCACGAAGGCTAGGTTATCGGAGTTATAAGAGTGTGGCTTGCTAACCTCGCGCCCATGGAGATGACCGATGGAGATTCGTAGAGCTGGTAAGAGTGGACTCTCGCTCTCTCGACTTGGTCTAGGAACGATGACATGGGGACGAGATACCGATACCCATGAAGCAGCGGATCAAACTCGTGCCTTTATTGAAGCAGGTGGAAACTTCTTTGACACCTCTCCGATCTATGGTGATGGAGATAGTGAGCGCGTAGTCGGCGGAATGATTGGTACTTTCTTCGAACGCGAAGATGTCGTAATTGCAACCAAGGCTGGAATACAACTGATTGATGGCCAACGCGTGATCAACAATACCCGCGCCAGTCTTATCAATGAATTGGATAAGTCACTTTCCAGATTGGGTAGTGATTACGTTGACATTTGGCAGATCCATAATTGGGATCCTCGCACTCCATTGGAGGACACACTCTCTGCCCTCGACTATGCCTATACAAGCGGCAAAGCCCGTTATGTAGGAATATCAAACTTCTCAGGCTGGCAGTGCGCGCGCACTGCAACTCTTCAAGAACTTCACTCAATGAAAGCTCCAATTGTGACCTTTCAAAATGAGTACTCACTTCTCAATAGAGGCGTTGAACGAGAAATATTGCCGGCGGCCGATGAGATGAATATTGGTTTTCTCGCATGGGCTCCGCTTGGGCGTGGTGTGTTAACGGGCAAATATCGAAAAGGCATACCAAGTGATTCTCGTGCTGCAGCCCCGCACTTCATGAAACATGTTCAGCCCTATCTTGGTGAAGAGAGTGCTCGGATTGTCGAAGCTGTCGGTGTTGCAGCTGAAGGTCTTGGCTTTGCACCCCTTGAAGTTGCTCTGGCGTGGGTTCGTGATAATCCACTAGTGACATCATCAATCGTCGGTGCACGAACCGGCGCTCAGTTGCGTGGCATCCTTAAGTCAGAGGAGATCACACTGCCTGCAGCCATTAGAGAAGTATTGGATGAGGTCTCAGCAGTTTTCTAAGAAGTTCTTCATCGCTTTGACTCCGAAGTGAAGTGATTCAACAGGAACTCGCTCATCTACGCCATGGAACAACGCCATGAAATCAAGATCAGCCGGAAGTCTAAGTGGGCCAAAACCATAACCAACTATGCCAAGCTCAGAGAGAGCTTTATTATCTGTTCCACCGCTCATCAAGTATGGAACGGGAATTCCTTCAGGGTCCTCACTTAGGATTGCAGCACACATCGCATCTACGAGGGGTCCTGTGAAATCAACCTCGAGGGCGATATCGCGTGTAATTGTCTCAACTCGAATATCTGGGCCCACGATCTGTCGAATCGTTGCGTTAAATTCGTCTTCATAACCAGGTAAGAATCGTCCATCGATGACGGCACTTGCAGAACCTGGGATCACATTGGCTTTATAGCCAGCTTCTAACATCGTTGGATTTGCAGTGTTTTGAAGAGTTGCGCCGATCATTCGAGCAGTCGGCCCAATCTCCTTGAGTAGCGGTCGTAAATCGCTTTCATCATATGGCTTGCCTGTTGCATCTGCCACTCTCTTAAAGAGGGCTTTGACAGTTTCTGTGTAGCGCTGAGGCCACTCATAGTTTCCCACCTTTGCAACCGCTTCAGATAGCGCTGTGAGTGCATTTTCATCATTCATCATTGAGCCGTGACCCGCGCGTCCATCTGCGATCAATTTCAACCAATGAATTCCCTTTTGCGCAGCTTCAATGAAGTAGAGACGCTTTCCATCTGCAACCGTGACGGAGAATCCGCCCACCTCTGAGACTGCCTCTGAACATCCAGCAAAGACTTCAGGATGATTTGCTGTCATATAGCGAGAGCCAAAATTGCTTCCCGCCTCTTCATCTGCGAAGAAGGCAAGGACGATGGTGCGCGGTGGCTTATAACCGGTGCGAGCCCAGTGTCGGACAATTGCGAGCATCATTGCATCGACATTTTTCATATCAACTGCTCCGCGGCCCCAGACCATGCCGTCCTTGATCACACCAGAGAACGGATCAACGCTCCAATCATCTGCATTCGCAGGTACTACATCGAGGTGGCCATGGAGTACTAGTCCTGGACGAGAAGTATCCGCGCCCTCAATACGCGCGATAACGTTGCAGCGATTTGGAGCAGCTTCATAGATTCGTGACTCGATGCCGACCTCAGCAAGGCTTGCTACGACATACTCAGCGACAGCTTTCTCATCTCCCTTGCCATCTCCGAAATTGACGGAAGGGATTCGGATGAGATCTTGGCAGATAGAGATTGCTTCATTCTGCAGATCCTGGAGCTCTGTAAGTGATGTAGAAGTCATGGCGCCATTCTCCCCCAGACGGGGGCGATATGACAGCTTTTGCGTCACCGCCCTCAAATTGCTATCTTTGCCCCGTAATTCATCCCCAAGAATTCAATCTCTTGTGGGAACACTCGTCCGGGTGGCGGAATTGGCAGACGCGCTAGCTTGAGGTGCTAGTTCTCGCAAGGGATTAGGGGTTCAAGTCCCCTTTCGGACACAGATGAGGATGGCTATGGATCAGGCCGAGAGCAGCAAGCAAGAGCTCGCAAGAGCGCTGACTCTTATTAGGTTGATTCCAGATTACCCAGCCCCCGGAGTTCTCTTTCAGGACATTACTCCCTTGTTAGGCGATGGCAAGGCCTTCTCAGCTGTCATAGATTCGATGGCAGCGTCTGTCGGTGAGATCGATATCGTCGCAGGTGTTGAGGCGCGTGGTTTCATTTTGGGCGCCCCGCTAGCACGTCAACTCGGTCTAGGTTTTGTCCCTATTCGCAAGAAGGGCAAACTCCCCCACACAACAATTAGCAGGCAGTATGGTCTCGAATATGGCGATGATGAGATTGAAGTTCATTCGGATTCCTTTAATGAACACTCAAGAGTGCTCTTAGTCGATGACGTTCTTGCAACAGGAGGGACGTTGAGTGCGGCCATTGATTTAGTTGCTGAAGCAGGTGCTCGCGTTGTTGAGATTTCACTCCTGAGTGAAATACGTGCACTTGGTGGAAGAGCGATGATCACTGAAAGACATCCTTCGATTGCTATTCATACATTGATCTCATGAGCTCAGCAACGCCGCGAATACCTCAGATTCAAGCCCTCAGAGCACTTGCTGCTGGTCTGGTCCTTATCTACCACGCACATTTAATTCCTGGTGGCTATATAGGTGTGGACATTTTCTATGTGATCTCTGGATTTCTGATTACAGGGCTTCTACTCCGTGAAGTAACAGAGAGCCAGGGAATTCGACTTCTAGATTTCTACGCTCGACGATTCAAGCGCTTACTTCCTTCATCATTTATTGTCATCGCGGTCACAGGACTTCTTGGCTGGATGCTTTTGCCAGCTTCAACACGTCAGGTATTTGGCAAGGATCTGATTGCTGCTTCAACCTATGTTTCCAACTTCCTCTTTGCGCTCTGGAATAACGACTACCAGAATCTCGAATCAACACCATCTCCCTTCATCCATTTCTGGTCACTGGCAGTGGAAGAGCAGTTCTATCTCTTCTGGCCCTTTGTCATCTTGATTCTGTACAAGATTGGAAAGCGTCGAGGCGTCCTGATTGGAATGGCAGCAATTGCCGCGAGCTCATTTATCTTCTCGCTCTATCTCACCAACAAGTCGCCAATCTGGTCCTTCTATATATTGCCCACACGAGCTTGGGAGCTTGCACTCGGCGGCTTACTCATCTTCACTCCAACGCTACTGCGTGGCAGGACTCAGCTTGCTCTTCTTGCAGTGATCGCGCTGATATATGGATCTTTTGCCTACGATGATCAAACTGCGTTCCCAGGAACAGCCGCGCTGATTCCAGTGCTTGCAACAGCCGCGCTGATTGCAACTACCTCCCACTGGCCGCCATTTTTGCAAATAGTTTCCAATTGGAGATTTACGCAATGGGTGGGGGCAATCTCTTATCCGCTCTATTTATGGCATTGGCCAATTCTTGTGCTCCCAGCTCTCTATTGGGGCCGAGATCTCACGCTCATTGAACGAATTGGTCTTCTGGGTCTAACTCTCGTCATCGCCGGTGCCACGCATAAATTCGTGGAAGAGCCGATTAGATACATGAAACTGAGCAACACGGCTACCGTCAAGATAGCTGGCGTAGCAACCTTTATCTCTGTAGCTCTCGGAGCAGCCATCTATCTCTCATATAGCAACTCCATAACAATTGGAGCTAGCGGCACTTACAGTCTTGATGAAATTCGCTCCAAGCCCAAGAATAATGATGATGGATGTCATATCCATGTGAGGCAAACTGTCTCTCCTCTCTGTGAGTATGGAGATACCTCGTCGGAGAAAGTCATCGTTCTCTACGGTGATTCCCACGCTGCGCAATGGCTTCCTGCTCTGGATATAGTTGGTAAGAACCGTGGATTCAAAATCGTCTCACTCACCAAGTCCTCGTGTCCAGCTGCTGAAGTGATAAAGGAACTCTCTTCCCAATACATCGTTGCTGATTGTCAGGAGTTTCGCGACAAAACCATTGCAAGGATTGCTAAGACAAAGCCAATCGCGGTCATCATGACTGGAATGCAGCCCTCAAAGAAGCCTTACTCAGAAGAAGATGCACTTTCCTGGTGGTTAGCCGGTGAGGCGAAGGCCTTAGAACGAGTGAAGGCCCATACTCAATTTCCAATCTATCTAACCGATACGCCGCTGCCACATAGAGATATTCCAGATTGTTTAGTACAGAACCTGGGTAGCGCCTGTGATGGAGCAAAGCCTGTTGATGCAACAGTTGCCCCTGGCCTGATTGCAATCAATCCAACTCCATGGCTGTGTAGCGATATCTGCCCAGCGATGATCGATGGCAAAGTCGTCTATAGGGATAAGTCTCACCTGACGGTTGCCATGAGTGAGCATCTAGCCCCAAAGCTTGATAGTGAATTAGCTCGCATCGGTCTTTTCGAGTCACGATGAGCCCATTGACATCAGAGATGGCAAGATAGCGCACATGGCCGAGCTCATTTATTACTGCGGAACGATGGATAGTGGAAAGTCCACTCTTGCTCTCCAGACCGCTCATAACCATCAGAGCCGCGGTCGAGGCGGCCTTATCTTCACAAGCCATGATCGGGCAGGAAGTGGCGTCATCTCTTCACGCCTTGGATTGCAATCGCCCGCGATTGAAGTTGTCCCAGGATTTGATATCCATAAGTTAGTTCTTGAAAAGCTCTCCATGGGAGAGCGCATTGATTACATCATCTGTGATGAGGCTCAGTTCTATGCCCCAGAACAGATTGATTCATTGGCAAAAATTGTCGATGGCTTGGGTATCGATGTGTATGCATTCGGCATCTTGGCTGATTTCAGAACAAAGCTCTTCCCTGGGTCAGCGCGCCTTGTCGAGCTAGCCGATCGCGTTAACACACTTCAAGTTGAAGCGCTCTGTTGGTGTGGATCAAGAGCCACGCATAATGCTCGCACGGTAAACGGGGTCATGGTCACTGAAGGTGATCAGGTTGTCGTTGGTGATGTTGGCAAGAGCGATGATGTGGCATATGAAGTTCTCTGTCGCAGACACCATATGCGTAATGTGACAGCCAGGGCGTCCAGAGCCGGACATATCTCTACCGACCCATTGCCTTTTGGAGAGCTGTAATAGCTTTCTCGTAAGGACTTACAAGGCGTGGACGACAGTTGCAATCAAGGGTGCAAGAAAAAGCGCTGGCAATAAATTAGCAACAGCAATCCTCTTGATATCGAGTAGTCGCAGTGAGATGCCAATTAACATGAGTCCACCGCAAATTGTCATTGCATCAATCTGATATTGATCGAGGACGTTTCCAGCCAGCCAACCAACTAGTGTCCACGCGCCCTGATATAGCGCTAGCGGAATAATCGAAGCGGCAACACCCCATCCCAATGAAGATGCAAATGCCATAGCGGCGAAAAAGTCCAAAGAGGACTTCAAAAGCAACTGGTCTATCCCCTGCGACATTCCGTCGCTGACACTTCCTAGAATTGCAAGAGGACCAATAAGAAAGAGCAGTGAAGCAGTGACAAATCCTTCAACAAAAGGACTATCTTTGGAAGCGCGAAACTTGACTCGCAACTTCTCACCGAACGAATCTAGTCGAGTCTCCAGCTTCAAGGCGGTACCAATAAGACCGCCTACCAACATCGTTAAGAGGATTACAAGGAGCGGAGATCCTTTAGGCAATTGGCTAGTGAAATCCTCGCTCCATAAAGGGGCAAGAGCGCTGACAGCGCCAAGGGCGGTAATCAGACCCAGGACATCTGTTATCGATCTCTGTGATTGGCTCTTTAGGCGAGATCCAGCAAGTATTCCAATTACCGAACCCGCAACTATTGCGAGCAGATTAATTACAGTTCCTGCGCCTATAAACATATCTGAACTATAGACTGCAACTAGACTATGAAGGTGAAAATCCAATCGATACTTCAATTTGTAGCACCACATCGAACGATTCCTGATACACCGTGGCGCGCAGAGCATCGTTGGCAACTCTCCCCCCAGCGCGTGGGCATCCTATTTTTTGGACTTGCAATCTTTGGCCTTGGGGATTCATTGCTCATTCAAGCGCAGAATGGCAACGCTCCATGGACTGTATTTGCAGAAGGATTCTCAGAGAAGTTCGGTATTCAAATCGGCCTCTCAACTTTTATCATCTCCGTCTGTGTTCTTCTCATTTGGATACCTTTACGCGAGCGACCAGGCTTTGGAACGATCTCAAACATCACCTTGATTGCACTATTCATTCAGATTGGCGTCTCAATATTTCCTGAAGTCGATTATCTTCCATGGAAGATTGGCTATGACTTGATCGGCATCGCGATGGTAGGCATCGGATCGGCCCTCTACATCACCTGTGGTCTTGGTCCAGGGCCTCGTGATGGAGCTATGACAGGTTTGCATAGAGTCACCGGAGTACGCATCAGTCGCGTCAGGCTGGGAATTGAGCTCACCGTCGTCCTAATAGGCTGGCTGATGGGCGGAACGGTTGGAGTAGGAACACTTCTCTTTGCCCTGCTTATCGGAGAATCAATAGCTATCTCCCTAGGAGTCCTGGCGCGCCTGACTCGTCGGTAACTACTGCTCGACCTAGAATTCGCATATTCCCTCGGTCTGTGAGCCGTCATTTCACACGGGGTCGCAAACACCCCCGTTAACAAAATCAGGAAGGTCCACCATGCTCGATTCGTTCTTCAAAATAACAGAACGAGGCTCAACGGTAGGTCGTGAAATTCGTGGCGGTTTCGTCACATTCTTCACCATGGCATACATCGTTGCCCTCAACCCACTCATCCTCGGAGGCGCTACAGACTCAACTGGCGCGTATCTCGGTGGAAGTACAGAGAGCGCTAACTTTGCGGCAATCGCTGCAATGACTGCACTCATGGCCGGTCTACTCACGATCCTTATGGGATCTGTCGCAAACTTCCCATTGGCACTTGCCACAGGTTTGGGACTGAACACATTCGTTGCAGTTTCAATCGCAAGCAAGATGACATGGGCTGATGCAATGGGCCTTGTTGTAATCGAAGGAATCATTATTTTGATTCTTGTACTCACAGGATTCCGCACTGCGGTATTCCGTGCAGTGCCACAGCAACTCAAGATTGCGATCTCGGTCGGAATCGGCCTCTTCATTACACTCATCGGTCTAGTTGATGCAGGTTTTGTCCGAAAGACTCCAGGAACAGGTCCTGTACCTGTAACCCTCGGCTTCGATGGAAACCTTGTTGGATGGCCAATTATCGTCTTTGCATTTGGACTCTTCTTAACAATCATCTTGATGGTTCGCAAGATCAAGGGTGCAATTCTTATCGGAATCGTGGCATCTACCGCGCTCTCAATCGTTATCGAGAAGGCATTTAAGATCGGTGCAAACTTCATCCCAGGTGGCGTTATCAATAGCGTTTACGGTGGAAAGCTGCCTGATACCTTCAAGGGCGAGACAGTTGTTGATGGCGCAGGCCAGGCTATTGTCTACACCAATCCAAAGGGTTGGGGTCTAAACGTTCCATCTGTTCCAACAGATATCATCGCAAAGCCTGACTTCTCACTCTTTGGCAACTTTGATCTTCTTGGTGGATTCAATGTTGAAGGTGTGACTGTTATCGCAGCGATTCTCTTCGTCTTCACTCTTCTTCTCTCTGACTTCTTCGACACAGTCGGTACAGTCACAGCGATTGGAACAGAGGCAAAGTTGATCGATAAGGATGGAAACGTTCCAAACAACACACGTATCCTCCTCGTTGACTCAGTAGCTGCTGTTGCAGGTGGTGCTGGAAGCATCTCTTCAAATACAAGCTATATCGAATCCGCATCTGGTGTGGGTGAAGGAGCACGTACTGGTCTGGCATCAATCGTGACCGGTTCTCTCTTCCTTCTCTCCACTTTATTTGCACCTATTGTCAAGGTCATTCCTTACGAGGCTGCAGCTCCTGCACTCGTAGTAGTTGGTTTCTTGATGATGTCTCAGATCAAAGATATCGATTGGTCTGATTATGGAATCGGTATTCCAGCATTCTTGAGCATGATCTTGATGCCATTTACTTACAACATCTCTGTAGGTATCGGTGCAGGATTTATCTCACATGTAGTGATTCGTTTAGCCCAGGGTCAAGGCAAGAAGGTACATCCGCTTCTCTACCTAGTATCTGGACTCTTCGTGATCTACTTCCTACAGTCACCTATCAATGGATGGGTCGGCTAATACAGCTCACACAGTAGAAGAGGGGCCTCGGGTTAATCCTGGGGCCTCTCTTTATTTTGTAAAGTCTCAAAGAGTCCAATCTATCGGCGCATCACCGCGTCGCGTGAGGATGTCGTTTACACGTGAGAATGGCTTGGATCCAAAGAATCCACGGTAGGCAGAGAGTGGACTTGGATGAACCGTGCAGATGCTCTCTACAAAGAATGGTGCAAGCTCTTGCGCATGAGAACCCCAAAGAATTGCTATTACTCCGCAATCTCCTAATTCTTTAGCTACAGAATCAGTGAAGACCTTCCAACCCAGGCTCGAGTGGCTATTTCTCTGCCCAACAACTGTGGTTAGGGTGCGATTGAGAAGCATCACACCGTTCTCACTCCATTTGCTCAGATCACCACTCATGGGTAGCGGTAGCGCTAGATCCTCACTGTATTCGCGATAGATATTGCGAAGTGAAGCTGGCAAGTCTCCATCTGGTGAGGAGAAACTGAAGGCGAGGCCATCTGCTGCATTAAGTGTGGGATAGGGATCTTGACCCACGATAAGGACCCGGAAACTTGAAAGCGGCTGCCTAAATGCTCTGAAGACGTGGTCGCGAGAAGGTGCAATTTGCTGCTTTGTCACTTCTGAAAGAGTTGAATCAAGGAGATCTAAGTGTTGTCTGAAGAACGGATGCCAACTTGCATCTACTTCATCAAATGAGAAAGTCATCAGCCAATGGAACGTGCGAAGAAACGGTCGCCTTCACGATTGACGGTAATCGGAATATCAAATATCGCACTGATGTGTTCACTGGTAATGACATCTGCAATCGGGCCCGAAGCGGCGATTGTTCCATCCTTGAGTATGAGGGCGTGAGTTGTGCCTACCGGAATTTCTTCTATGTGATGTGTGACGAGGATCGAAGCCGGAGCAAGTGGGTCTGCGGCAAATGCAGAGAAGCGATTTAACAAGTCTTCTCGCCCACCCAAATCTAAGCCTGCAGCAGGTTCATCGAGGAGTAGGAGCTCAGGATCAGCCATCAGAGCGCGAGAGATTTGCACACGCTTTCTCTCCCCCTCACTTAAAGTTCCATAACGTCGATCGGCTAATTCGCGCACTCCAAAGGTAGTAAGCAAAGCGACAGCTCGAGACTCATCCCAAAGATCGTAGGCTTCATTCCAACGGCCCAGAATTGCATAAGCTGCGGTAAGTACTACATCTCGGACCAATTCGTCCTCAGGAATATCCTCAGAAATTAACGCACCACATATTCCGATTCGCGTGCGCAGCTCAGAGAGGTCAGCGCGCCCCATCTGCTTATCGAGAATATGTACCGATCCTGAAGACGGAAAGATGCGGGTAGCAAGAATGTTAAGTAGCGTAGATTTACCAGCGCCATTGGGGCCTAGGACCACCCAGCGTTCAGAGGGCCGTATGGCAAAGTTGATAGGGCCAAGGATTGTTTGAGATGAGCGAACGACGCAAACATCTCGAAGCTCTAATACATATTGGCCTGCCATAGGGAGCAAGATATATCTTTCATCGTGAAATCTTCGGCAGAAAATGCGAAAAGGACGAGTGATTCGTACTAACCTGCCCTCATGAGCAGCGAAAAGAGCCAATACACAGGCCTCATCCTCCTTTCAGGAATAGATACCCCAGGCTTGACCCAAGCTCTCTTTGAGACTCTCTCACCATTTGCCATCACGATTCTCGACATTGAGCAGGTAGTAGCTCGCGATCGAGTCATCTTGACTGTGCTTATTGCGTTGAACCCGGATCATTCAGAGGCGATAGATGCCGACTTAAATGAGTGCGCTCTTCGTCTGGGTGTCGATATTGCAACGTCTTTTCAGGTGCAGGAGAGCTCTACTATCGCTGCCAAGAGTGGCCTGATGCATGTGGTTGCATTAGGCAATCCACTCTCACCTTCTGCGATTGCAGCTATAGCATCGGAAATTGCTGTCCATGGTGGCAACATCGAACGTATCCATAGAACAGCAAGCTTTCCTGTGACCGCAATCGAATTCGTCGTCTCTAGCGTTGATATCGATTGCGTACGTCCTTCTTTAGCCAAACTTGCAACAGCCCACAGCGTAGATATTGCCGTATCCCCCGGCGGATTAATGCGTTGGGCGAAAAAATTAGTTGTGATGGATGTCGACTCCACCTTGATACAGCAAGAGGTGATTGAGCTTCTTGGAGCACGAGCCGGAGTCGAAAGTCAGATTCGAGTCATTACTGAGCAAGCCATGCGAGGTGAATTAGATTTTGAAGCCAGCTTACGTGCACGTGTTGCACTACTTGAAGGTCTGCCTGAGTCCATCTTGGATGAGGTTCGCGGGCAGATTTCTTTGACGCCTGGCGCACGAACACTTGTGACAACTCTTCATAAGCTTGGACATAGCGTTGCTGTCGTCTCAGGAGGATTTACCACTGTCATAAAGCCACTCCTTGATGAGCTGGAGATAAAGCATTACCGAGCTAACTCTCTAGAGATTATCGATGGAAAATTATCTGGGAAGCTAACTGGTGAGATTATCGACAGGGCCGCCAAAGCTAGCGCTCTTCGCGAGTTCGCAGCCTCTGAAGGCGTCACCGTTGAACAGACTATAGCCATCGGAGATGGCGCAAATGATCTAGATATGATCGCCGCAGCTGGACTAGGAATTGCTTTCAATGCAAAGCCAGCTGTAAAGGCAGCAGCCGATAGTTCAGTAACCGCGCCTTATCTGGATTCAGTTCTCTATCTCTTAGGAATCACTCGTGAAGATGTCGAGGCAGCTGGGGTCACACAGAAGTAGTAAAGATCAGAGTCTGCAGGCGTGAATATCGGTAACTAGAATTCCACGTGCTCCAAGTGCCCAGAGCTCATCCATTAATCTATTTGTATCACTGCGCAAAACCATAGCTCGAACGGCAACCCAATCCTGCTTCTGCAATGGAGAGATGGTTGGTGATTCAAGACCAGGCGTTATCGCACACGCTTTATCGACTACCGCCTTTGGAACATCGTAATCGAGTAAGACATATTGACGAGCTGTCACTACTCCTTGAAGTCGTCGAATCAAGATATCTAGCCCTGCGGGAATCGCCTTGCCAGCACCCTTAATCAAAACTGCTTCACTGCGAAGGATCTCATCGCCAAAGATCTCAAGACCTGCTTGGCGCAGAGTATTTCCCGTGCTCACCACATCTGCAATCAGATCGGCAACGCCCAGACGGACAGAGCTTTCAACAGCGCCATCAAGTCTGACTACCGTTGCAGAGATCTGCTTATCTGAAAGATAGCTTTCGACTAGACCGGGATATGCCGTGGCGACTCGCTTGCCTGAAATGCTTGTGAGAGAGAGATTGCTCCCAGAGGGAGCTGCGAAGCGAAATGTTGAGGCACCAAAATCCAACGCCAGAACTTCTTCAGCGTTTGCTGCCGAATCAATTAATAAATCACGACCGGTGATTCCAGCTTCGAGTTCGCCAGATCCAACATAGATAGCAATATCACGTGGGCGCAAGTAATAGAACTCAACGCCATTATCTGGATCTTGAAGAATCAAATCTCTCGAGTCGCTGCGCTGGCGGTAACCTGCCTCTTTCAGTATGGCGATAGATAAATCCGCAAGAGAACCCTTATTGGGAACGGCGATTCTTAACAAGGTAATCTCCTTAAAGATACTTATAAATGTCGTTTGGCGTAAGGCCCCGGGCAAGCATCATTGTCTGAAGGTGATAGATCAACTGACTAATCTCCTCCGCAAGAGCTTCATCGCTCTCGTGTTCGGCGGCGAGCCAGACCTCTCCAGCCTCCTCGAGAATCTTCTTTCCGATGGAGTGAACTCCAGCATCAACTGCTGCGACAGTTCCAGATCCTTCTGCACGCTCTGCCAACTTCGAAGAGAGTTCATCCCATAAAGAATCAAAAGATTTCATATCGCTATTCTACTCGAGATGGCCTCCCGAGTGAGCTTAATTAGAATCAACAGCTGCGCGTAAGGCTTGAACCATTGCTGCAGGATCATCTGCTCGAAAAACCGCACTGCCGGCAACAAAGGTGTCGGCGCCAGCATCGGCGGCTCTTTCAATTGTCTCCAGCGAGATGCCTCCATCTACTTGGAGCCATATAGGGCGGTCACCGATCAATTTACGGGTTTGCTGAATTTTTGGAAGCATCGAATCCATAAATGATTGGCCGCCAAATCCCGGTTCGACCGTCATGATGAGAACCATATCTACATAGTTGAGTTCATCTACATAGGAATCGATACTTGATGAAGGCTTGAGAGCGAAAGCTGCTCTTGCACCAGCCTTGCGTATCGCCTGAGCTGTTGCCTTTATATCTCTGGCCGCCTCGACGTGAAATGTCACACTTGCACTTCCAGCTTGAGCATATGAGACTGCTATCTCGTCAACATCTGCGACCATTAGGTGTGCATCGATTGGAACGTTTGCACCTTGAATAATCTTCTTTGCAGCATCCAAATCCCATGTCAGATTTGGAACGAAATGATTATCCATGATGTCGAGATGGATAAAATCAGATACTCCAGCGATACGAGCTATCTCATTATCAATGGAACCTCTATCTGCATTGAGGATGCTAGGCGTGATGCGAATATGGGAACTCATAGTTTTAGGCTACTTGGCCTTCTGGAATATCGCCAAGAACATTGAATCAGTGTGATGGCGATGACCCCACAGGGAGAGTGCTCCCCCGCGCATCGCATCCTTGAGATTCTCAGGAAGTAGCGGCTGGATCTCAACAAGAGATAACTCCGGATGTCTCTTTAAGATCTGGGAGACTTGCCCAGAAGTCTCAGCATAGTGAGGTGAACAAGTTGCATATCCGAAGTAACCGCCAGGATTTAAGACCGAGATAGCTGCCTCTGATAGCTCCATCTGTAGCGCGAGCAGAGGAGCCAGGTCTTTGAGTGTTCGACGCCATCTGACTTCAGGCCTGCGACGTAAGGCACCTAAACCAGTACACGGAACATCTGCAAGAACTGCATCGAAGGTCTGGCCATGTGAGGCAATCTCCCGACCGTCGCCAACGATGACGGAATATTTGCCAATCACGTTCTTCACTAGCTTAGCTCGAGGTGCTGAAATCTCATTTGCGAGAAAATCGCGACCTGAAACATCGCAAATATGGGAGAGAAGTGCAGCCTTTCCTCCAGGTCCAGCACAGAGATCTAGAGTTCTCTGTGCTTTATGTGTCGCACGTGCGAAAACATGTGCGACAAGTTGAGAACCTTCATCTTGAACACCTGCTCTGCGATGGCGGATAACCTCTAGAGAGCCAGGCGCTCCTGAAATGCGCGCTCCATAGGGTGAGAAAGCAGTCGCCGTTGCACCCAGTTCGACCAGCTCCTCTTGTGTTGAAGCACCTGGCCATGAAACCAATGTTGGTTGGGCAGGAGTGTTATTGGATATCAACTCCGCCTCCACGAGTGATACATCTTTGAGAAGATCGAAGTAAGCCGAGACGATCCACTCTGGGTGTGAATGCTCGATTGCCAAACGAAGAACTGGATCACTCATTTGCCGGACTGGCTCCAACCACTGATCTAGTTCTTGTGCACTTGCTTTGCGCATAAGCGCATTAACAAAACTACCCTTGGATTCACCCAACTCTTTGCGGGCAACATCTACAGTTGCAGAGACTGCTGCATGGACTGGGGTGCGCATCGTAAAAATCTGGTGAGCTCCCATACGGGCTAAATCAACGATATCTGCATCTACCTGAGACCAAGGACGATCTGATATCTGCGAGAAGATGTAGTCATAGAGTCCTTGCATTCGCAGTGTTCCGTAAACGAGTTCTGTAGTAAATGCCTTGTCTCTATCTTCAAAGGAAGAAGCACCCAGCGCTTGCGGAAGAAGGAGATTGGAGTATCCGTCTCTGCGGTTTACCTCAGAGATGATGTCAAACGCTAGAAGGCGCGGTCCGTCAGGTCTAGGTTTAGTAAATTTCTTGGGTGGAAAGTTACTCACATCGATCACCATCAACAAGGCGCGCACCATTAGCCCACGACAGCGCATCTGTTGGGCCTTTACCTTCGGGGGTTATCTGATCGATAACAAGGGCGGTCGAAGCTGTCCCAATGTGAATTCTCTTGTTGATCAGCTTTATTGCACCATTGTCTAGCTGCAAATCTGAAACTGTTGGGCCAGAGAGTTTAATGAGCTTATCTCGGAAGGTAGTCCAAGCACCGGGGTTAATCGTATAAGCCCTTATCTTGGCGCTAATTGTGGAAGCATCCTGGCTCCAATCAATACGGCCATCTTCTCTACTTAATTTAAGAGCGCGTGTAGCACCCTCGCTCTTTTGCGGAATAGGACGTACCCCTGATTGGATAAGTTGCAGCGCATCTGCGAGAGCAATGACTCCAAGTTCGCCTAATTCAACAAAGAGTTCATCACTTGTAATGTCAGAATCCAGCGCAAAGCGGTGAGTTGTATATATGGGCCCCGTATCCATGCCAGCATCCAGTTGAAAAACTGTGACACCTGTAATGGCATCCTGAGCTTCTATCGCTCTTTGAACGGGTGCGGCTCCACGCCAGCGAGGCAATAGCGAGAAGTGAAGATTGATAAATCCATATGGAGTCAGAGAAAGTATCTTCTCGGGTAGGAGAACTCCATATCCAATCGTGATGACTAAATCGATATCCGAGAGATGTTTGGCCAACTCATCTGAACTTTCAGGACGGATCAATTCAATCTGATTTTCAAGCGCCCACTGCGAGACAGGCGTAGGAGTTAAGAGACGTCCTCGACCAGAGGGACGGTCAGGTTGCGAAAAGACTCGTATAAGTTGATGCTCACCTTGCATTAGGGCTCGTAAAGATGGAAGAGCTACCTCAGGCGATGCAGCTACAGCTATCCGCACTAAGCGCCTCGTCCGAATGGGCTATGCGGAGAGACCTTTATCTGTGGATTCAGACCCTGTTCTGTAGCGATCCCAAACCACTCTGACTCTCGAATCTCTTTCATGGCTAGTTTTCGATCTTCGCTAGAAAGACGATCGATAAAGAGAATTCCATCAAGATGGTCAGTCTCATGCTGAAGTGCGCGAGCGAGAAGCTCGCTGCCTTCAACCGTGATTGGCTCTCCATGCATGTTAAATCCCTTGGCAATCGCGCGCATAGCTCGCTGGGTTGGATACACAAGATTTGGAAAACTCAGACATCCTTCATCCCCATCTTGTGTCTCACTGCTGAGATCTAGTGAAGGGTTAATGAGGTGGCCAAGTTCGCCATCTACATCCCAGACAAATACGCGTAAGCCGACACCTATTTGAGGGGCAGCAAGTCCTGCTCCAGGAGCATCAAGCATCGTTTCCGTTAGGTCACGAACGAGTAAGCGCAACTCCTTGTCAAAATCCAAGACTTCGACTGCAGGGGTCACGAGAACCGGATCGCCGAAATGGCGAATTTCCTTGATAGGCATGGGCTTAAGTCTAATCTAATGAGAGAGAGAATATGGGTCAATGCGCAACTGAGGAAGGCTCTTCTTGCCAGCGCTACGTCGACGCATGAACTCATGAATCGTGCAGATCAACTCATCTCCATCTGATAAAGGAGCCGAGATAATAAGAGTTGATTTCTCCCCCTTGGTGATGGGACCGAGGATTCTCACAGAGTGAGGAAGACGCCCTTGCGTACGAGCTGATTCAAGAGCACTCCTTAATCGTGAAATATCGCTGCTATCCATAGTTAATGAGGCGGCTCTCACGAAAGGTGGAAGGCACAGCTCTGCTCTCTCCTGGAGTTCGCCTTCGATGATGGGCAGTGGGTTCCATGTAGTCAGGGCTGTAACGATTGAATGTCCCTGCTCACCGATAAGAAGAACCTCGCCTGACTCGCGGACGAGTGCGCTATGGGCGAAGAATAATTCCCTCACTCTCTCACTCGCTCGTAAATCCGGTTGATTGAGAAAACGATCGGCTTCAATGATTACAAGCGCTGCAAACCCTTGAGTGCAATCCGGTGCCATACCTGGAGTTGAGATAACAATTCCAGCATCAACAGGTCCCGATAGTCGATGATCTGAAGTGGAGACAAATGTGGGAACACCCGGAAAGAGATGGCCAATCTCTTGCTGATGACGCTCGATACCTCGAGATGCTAGTGAGAAAACTTCGCTATGACACCACGCACATCTCCACTGTGGTTTGGTGGTAAGGCAATGGTTGCAACTCACTGGTGCACTGGCAGATTTTTTCTCTAACGCTCCCCCGCATTCACAGCGTGAAATAGTTTTACATTGAAAGCATCGTATCGCCTGCGCAAAACCCTTCAACGGAACAACGAAGAGAACTGGCCCTTGCTTGAGAGCCGATTTGATGGAGGCTAGAGCGCGCGAGGGAAGTATCTCTCCATGGATTGGCGTGACTGCACGAACCTTTATCCTGGCCCGAACTCGACGATGAATTACCGAGCCCGACTTCACAAGAGCTGCAATATCAGCACTCGGTGAGTATCCGATGTAGAAAAGATTGATCGGAGATTGTTCAGTGCGCATAGTGGCGACATCTCGAACATTCCACCCTGGCGTTCTTCTCTCATAAAAGTGCTCCGAACCTTCGTTATAAATCACAAGGGACCGAAGGTTGGGAACTGGAGCAAATACCGCCGAGCGTGTTCCAATCACAACTGAGACTTCACCGGTGCGCACTTGAAGGAAACTCTCAAAATATGTAGATCTGGAGTGTGTTGAGACTAGTTGGATGTGAGGCATTGAGATCAGAGTGAGAGATTGATGTAAATTCTCAACTTCAGCAGCGTCAGGCAATATGACAAGGACAGATCCTTCAGAGGCGAGTTGTTTAATCTTCTCTGCCATTAAGGCCGATCTTGATTTGTTCGGAGGTAACTGCAGGAATTCTGATCTTGAACTCCGTGCTCTGTGGTCAGAATTTTCTGTCGAGAACGCGAACCGCTTCTCTATGCTCGCAACTCTGGCGGGAATGGCTGAGCGAATGAGATCAAATGGGTGAGCTGCATAATGCTTAGAAGCCCTAGTTATCAAATCAATAATCTCTTCAGAAATCAGAGGAATTGTTCCAATAACCCTGCTGATACTTTTAAGACCAGGGCTCTTGCTTGAAAGATCGAAGGAGTGAACTACCCCTTCGAGTTCACGTCCATTAAAAGGAACCACCACTGAGGAGCCCACAAAAACCGAATCTGCAAGATTGGCTGGAATGAGATAACTGAAAGTTGAATCGAGGTGATAGACGGAGTTATCAACCCAAATATTGGCAACAGGAGAATCTCCTCGAGGCGCCAACGGAGCGGGTCGAACTACCTCTCGTTTGAGTCGCAATCCCCCTGCAACCATTGTTAGACCAAGTGACTAAAAATTACTTCACTGCAGCCTGGAGGGCCGAGACTCTATCTGTGCGCTCCCAGGTAAAGTCAGCGAGTTCACGCCCAAAGTGTCCATACGCTGCAGTCTGACTATAAATTGGTCGCAAAAGATTAAGATCACGAATAATCGCAGCTGGACGAAGATCAAAAACGCTGGTGACAGCATCCTGAATCTTTGCCACAGGTACGGTTTCAGTTCCAAAGGTCTCAACAAAGACACCTACCGGTTGCGCTTTGCCGATTGCATAGGCAACTTGAACCTCACAACGCCGCGCTAATCCTGCGGCAACAACATTCTTGGCAACCCATCGCATCGCATATGCCGCTGAACGGTCGACCTTCGAAGGATCCTTTCCTGAGAATGCACCACCACCGTGGCGTGCCATTCCGCCATAAGTGTCGACGATGATCTTGCGACCTGTGAGACCAGCATCTCCCATTGGTCCACCCACAACGAAGCGACCCGTTGGATTAATCAGTGTGCGCAGATCTTTGCGAGGAAGATCGATCTTTTCAAGAATTGGATCGATCACATATTTAATGACTTCAGCAGTTAACTGGCCAGCGACGTCTACCTCTTCAGCGTGCTGACTTGAGATAACGACTGTATCGAGTGCCACAGCCTTGTCGCCGTCATACTCGATGGTGACCTGAGTCTTACCATCAGGGCGAAGATAAGGAAGTTGCCCGCTCTTGCGAACAGCCGAAAGCTGCTGCGAAAGCTGGTGTGCAAGATAAATAGGAAGCGGCATGAGCTCTGCTGTGTCATCACATGCATATCCGAACATCAAACCTTGATCGCCGGCACCTTGAAGATCCAAAGGATCTGAAGCCGATGCAACACGGTGTTCGAAGGCATCATCGACACCTTGAGCGATATCTGGAGACTGTTGACCGATAGAAATCGAAACTCCACAGCTATTGCCATCGAAGCCCTTTACAGAAGAGTCATAGCCAATCTCAATAACCTTATCGCGCACGATCCCCATTACATCTGCATAGCCGTTGGTCGTTACCTCACCAGCAACGTGAACTTGGCCAGTTGTTATGAGAGTCTCCACTGCAACTCGGCTTGCGGAATCTTGAGCAAGGAGTGAGTCAAGAATGGCATCGGATATCTGATCTGCGATCTTATCTGGATGTCCCTCGGTTACGGATTCTGATGTAAATAGGCGCTTAGACATTGTCGTATCCTAACTGATAGCTCACTTATTGCCGTTCTTTAACGCTTCGTCAATGAGGGCGTGTGCTAATTCGACCTTACTGATGGGTTCTGAAAATTCCCTCTTTCCTGACTGAGTCAAGATTGTTCCAACGGTGTATTCACTACCAAATATGGCACCACCGGAGACATCGTTGAGGTAGATTAAATCAGCGCCTTTGCGGAGCATTTTTGCCCGAGCCTGTTCATGCGAATGGTTCGCAGTCTCTGCCGCGAATGCAACAACTATCTGATCTCTCTTTGATGCAGTGGTTGTGGCCAATAAATCAGGGTTAACCTCTAACTCAATTGAAGAGAGATCGCCCTTCTTGATCTTCTCAGAAGAGAGATGACGAACACGAGCATCTGCTACTGCAGCTGACATAAAGAGCATGTCTGAATCTTCAAACCTACTCTGCATAGCTACTAGCATCTCTTCGGCTGTCTCTACATTAATGCGCTCTATTTGCATGGAGCTATCGATCTGCGTATTTGCAGCTATAAGGGTGACCTGTGCACCACGCGCGAAAGCTGCCTCTGCAATCGCAATGCCCTGCTTTCCGCTTGAGCGGTTTCCAATAAAGCGAACTGGGTCTATCGGTTCGCGAGTGCCACCAGCTGTAACGAGAACCTTCTTTCCTGCAAGATCATGTGGGGCAAGAACTTGATGGGTAAAGTAATCGATAATCGTTGATGTCTCAGGTAGACGACCTCTGCCAACATCACCACTTGTGAGCGCACCTTCAACGGGGTCAAGGACATAAATCCCACGAGCTCGCAGAGTCTGAATATTGGCAACCGTTGCTGGATTGCTCCACATTGAAGGGTGCATCGCAGGCACAATAAGGATTGGACGTTCGGTAGCTAGAACAAGGTTAGTTAACAAATCATCAGCGCGACCTGCTGCAATGCGAGCGATGAGATCTGCAGTTGCTGGTGAGATCAGCATCGCTTGAGATTGCTTTGCAAGTGATATGTGGCGTATCTGATCGACCATCTCAAAGACTGACGATGTGACCTCTCGCCCCGAGAGCGCTTCCCAAGTAGCACGCCCCACAAAGTTAAGGCTAGAGGGAGTGGGGACTACAGTGACATCATAACCTGCATCTTGTAGACGACGCAGAAGGTCACACGATTTATATGCCGCGATGCCTCCGCCGACTCCGAGAATAATCTCGCGCCGTTGGGCTGACATAGGAAGAATTACGCTGTTGGTTCGAGATTCTCGATAGTCAGAAGACCATCATTGATCTCGCGCAATGCGATAGAAAGTGGCTTCTCGTGGACATGGTGCTCCACCAGTGGACCTACATAGTCAAGAAGGCCTTCGTTCTGCTGTGAGTAGTAGGCATTGATCTGGCGTGCGCGCTTTGCCGCATAGAGAACGAGAGCGTACTTAGAACCAGCCTTATCGAGGAGTTCATCAATCGGTGGGTGTGTAATGCCGTCGGCATGTGCGCTCATCTAAAGATCTCCTTCTAGAAAGTCCAACTGCCCGCAAAAGCAGGCCCTACGAGGTTGCCAATCTTATCAGGCTTCCAAGGACATCCTCGACCTGAGTATTTACGATGACGGTATCAAAGAATGAGGCTGCTGCCAGCTCATCTTGAGCCAAAGCCAGTCGAGTAGCCCGTCTTTCGGGCGAATCAGTACCACGACCCTCTAGGCGAGATACCAGCTCTTCCCAGGAAGGTGGCTCCAGGAAGACCAGGTGCGCCGAAGGCTGATTTCTCTTGACCTGTTTAGCCCCTTCAATTTCAATCTCCAGCAGAACATGAAGCCCCTGTTCTAGCTTCTCTTGAACCGCCTTGAGTGGAGTTCCGTATCTGTTTCCAGCAAACTCTGCCCACTCCATGAATTGGTTCTCTGCGATTGCTTTATCAAATTCTTCATTGCTATAAAAAAAGTAATCGATGCCATCGACTTCATTAAAACGTGGTGCGCGTGTTGTAGCAGAGACACTGACCCAAAATCCGTCGACGCCTTTAAGCGCTTTTGCCACTGTGCTCTTGCCGACTCCCCCGGGCCCTGAAAGGACGATCAATCGTCCAAGTGGCGAAGAGGTAGGCACTGTGAACTCCTTTAATAGAGCGTTGAGTTGATGGCGTCCTAACCCTTGAACTCGACGAGTGGGAGAAATTTGCAATCGATCCATCAACGCGGATGCGCGAATCTTGCCATACCCGGGCATGGATTCAAGCATCTCGGCAACGCGCATCTTTGCAAGAGCAGAATTAGTGTCGATCAGCTCAATAAATTGCGGTAGTGAAAGTCTTCCTGAATTCAACTCGGCCTTGTATTGAGCCCTTACCTTCCTCGATGCAGCGGCCAGGGCGAGAGCCTCACGTCGTTTCTCTATCGACATCGCCGGAGGTATGGGTGAGCTCATCATTGAGTAGCCAGAATATCAAAGACTACAGGGCGCTATTAATCTCTTCTGCAATGGTGCGCGCAGCAAGGGTCATAGCAGCAGCACCGTTCTTCCATTCACCTGTAATCGGGCGACCAATCACCAAATAGTTAGCTCCGGCCCTGATCGCATCAGCTGGAGTCATGGTTCGAACTTGATCATCGCTGGAAGTCTGGCCGGCAGGTCGCACGCCGGGGGTGATAATCGTTGTCGCCTCTCCCACAGTAGATCGGATAGCTGCAATCTCTAAGGGAGAGCAGACAATCGCGCGTGCGCCTGAATCAACGGACAGCATTGCTAGCGCAACTGCGCTCTCTAGGGCAGGTTGAGAGAATCCAATTTGAAAGAGGTCATCTTCTGAAAGTGAGGTAAGAATTGTCACGGCTGTAACATCAATCTGCGGAACAGCCTCGACTGCCGCCTTGACCATCGCAGAGCCGCCAGATGCGTGAATCGTGAGAAAGCGAGGAGAGAGATCCCCGATTGCAGCTGCCGCATGTGCAACAGTATTGGGAATATCATGAAGCTTTAAATCAAGAAATATCTCAACGCCAAACTCATCCTTTATGGAACGAATGCCATCTCGTCCAAAGGTGAGGAAGAACTCGAGTCCTAGCTTATAAACACTGACTGACTGCTGCGTTGCCTCAATCCAACGCCTGGCAATATCGATATCAGGTGTGTCTACTGCAAGAATAATTGGGGCCTTCATCGTTTAATTTCCATTTCTATGCGCATAACCCACTGCTTGCGAGAGAGCGGTGAATCCGCGCTGGGCTAAGAGCTCGCGCAATTCGTTTTGGACCGAGATGATCGCGGTGGGATTTCCAAAACTTGCAGTGCCGACAGATACACCGGATGCTCCCGCAAGTATCAGTTCGAGTGCATCACGCCCACTTGCCACACCACCCATACCGAGGATAGGAATCTGTGGGAAAGCATCACGGACCTGATAAATGGCTCGAACAGCAACTGGCCTGATCGCGGGACCTGAAAGTCCTCCGGTCCTTCCTCCTAGATGGGGTTTCATGGTGTCGAGATTGATCACCATGCCAAGCACAGTATTAATGAGCGCTAAACCATCTGCACCAGCATCGACTGCCGAACGGGCGACTGAAACGATATCCGTTACATCGGGAGTGAGCTTTGCAAGAATAGGAATCTCTCCCCCAATGACCTTGCGCACGCCATCAATTACTCGCGCTGTAGTATCACAGTCAGCTGCAAAGACCATCCCTCTATTTTCAACATTGGGACAGGAGATGTTTACCTCAATAGCGCTGATTCCAGCTGTGGATCGGATCTTTCGAGCCAAGACGGCATACTCATCGACAGTCTCACCCGCTATTGAGACTATGACGCGGGCATTCTGAGAAAGTAACCAAGGGACATCATTTGCCAAGAATGCGTCTATGCCTGGGCCTTGTAATCCGATCGAGTTAAGCATTCCTGAAGGTGTTTCAGCCATTCTTGGTGTGGGGCGTCCATGACGGGGCTTATTCATCACAGATTTAGTGACTACAGCACCAATATCTTTGAGAGGGAAAAACTGAGCTAGCTCCTTTCCACTGCTCGCACATCCACTCGCGGTAAATATAGGTGCTGGAAACCAAGCACTTGCCAATGTTGTTGAAATATCCACAAATGAATTACTCATGCGAACTCACCTGGATTCTTCCCCACTAGTTCCCAGCACACTGTCGAACCATCGATAACGGGACCATCGATGCACGAACGTTTCATGGAGATAGCGCCCGACTCGTCCTTGACGGGAAGAACGCATGTCATGCAGATTCCGATACCGCACGCCATCGACTCTTCCACTGCGCACTGATGCAGGACTCCGAATTCGCTGGCAATATCTGTTATCGCGCGAAGCATTGGCATCGGACCGCAGGAATAGATGATGTCAATGGCTCGCTCCGTGATGA
>CAZXVL010000001.1:49515-91610 GCA_964644425.1 uncultured Candidatus Planktophila sp.
CTATGCGGCAAATGTGCTAACACAGCAGCTGTATCCAAAGTTTATTCAAAGTATTCGCGAGCTATCTGGTGGAGGCATGATCATGGTTCCATCTTCAGTAAAAATCTGAAGTGAGCTCACTGAGCGCTTACCCTCCATCGGAGCATAAATTTTATGACCAGTGCTTGCTCCCAGAATCATATCTACGCGACATCCGCGAGACTTCAGAACATCTGCAAGTCCAAAGAGCGGAGCAGATCCGTAGCCTCCACCGATGAGCAGTGCGTTGACTGGTTCTGTTGGTATTCCGAATGCAGTTCCCAGTGGAGTGATGACATCAATTTCAACACCCTCACTTTGAGCACATAGCCACTTAGAACCCGAACCATGTGGAGCAACGATGAGCTCAACTGTTCCACTAAATTGCGCCGACTCTGATGTTCGTGAAATTGCAAATGCGCGACGTAGCACCATGCGGCTGCTATCTCCACCAACTGCAATAGCAATGAAGTTACCTGGACGACAATGCCTCACTACTTCACCCACACTTAGAATGATCTGGTGATAGGCGCCAACTCTCTTGTTGGAAATAATCATCGCCTTGGTCTGTGCTGCCGCTTTATTGATCGTGCTCATGCAAGCCACTCCTGAAGACTGCGAACACCAAGCTCTCTGGCTCGAAGGGCCTTGATGCCCTCCACGGCTGCAGAGAAGCCAGGGGTTGTCGTGATGATCGGAATGCTTCGCTGGACTGAGGCGGTGCGAATGGCCCAACCATCTGCGCGAGTACCTCGACCCACAGGAGTATTGATGACAAGGTCAACCTCTCCAGAGTTAAGAATCTCCACAATTGTGCGCTCTCCGTCTATGCCATGGCCCTCTGAATGCTTACGCACGCGCAAGGTTTCAACTCCTCGTTCCTGCAGATAAGAAGCTGTTCCATCTGTGGCAAGGACTCTGAATCCCATCTCTAATAGCGCACGGGTAGAGTCAACGCCATATTGCTTATCTTTATCTGCCAGTGAAACAAAGACAGTGCCGCTCTTGGGCAATGGACCGAAAGAGCTAATCTGTGACTTTGCATAGGCTCCACCGAATGTCTCAGAGATTCCCATGACCTCACCGGTAGAACGCATCTCAGGTCCTAAAACTGCATCTACTCCACGACCATCAGTGCGACGGAAGCGATTCCACGGAAGAACAGCCTCTTTGACGCTGACGCCACGAGTGAGATCGAGATCTGATTGGGGTAGCAAACCCTCTTGCTTTAAAGTGGCAATAGATGTTCCAACTGAGATGCGTGCGGCGGCCTTTGCAAGAGGAACGCCAGTTGCTTTACTAACAAATGGAACCGTGCGAGATGCTCGAGGATTTGCCTCAAGAACATAGAGGATGTTCTCTGCAACAGCGAATTGGATATTAATCAGGCCGCGAACTCCAACTCCTTCGGCGATAGCTAAGGTTGCTCGTCGCACTTCTTCGCGCACCGAGTCAGAGATTGTCATAGCGGGAAGCACGCATGCAGAGTCGCCAGAGTGAATACCTGCCTCTTCAATATGTTGCATGATTCCACCGAGAAAGAGCTCTGTCCCGTCATAGAGAGCATCGACATCGAGCTCGATTGCTGAATCTAAGAAACGATCTACCAAAACAGGATGATCAGGGGTGATATCGGTAGCGCGAGTAATAAACCCAGAGAGAGCTTGATCGTCATAGACGATCTCCATTCCTCGACCACCAAGTACAAAGGATGGGCGAACCAACACTGGGTAACCAATTCTCTGCGCTATCTCTATAGCCTCCGACTCAGATGATGCCATTCCAAATTCAGGTGCGGTAAGAGATTTCGAAGCGAGGACATCTCCAAATGCGCCACGTTCTTCAGCCAAGTTAATCGCCTCAGGTGAGGTACCCAGAATTGTGACTCCAGCAGCCTTAAGCCCTGCTGCAAGGCCAAGCGGAGTTTGCCCTCCTAGCTGAGTAATGACACCAAGAACAGGTCCGGCAAGAGTTTCTGCATGGATTACCTCGAGCACATCCTCAAGAGTCAGCGGTTCAAAGTAGAGGCGATCGGAGGTGTCGTAATCTGTTGAGACAGTCTCAGGATTGCAGTTGATCATGATTGTCTCAAAGTCAGCCTCGCGAAGTGTAAAGGCGGCATGAACACAGGAGTAATCAAATTCAATTCCTTGGCCGATGCGATTGGGACCAGAACCCAAAATGATCACGGCAGGGCGAGTGCGTGGGCGGACCTCGCTCTCGTCTTCATAGCTTGAATAATGATAAGGCGTGTGAGCTTCAAATTCTGCGGCGCAAGTATCCACTGTCTTATAGACAGGATGCAGATCAAAGTGATGACGGCTCTTTCGGACATCTTCTTCGGTGATTCCACGAAGAGATGCGATTTGCATATCTGAAAAACCGAAGGACTTTGCATACTTGAGCAGATCAAGGGAGAGCTCTCCTGGTTGCGCAATCTCTCGAGCTGCCTCATTAATTTCAATGATTTGTTGAAGATACCAGCGATCGATCTTTGTAGATGAGAATACCTGTTCCATGCTTGCACCGGCCCAGAGAGCAAGCTGAACCTCCTGAAGCCGATACTCAGTAGGCGTTCTCATAGTGGTGAGCAACTGGTCGATATCAACAGTCGAAATATCCTGAGGGAAGGAAAAAATTGCCTCCTTACGTTCAAGAGAACGAAGAGCCTTCATGAGCGCTTCAGGGAAGGAGCGCCCAATAGCCATCGCCTCACCCACGCTCTTCATCGTCGTAGTAAGTCGATTATCGGCATCGGCAAACTTTTCAAAGGCGAAACGTGGAGCCTTCACGACGATGTAATCAAGAGTGGGTTCAAATGATGCTGGTGTTACTTGAGTGATGTCATTCTTAATCTCATCAAGTGTGTAACCGATGGCAAGCTTCGTCGCAATCTTTGCAATAGGAAATCCGGTTGCCTTAGAAGCTAAAGCGCTAGATCGTGAAACGCGCGGGTTCATCTCAATAACGATGATTCGGCCAGTATCAGGATTGACGGCGTATTGAATATTGCAACCGCCAGTATCAACGCCCACCTCTCGGATGATATCTATCGAGAGATTTCGCAGTTTCTGATACTCAACATCTGTAAGAGTAAGCGCTGGCGCCACAGTGATCGAATCACCAGTGTGAACACCCATGGGATCAATATTCTCAATCGAACAGACGATAACGACGTTATCCGCTCGATCTCGCATTACCTCTAGCTCATACTCTTTCCAACCAATGATTGATTCCTCAATGAGAACTTCAGAGGTTGGAGAATGGCGAAGGCCAGCTCCAGCAATCTGTCGCAACGTCTGCTCATCATCTGCGATGCCAGAACCGAGACCGCCCATCGTAAATGATGGACGAATGACGCAGGGGTAATTCAATTGCTGCGCAGCGGCTAATACCTCATCCATTGTGTGACAGATGATGGATCGAGCGGACTCTCCCCCGACCTTTTCAACTATTGCTCGAAAAAGCTCTCTATTTTCTCCCCGCTGAATCGCTTGGACATCAGCGCCAATCAATTTCACATTATGGCGCTGAAGAATTCCTGCTTCATGAAGACCCATGGCAGCGTTGAGGGCAGTCTGACCACCTAGCGTCGCCAACACGGCATCTGGCTTCTCCTTGATGATGATTCGCTCAATGAACTCAGGTGTAATCGGTTCAATATAGGTTGCATCAGCAAATTCAGGGTCGGTCATAATTGTGGCGGGGTTTGAATTCACGAGTATGACTCGGATTCCCTCTGCCTTAAGAACACGGCAAGCCTGGGTGCCAGAGTAATCGAATTCGCAAGCCTGGCCAATAACAATCGGACCTGAACCAATTACCAGAATACTTCTTAATGAGGTATCGAGAGCCATTATGCACCCACCTTCTTTCGTGGATATTGAGTCATGACGTCGATGAAGCGATCAAAAAGATAACTTGCATCATGGGGACCTGCAGCTGCTTCCGGGTGATATTGAACGCTAAATGCACCACGTTCTAATAGTTCAAGCCCTTCAACAACGCCATCATTGAGACAAATATGTGTGACATGGCCCGGACCAAAGACGGTGGAGAAAGTCGAATCGGTAGGCGCAGCTAGAGCAAAACCATGGTTGTGTGCAGTTATCTCGACTTTACCGCTAGTGCGATCAAGGACCGGCTGATTGATTCCGCGATGTCCGAACTGCAGCTTATATGTTTCAAATCCCAGAGCGCGGCCCAAAATCTGATGTCCAAAACAGATACCGAAAATTGGAATCTCTTCAATCAAGATATCTCTTACCAGAGCAACGGTTTCTGTCATGGAGGACGGGTCGCCTGGACCATTAGAAAGGAAGACTCCATCTGGAGAGAGGGCAAGTATCTCTTCCAAAGTAGAGTTATATGGAAGGACATGAACTTCGATACCTCGCTGAGCCATATTGCGAGGAGTTGCCGCCTTTATTCCTAGATCCAAAGCAACAACTGTGAACTTTTTCTGACCTATCGCGTTGACGACGTAGGGGTTATCCGTGGAGACATCGGCGCAGAGATAGGCACCAGTCATCTGTGATTGCTTTCGAACTTCAACAACCATCTCTTCACGTGTGAGTTCTGTGTCAGAGAAGATACCCACGCGCATGGCTCCTCGATCACGAAGGTGGCGGGTAATCGCCCGAGTATCGACACCGGAGATACCCACAACTGATTGCTTGATCAGTTCCGCCTCAAGATCGCCATTAGCACGCCAATTACTAGTCAGCGAAGACGGATTGCGCACAACAAATCCTGAGACCCATATCTTTGAAGATTCGTTATCCTCAAAATTAACGCCGGTATTTCCAATATGAGGCGCTGTCATCACAACAATTTGCTGGTGGTAAGACGGGTCGGTAAGGGTCTCTTGGTAGCCCGTCATGCCGGTCTGGAAGACCGCTTCTCCGAAGCTCTTTCCACGCGCCCCCCAGGAACGCCCTTCAAAGATACGTCCATCATCGAGTACGAAGAATGCTTTGCTCATCAGATACCGACCTTATGGGTAATAGTGCCATTGAAGATAGTTGCCACCACGAGTGAGTCGAAGGTCATACCGTGGAAAGGGGTGTTCTTACTCTTTGAGGCAAGGGCGGCTCTGTCAACGGTCCATGAAGCGCTCTCATCTATGAGCGTGATGTGTGCTGGTGCACCCACGACAAGGGCGTGACCATGATTTTTATACCCAGCAATTCGAGCAGGAGAAATACTCATAACTTCTGCTGCACGTTGCCACGAGATTCTTCCGCTCTTAATCATTGTTGAGTAGAGAATCGAAAAAGCCGTCTCAAGTCCCACCATGCCAAAAGCTGCGTTCGCCCATTCGCACTCTTTGCTCTCCACTGGGTGTGGCGCGTGATCTGTGCCAATAATGTCGATTGTTCCATCTGCGAGTCCATCACGAAGAGCATCGACATCACTTTGTGTGCGCAAAGGAGGATTTACCTTAAATATCGGGTCATAGCTCGAAGCCGTCTCGTCAGTGAGCAAGAGGTGATGAGGGGTTACTTCAGCAGTCACTGACATTCCCTGAGCTTTGGCCCAGCGAATAATCTCCACGCCACCACGAGTTGTAACGTGGCAGATATGCAATTTCGCACCTACTGTATTTGCTAGAAGAATATCTCTTGCAATGATTGACTCTTCAGCAACAGAAGGCCAACCTTTTAAGCCTAGAGTTGAAGAAATAACTCCTTCATTCATCTGAGAATCTTCCGTTAAGCGAGGATCTTGAGCATGCTGAGCGATGACGCCATCGAACTGCTTTACATACTCGAGCGCGCGTCTCATCAATAAAGGATCAGAGACGCACACTCCGTCATCACTAAAGACTCGAACACGGGCCTTGGAATGAGCCATCGATCCCAAATCTGCTAGCTCATTGCCCTCTAACCCTTTGGTTACCGCCCCAACTGGAAAGACATCTACAAGGCCCACACTCTTTCCTATCGATGCCACCTGCTCAACTATCGCCGAAGTGTCTGCAACGGGAAGTGTGTTTGCCATCGCACTGACTGCAACATATCCCCCGCGCGCTGCTGCAAGTGAACCAGTTGCAATGGTCTCTGAGTTCTCGCGTCCCGGTTCGCGCAGATGAGTATGAAGATCTACGAATCCAGGAAGTGCCTTTAATCCAGAGGCCTTAATAACTTCTGCTCCATCAAGGGCGAGTGATTCACCCATGGCCGAAATCAGACCATTTTCGATAGCAATATCGACAGTTGTTCCGTCTGCCAGAGATGCTCCCTTAATATGAATCTTCTGACTCACTCTGTACCCCCTTGGCTACCAGCAATAAAGAGATAGAGAATCGCCATTCGAATCGAAACTCCATTTGCTACTTGTTCAACCACCACAGATTGCGGACTATCTGCAACTTCAGCTGTAATCTCAAGACCTCTATTCATAGGGCCTGGATGCATCACAATTGCATGGCTCTGCATTTTTGCCTGACGTTCGCTGTTTATCCCAAAAAGCGCTGAGTACTCCTGGGCACTAGGAAAGTAGAGATCGCTCATTCGTTCCAACTGAATTCGCAGCATGATGACCGCATCAACTGTTGGCAAAGTCTGATCGAGATCAAAGGAGATCTCCACGCCCCACTGTTCTACGGCGTATGGAAGCAAAGTTGGTGGCGCAACAAGAACGACTGTGGCACCGAGTTTCTTGAGCAATAACACATTAGAACGTGCAACTCGAGAATGCAAAATGTCACCTACGATTGCAACTCTCACACCAAAGAGATCGCCATGTCCATCCTTGAGATGCTTTCGGATTGTGAATGAATCAAGTAGAGCTTGACTTGGATGCTCATGGGTTCCATCTCCAGCATTAATCACTGTTCCATTAATCCAGCGACCTTGAGCTAATTGATGTGCAGCACCTGAGGCTGGATGGCGAATAATCACGGCATCAGCACCGAGTGCCTGCAAAGTTTGCGCCGTGTCCTTGAGTGACTCGCCTTTGCTGATGCTTGAACCTTTAGCGCTGAAGTTAATAACATCTGCTGAGAGTCGCTTTGCAGCAGCTTCAAATGAGATACGTGTGCGAGTTGAATCCTCTGCGAAGAGATTGACAACTGTCTTTCCCCTCAGAGTGGGCAACTTCTTCACTGCTCCCTCTGAAACTTTAGCCATCTCTACTGCAGTATCTAGTATCGTAATCGCGAAATCTCTCGAGATATCGTTGATGGAGAGCAAGTGCTTCATTTTCTCTCCCCCGATTCGACAGAGGCGGCTTCGATAGTTACTTCATCATGGCCATCGCGCTCAACCAATGCGACCTGCACCTTCTCCGACAGGGAGGTCGGAAGGTTCTTGCCAACATAATCTGCACGAATGGGAAGTTCTCTATGGCCTCTATCTACCAACACTGCGAGCTGAACACGAGAGGGGCGGCCAATCTCACCTAGGGCGTCGAGGGCGCTGCGAACTGTACGACCAGAAAAGAGAACATCATCGACCAAGATCACTGTTCGACCTTCAACTCCACCATCAGGTATATGAGTCTGCATCAAAGGGCGAGGCGCACGGGTTCGCAGGTCATCTCGGTGAAGGGTGACATCGAGAGTTCCTGATGCAATCTTTATGGAGGAAAGCTCGGAGATGCAGCCTGCGATTCTTGCCGCTAGATCGGCTCCACGGGTGGGGATGCCTAAGATGGTAAATGAGGAAGGATCTGGATTCTTCTCAAGGATCTCATGTGAGATGCGAGTGATAGCGCGTTGAATATCTGCGCTGGATAAGGCTACGCCCATGTCAATCTCCTTTCCTGCCTCTCTGGACAGGTCGTTAAAGGAACGTGGGGCCGATACTACCACTCCCCTGTGGGTCCCTGTGGAGCCAAGGAAACGCCGCATGTCGCAGCTGAGTACCCTCGCTTTTTGGGTATGTGACTGGAAGAAAGGCGATGACAATGGATATCGATCAACAATGTGCTCAGAAGTTACGCAAGTTGCGCAAGATTAAGGGGCTGACGCTCAATCAGATTGAGAAGGCCTCCGCCGGTGAGTTTAAATCTGTTGTTCTTGGTGCCTATGAGAGAGGCACTCGCGCTATCTCCCTGGCACGCCTGGAAAGAATCAGCGCCTTCTATGACGTTCCAATGAGCTACTTCTTCGACGCAGGCAATGAGAAGAGTCAGAAGAGTCGGTGGATTTTTGACCTACGTCAGATTCGAAAAGTACTTGAAATCAAAGATCAGAACCCTCGTATACTCTCGATGATTAGTCTGGTGAGAGCCATAGCTGCAGAACGAAATGATTGGGCTGGCGAGTTCTTGACCATCAGGGATTCAGATAGAGCAATCGCCACGCACATTCTCGCATTTGGCACAGAAGAGCTTGAAAAAGAATTGAGCGAAAGGAAGCTACTACTTAACGCTTAACGAGCAATGCTCTCTTTTATCGATGCAATCTTTCCGAGAAGACCATGAATAAAGGAGGCAGAATCATCTGTTGAGAGATCCTTGGCTAATGTGAGAGCTTCATCGATGGCAATTGAATCGGCAAGGTCATCACTCCATACGATTTCATAGATTCCAAGACGCAAGATATTTCGATCAACGGCAGCTAAACGATCCATATCCCAACCTTGAGCGTAAGTGGTGATTAACTCATCAATCTTTCGCTGATTAGACGTTACACCTGCGATGAGCTCACGAGTGAAATCACGAATTGGGCGAGCTTCAACGTCGCTCTCATCGATGATACGACTTTCCAGGATTACGGCAGCACTTGTCGAGCGAATATCTGCTTCGTATAGGAGATCTAGCGCCTGCTTGCGCGCCTTGCTTCGAGCGGACAATTAATTCGCGCGACCGAGATATGAACCATCTCGGGTGTCCACAAGAACTATCTCATCTTGTTTAATGAAGAGAGGCACCTGAATCTGGATTCCAGTCTCCACTGTCGCTGGCTTTGTGCCACCAGAAGAACGGTCTCCCTGAAGACCTGGCTCTGTATAAGTAATCTTGAGGGCAACAGATGCAGGAAGTTCAATGAAGAGTGGATTGCCTTCATGGATTGCCACAATTGCTCCTGTGTTCTCGAGCATATAGTCAGATGCATCTCCCACAGTTGCCTCGGAGATGGTCATCTGATCAAAGTTCACGTCATCCATAAAGACGAAATCATCACCCTCTTTATAGAGGAATGTCATCTCTCGCTTTTCGACAACAGCAGTCTCAACTTTAACGCCAGCATTGAAAGTCTTATCGACAACTTTGCCGGTCATAACCTGCTTCAACTTGGTGCGAACAAATGCTGGGCCCTTGCCAGGCTTAACATGCTGGAACTCAACGACGGTCCAGAGCTGACCCTCAATATCTAGGACCATGCCATTCTTAAGATCATTTGTGGTTGCCATCGTAACTCCAGTTCATCTCGCCTCGTACCTCGAAGCGCAATAGATGTGGGAGTTTACATCAAGGAAGCGATGAAACTATAAAGCGGAGCCTTTATGCCACTAACTTTGCGAGGGCGATGAGGGCTAATTCATAGGAATGAGGTCCAAATCCTCCGATAGTTCCATTCGCAACCCCAGAAATTACAGATGTGTGGCGGAACTCCTCGCGAGATAACGGATTAGACAGGTGCACTTCGATGAGGGGGCTTTTGACCATCTCTGCTGCATCTCTGATTGCATAGCTGTAATGGGTGAAGGCTGCGGGATTGATAACAACGGGAAGATTTAAATCTGCCGCCTCATGTAGCCACCCGATGATCGTTGCCTCATCATTGCTTTGACGAATATCTGCTTCAAAGCCATTTCGTGCGGCAGCATCGGTTATAAATTCCACGAGCTCTGCATAATTGAGATCGCCGTAGATTGAAGAATCGCGAATATCTAATCGAGAGAGATTAGGGCCATTGATTATCAGAACCTTCATGAGAGAACCTTCTCATATGCACCCTGTAGTTCAGCCTCAGTGACACCATCTAAACGAGTACAGGAAGCCAGGCCATCGAGTGCAACGAAACGAACTTCATCTCCACGGTTCTTCTTATCGAGAGATATTGCAGCACGCAACGCATCCCAATTTCGCGCCCCAGCAATCTCGCCCAAAGAAATCGGCAGATTGAGTGAGCGCAGGATAGAGCGATGACGTGCAAGGAGTTCACTATCGATGAGGCCCCTTGAGTGAGCGAGTTCTGCGATGTAAATCATTCCAATTGACACCGCTTCACCATGACGAATGGCGTAATCGGAGACTCTTTCAATAGCGTGACCGAAAGTGTGTCCGTAATTGAGAATCTCGCGAAGATGAGACTCCTTAAAGTCCTCCGATACTACCGATGCCTTGACTCGTACTGAACGTTCGATGAGCTCTGTAGTTCGCTGACTATCGCTTCGAAGTTGACCGATTGACCTCTCTTCCAAGAGAGTAAGAATCTCCGGGTCAGAGATAAATCCACATTTGACCACTTCGGCTAGCCCAGCGGCAAAATCGCGATCACTGAGTGTGGGGAGCCAGTTATGATCGATGAGAACAGCGATAGGAGAATGAAAGGCTCCAATGAGATTCTTGCCGTATGGTGAGTTAATCCCTGTCTTGCCACCCACCGATGCATCTACCATTCCTGCAAGTGTTGTAGGCACCGCAACCCAATCGATTCCTCGAAGCATTGTTGCCGCTGCAAATCCAGCTAAGTCCGTAACCGTTCCGCCGCCGATTGCTACGATCAAATCACTTCGCGTAAATCCTTGCTCTGCCAACTTCGACCAGATGAACTGGGATACCTGCGCGGTTTTGCCAGCCTCACCATCAGGGATTTCTATCGCAGTCACCTCTCCATGAGTGCTAGTAACTGCAGGGATGAGTCCTTTCATCGCCGCTGATTGAATTACCGCAACTCGGGAACGCTCACGCAGAAAAGGGGAAAGATCTCCTCGCCAATCTCCGGCGATTTTGACTGTGTATTCGCGCTCAGCTTGAACCTTTACCTCAGCCATTGACTGCTCCTCTTTGCCTTAACTCAAATGCTATGGCAACCTCTTGAGTTATCTCCTCAACACTTCTTCCATCAACATCGACTACAAAGGTTGCAAGACTCTCATAGATTGGTGCTCGATCATTCATAAGGTTCTGCCATTGTGCGCGGGGGCTTCCAAGTAAAAGTGGGCGATCTCGATTAAAGCCAACGCGCGACGAAACCTCTGAGAGTGAAATTTTCAGATAGACGATATAGGAACCCGATGCCTTGAGTGCAGATTGAGCATCAAATGAAAGGCACGCTCCACCACCCAGGGCGAGAATTGCCCCATCTTCTAGAAGGGCTATCCGAAGGGCGATCTTTTCTAGAGCACGAAAAGCTTCTTCTCCATCTTCAATAAAAATATCGGAGATGGATCTACCTGTCTGCGAGACGACCATCTCATCTGTGTCACGAAACTGACAGTCCATAGACCTTGCAAGAGCTGAACCAATAGTTGATTTACCGGACCCCATTGGTCCTATCAACACAATACGTGGCGCCATAGTTGATACTAAAAACGAAGGTTTTCGATATAGGACAGGTAATTGCGACGAGTTTCAGCAACAGAGTCGCCACCAAATTTCTCGAGTACCGCTTCAGCTAGAACAAGAGCTGCCATGGCCTCCCCAACAACTCCGGCAGCAGGGACTGCACAGACATCACTGCGTTGATTGATCGCCTTTGCAGCCTCACCTGTTGCGACATCAATTGTGTCCAATGCCTTGGGGACAGTTGAAATTGGTTTCATGGCGATAGAGATTCGCAGAACCTCTCCATTGGACATTCCACCTTCAGTGCCACCTGCGCGATCAGTTCTACGCACGATCGAACCATCTGAGCCTCGCTCAATCTCATCATGAGCAACGGAACCGCGGCGAGTTGCCGAAGTGAACCCATCTCCCAGTGCCACACCCTTGATTGCTTGGATTCCCATCATTGCACCAGCTAAACGTGCATCGAGTCGGCGATCCCAATGGACATGAGAACCAAGACCTGGAGGAAGGTTGTAGGCGAGAATTTCACAAACACCACCCAACGTATCTCCATCTTTATGAGCCGCTTCGATCTCTGCAACCATTGCAGTTGAAAATTCTGGATATGCGCAACGAACCGGATCACCATCCACTCGTTTCATATCGGCAGGTGTGGGAAGAGGAAGATTTTCAGGGATAGAAATGCCACCGATAGAAGTCACATGGCTCAAGATTTCAATTCCAACACTTTGCTGAAGAAAAGCGCGAGCAATAGCACCTAGCGCCACTCGAGCCGCGGTCTCACGTGCGCTAGCACGCTCGAGAATGGCTCGAGCATCATCAAAATCATACTTTTGCATGCCCACTAGATCAGCGTGACCCGGCCTTGGGCGAGTAAGTGGTGCGTTGCGGGCTAAATCCTTGATCTCATCCATTGGCAAAGGATCGGGCGACATTACCTTCTCCCACTTAGGCCATTCGCTATTGCCAACCTGAATTGAGATGGGACCGCCTTGTGATAGACCAAGACGGATTCCACCGAGAATCGAAACTTTATCTGCTTCAAAATTCTGTCGCGCACCACGACCAGTACCGAGTCGACGTCTGGCCAGGTGGTAATCGATATCAGCTGTTGAAACCTGAATATGTGCCGGCATGCCCTCAACTATTGCTGAGAGTGCAGGGCCATGAGATTCACCAGCTGTTATCCAACGCATGAGGCTATTGTGGCAGATTTCAAAGAGAGATGGGTGAGAGATTAAAGACCGTTCATATTGCGAGATAGTAGAGAGCCATCGGAGTCAGAATTACAGGGGCTAATGGAACTCGTGCGGGCATCCTCCGATTAGTCAGGAAAGGCCAGAGCATCAGCGCCACTGCAGACAATAGGGCAATAGGTATGCTCTGGGGTCGAATCCAAGTACTGCCTTGAGACAGAATAAGAACGGCGATCAGTTTTACATCTCCACCCCCAATATCTGTTGTGACGGTGAGCAGGACAAGGCAGGCAAGGGCGATGAGCACTGACGATATTGACGTTGGGGAGAAGAGAAAGATTGAAATTGCTGCAAACAATGTCAGACTGCGATGAGAGATGATCTGTTTCCGAAGGTCCTGAACGCAGATATATAGGCACGATGCTATAAAGAGAATTCTCATTCAGCCATCGTAATTCGAAGATTTGAACGAGGTAATCGACGTTGTGGATTACTTGCTAGCCTGCATAAGAATGGGGCGTAAATGAGTTGCAAGTGCTTGGTGATCCAACGGACGATCAAGAACTAGTTCCAATTGCTGCAAACCCTGATACAGCAGCATCTCAAGGCCATTGATAACAGTGCCGCCGCTGTCTGACCATCGAGAGGCCAATACTGTGGGCCACGGTTTATAGATGACGTCGAAAAGAAGATTGCACCTACGGCCAAAGAGTGAGTCAGAGAGAAGATCAGCTGCGCCAGCTGGAGTTGTATTTACCACTAGATCGTATTGATGCAGAGATGGATCTTCATTCCACCTCAAATATTCAAAATTAGCCCGTGACACAACCGACTCTATTTCATCTCGGCGAACGCTACTTCTACCAAGGACAGAGATGCTCTTCGAAATTGGGTCAAGTGATCCCACTATTGATCGAGCTGTTCCTCCTGCACCAAGAATCAGTACAGAATCAAAATGATCGTATCCCTTTGCGTGAAGTGCTTCGACTAGACCAGCTCCATCGGTGGTTGTTAATCTCCATTGACCATCTCTCTTATAGGCAGTGTTTGCTGAGTTAACCCGCTTTGCTAATGGGTCCACCTCAACATCGAGTGAGAGGGCCTCTTCTTTGAGCGGCATAGTGATGGAGAAATAGTCATAGATACTTTCCTGGGCTGAGAAGAAGCTCTTGAAATCGCCAAGAAGAACTTCTTGTCGCTCGTATTCACCATCTACTTTGAGAAACTCAAATGCAGATCTATGTAGCAATGGAGAGAGGGAATGTGAGACCGGAGAGCCCAGAACTGCGCCTTTAATCATTGATATCTACTTCCCACTCTCAAATTTACCTGCCGCAAGATTCTTTTTATATAGAACTTTCCACGCATTGAATTCTTCTATCTTGCTCGTAAATCGAGTATCACCAGGGCTGACCGTGATAAAGAAGAGCCAATCACCCGGCATTGGATTAGCGGCTGCCTTCATAGCAGCAAGACCTGGATTATTAATTGGCCCAGGGGGAAGGCCATAGCGTCGATAAGTGTTATAGGCAGAATCTATAAATGTTGACTTGGTTGAGAGAAAGACCGAACCTCTGGAGCCCTTGATGTAGTGAACGGTTGAATCAAACTGAAGGGGCATACCGATTCGCAGACGGTTTCGCACCACCTGAGAGATTCTTGTGTAGTCGTTTAAATCTCCTTCAGCTTGAATGAGAGAGGCAATTATCAGCAACTGCTGCGGTGAGAATCCATCGACCGGGCGATCGATGCCTGCCTTCGCAATCTCACTGAGCGATCGATCGATGATAGTTGCAAGAACTTTCGAGATAGCAGTCGATGAGTCAAAGCTGTAATGAGCAGGAAATAGCAGGCCTTCCAAAGAGGTGTATCCCTCAGGTAGATCAACACTCTTAAAGGCACTCTCAATATCAGAACGAGCATAACCAGCTCTCTGCATTTTTACCTTAATCTCACTAATCCACTCACCATCATTGATCGCGAGAAGATTTGTAATGCGCTTGGAATCAAGGAGCTGATCAAGGGCTACTTTGGCGCAAATTCCTGTAGATACTCTGTGGTTGCCGGGTGCAATTGATGCTGAACGAGGATCTGAAACTGCCACGCGAAAGAATGACTCAGATGACTTGATGACACCGAGCTTTGCAAGTGATTGCGCGATAGCAGAACCGCTCTGACCAGAGGCGATAGAAACAATAACCTCTGACTGCCCAGAGCTATCACATGAATAGTCTGGAGCAGACGATGTTGTCGGTCTGGCAAAATCTAGAAGAGCGATAATTGCTATAGCTAGAAAAACCCCAGAAAGCCCACGTAAATTCTCTCGACTAATCTTCATGACGGAGCCCTGCTTCAAGTATTGCAACAGCAGCCATCGAGTCAATCAAATTCTTGGAATCCTTAGCGCTCTTGCCAGCACTTCTCAAGGTGGCAGCGGCAGAGACGGTGCTTAGACGTTCATCTATTCTCTTTAATGGGATTTTAGATATCTCTTGAAGTTGCGAAATGAAGAGTTCAACTTTCTCAGCTGCTTCACCAAGTTCGCCACTCATATGAGCAGGAAGGCCAATATAGATCAGCACTGGTTCATACTCAGCGATGAGTGCCAGGATCTCACGATTTCTTCGCGGACTACCCGAATGAATGAACGGAAGAGGTGTTGCCAAAATTGCATCCGGATCACACACCGCAACCCCAATGCGAACATCGCCGTAATCAAAGGCGAGCCGTCTCCCCCGCCGTTGATGAGTGCTCATCTACTTTCCGGTCAGTGCACTAGCAATCGCTGAGATTGCCTCTTGTGAGCGCGAGGAATCACTTCCTCCGCCTTGAGCGAAATCATCCTTACCGCCACCACCACCGCCAAGAATCGTTGAACCGACCTTGACGAGAGCTCCAGCTTTAACTCCTAGTGAACGTGCACCATCACTCGCAGCTGCAACAAGTACAGGCTTACCTTCGACAGAACTAATGAGAGCGATGACAGAGTTACTTGCCCGATTGCGAAGCTCCATTGCAATCTTGCGAAGGTCATCACCTGAAACTCCATCTGCAAGCACAGCACCGATAAATGAAATTTCACCGATTGCAACAGATTTAGCAGCGAGTGAGTCAACACCTGCTAGCGCCTGAGCAGAACGAACCTCTGCAAGCTCCTTCTCTACCTCTCTAATGCGATCTATGAGACCAGCTATGCGCTCTGGAAGCTCTTCAACGCGGGAGCCCTTGATGAGAGTGGTTAATTGATTGAGAAGAATATGCTCACGCGCGAGGAAACTATATGCATCAGCACCAACAAGTGCTTCAACTCGTCGGACTCCTGCGCCAATTGATGACTCGCCAAGTAATTTCACAACACCGAGCTGCCCAGAATTTGCAACGTGTGTTCCACCGCAAAGCTCACGTGCCCAATCTCCCACACTGACTACTCGAACCTGATCGCCATACTTCTCACCAAAGAGCGCCATTGCGCCAATCTTCTTTGCCGCATCCTGAGTCATTACTTCGGCGGTAACTGCGAGATTGTTGAGAAGAAGTGCATTAACACGACCTTCAACCTCACTCAAGACTCCTTCAGATACAGCCCCCGTTGAAGGGAAATCAAAACGGAAACGTCCTGGTGAATTCTCAGAGCCTGCCTGTGTTGCTGTCTCGCCTAGGATTTCACGAAATGCTTTGTGAACCATATGTGTGGCAGTGTGAGCGCGTGAAATCGCATCGCGACGCTGACTATCAATAACTGCATGAGCTCGCGAGCCCACAACGACTTCACCGGCGATGACTCGACCACGGTGAACTGAAAGTCCCTTAACCGGTGACTGCACATCTGAGATATCAATAATTGCGCCATTGGCCAATGTAATACGACCACCGTCTGCTAACTGCCCACCACCTTCTGCATAGAATGGCGTTGAGTCAAGAATAATCTCAACATCATCGCCCTCTGTCGCAGATGAAACGGAGAGGCCATCAAGCAAGATTCCGTTGACGGCAGATTCACTTTCAATGTTTGTATAACCAATGAAGTTTGTGCCGCCTTTTTCGTCGGCGATCTTGCGATACTCAGTCAGATCCGTGTGTCCAGACTTCTTCGCCTTGGCATCTGCTTTCGCGCGATCGCGCTGTTCCTTCATAAGACGGCGGAAGCCATCTTCATCGACTTCGAGCCCTTCTTCACGGGCCATTTCGAGGGTGAGATCAAATGGGAAGCCATATGTGTCATGGAGCTTAAATACTTCATCGCCTGAAAGCGTGCTCTTCTTCTCAGCCTTTAGAGTCGTTGCAGCGAGGTCGAAAATCTGCGTTCCTGATTTTAGTGTTTGCAGGAATGACTCTTCTTCTGATGTGGCCACAGAGAGGATTCGCTTTGAATCAGAGACAAGCTCGGGATACTGAGGTCCCATCGCACCTATCGCTGCGGTTGTGAGCTCATGCATGACATTCTCATTAGTACCTAAAAGGCGCATATTTCGAATTGTTCGTCGCATCATTCGACGGAGAACATAGCCACGTCCTTCATTACCCGGAGTTACTCCATCACCAATCAACATCGCCGCTGTTCGAGCGTGATCTGCAATAACACGGAGAGAGACATCGCTTTTCTCAGAGGAACCGTACTTAACGCCAGAGAGATCCATTGCCTTATTGAGGATCTGCATTGTTGTATCAATCTCGTAAATATTCTCAACGCCCTGCAGGAGCGCCGCTGCGCGCTCTAGACCAAGTCCAGTATCAATACTTTTCGCTGGCAGTTCACCAAGGATTGGGTAGCCATCTTTGCCGCCGCCTTCGCCTCGTTCATTCTGCATAAAGACGAGATTCCAGATTTCAAGGTAACGGTTCTCATCTGCGATTGGGCCACCATCTGCTCCGTAAGCTGGGCCGCGATCAAAGTAAATCTCTGAACAGGGACCACATGGACCAGGAACACCCATTGACCAAAAGTTATCGGCCATATCGCGACGCTGGATACGCTCACGTGGAACGCCAATCTTCTTATGCCAGATCTCTTCAGCCTCGTCATCATCGAGATAGACAGTCACCCAGAGGCGATCCTCGGGAAAACCGTATCCACCCTCTGAAATCGGCTTTGTCAGCAACTCCCACGCAAGAGTAATTGCACCTTCTTTGAAGTAATCGCCGAAAGAGAAGTTGCCACACATCTGAAAGAAGGATGCATGGCGGGTTGTCTTTCCCACTTCATCGATATCGAGGGTGCGAACACATTTTTGAACAGAAGTTGCTCGATCGTAAGGAGGTGTCACCTCTCCAAGAAAGTATGGCTTAAATGGAACCATGCCAGCATTGACGAGCAATAGATTTGGATCATCTGCAATTAAAGATGCTGAAGGAACTACGGTGTGATTGAGACCGAGAGAGTTTCCTGATTCAAAGAAACGAAGCCAGCGCGAGCGAATTTCAGCGGATTGCACGAGAGAAAATTACTCAGCTTTCTTCTTTGATTTACGACCTTTGCTCGATGATGCAGCAGAGATGAGGGCCCCAGCAACTTTTACTGCAGCGCCATTTCTATCCATAAAATCTGTAGTCGCCTCAGACACCTTTGTTGTGACATCTTCGACATTTTTAGAGATGCGCGCAAAACTCTCGAGGGGGCTATTGATGAGCTCAAGAGTGCGAGTTGACTCTTCAAGTAGTGGAGCTGTCTCTTCAGTGAAGACCTTCAATGAGGCCGATGTCTCGTCGATGAGCTTTCCTAGACGAATAACTGAGTATGAGATCGCAGCTGCAATCACAAAGAGTGAGAGAGCGCAGATAATGAGTGCAATTCCGCCGGCTGTCATGTTTCTAGCCTACCTGACCTCTTCCTTAGGAGCGGTCCAATCGATACCTGCCTCTTTGCGTTGCGCAGGTGTAATTGGAGTAGGAGCACCTGTGAGTGGGTCTCCACCGCTAGCTGTCTTTGGGAATGCAATGACCTCTCGGATTGAATCTGAGCCGGTCAAGAGTGCGCAGACGCGATCTAGACCGAGAGCGATTCCTCCATGTGGAGGCGGACCAAAGTTAAAGGCCTCAAGAAGGAAGCCAAACTTACTAGCCGCTTCCTCATCGGTCAGGCCAATTACTGTGAAGACATCCTTTTGGATATTGCGATCGTGGATACGAATCGATCCACCACCAAGTTCGGTTCCATTGAGAACTATGTCGTATGCATAGGCAAGGGCTGAGGCTGGATCAGATTTAAATGTCGATGCGTACTCTGGCTTTGGTCCAGTAAATGGGTGATGCACCGCTGTCCATCCACCATTATCTGTGGGCTCAAACATAGGAGCATCAACAACCCACAGAAACTCCCATGCTCCCTCATTAATCAATCCACAACGCTTACCTATTTCAATGCGTGCAGCACCAAGAAGTTGCTGTGAAGCAGAACGCTCTCCCGCTGCGAAGAAGATTGCATCTCCAGGCTTTGCACCCACCAGGGCTGCAATTCCGCTCTGTTCGCTCTCTGAAATATTCTTTGAGACAGGACCACCTAAGGTGCCATCCTCATTGACCAGGATGTAGGCGATTCCCTTAGCACCACGAGCCTTGGCCCAATCTTGCCACGCATCAAGTTCGCGACGAGGAGTATCAGCTCCCCCAGGCATTACAACAGCACCAACATATGGAGCTTGGAAGACGCGGAAAGGTGTCTGCTTAAAGAAATCAGTTACCTCAACGAGTTCATAACCGAAGCGAAGGTCAGGCTTATCGCTTCCATACTTATCCATTGCATCGGCATAAGTCATATGACGAATCGGAGTTGGAATCTCATATCCAACAGATTCGCGCCAAATCTTTACAAGAATTTGTTCTGCAACAGCCAAGATGTCTGCTTGATCAATAAATGACATCTCAATATCAAGTTGAGTGAACTCTGGCTGTCGGTCTGCACGGAAATCCTCATCACGGAAACAACGTGCAATCTGATAGTAACGCTCCATACCAGCGACCATTAAAAGTTGCTTGAATAGCTGTGGTGACTGTGGAAGTGCATACCAACTTCCTGGCTGTAGACGCACAGGAACAAGGAAGTCACGAGCTCCTTCAGGAGTCGAACGAGTCAGATAAGGAGTCTCAATCTCGTGGAAGTCGAGCTCCTCCATTACACGACGGATTGCAGAGGTCACCTTAGAGCGCAGACGCAGGTTGGCAGCTGGTCGCTCGCGACGAAGATCTAAGTAGCGATAACGAAGACGGACCTCTTCACTAATCTCAGCGTCATTTCCTGAATCGATAGGAAATGGAAGAGGAGCGGACTCACTAAGAACAATTACTTCTTCAGCAAGAACTTCGATCTCACCGGTAGGAATATTTGCATTCTCATTTCCTGCAGGGCGCACACGGACACTGCCCTTAATTTGAAGACACCATTCAGCTCGCAGCGATCCGGCAAGGGCCTCATCTGAGATCACCACCTGTACAGAACCGGTTCCATCACGCAGATCGATAAATGCAACACCACCATGATCGCGTCGACGTGAGACCCAACCGGCTAGGGAGATAGAGGTACCAGCATCCTTGGCGCGAAGGGATCCTGCATCATGTGTGCGTAGCATTGGCTCTTATCCTTAATTTTCTAAAACTGAGAGTAATTCGCCTATCTTAACCGATAGAACAGTGCCATCGCTCATGCGTTTGAGCTCTAATTGACCGCTATCGCGCTCTTCATCTCCAATTACTGCAACAAAGCGAGCACCGCTCTTATCAGCGCCCTTCATCGCTCCCTTGAGAGATCGATCCCCAAAGGCAATCTCAGCCGACTTACCTGCGCGTCGGATATCTTGCGCAAGTGAGAGAGCAAATCCTTTGTTCTCATCCCCCAGTGGAATGATGAAGAGATCCGATGTAAAGGATGCGAGTGGAACGCTCTCTTCTGCAATTGCTGCAAGTAATGCACGGTCAACACCGAGACCAAATCCAATACCTGAGAGAGATTGACCACCTAGCGTCTCCATCAAGCCGTCGTATCGACCACCTCCACCGATGCCCGACTGAGCACCGAGACCTTCATGAACAAATTCAAAAGTGGTCCCTGTGTAGTAATCCAAACCACGAACCATACGAGGATTGACTACATAAGAAATACCTAGAGCATCAAGGTATCCCTTTACCGATTCAAAATTCTTGCGTGAGTTATCAGAGAGATAGTCAAGAAGGAGAGGTGCCTTACTCATCTGCTCTCGGATCTCAGGGCGCTTATCATCAAAGATGCGCAATGGATTTATATCCGCACGCATCTTTGTCGCCTCATCAAGATCTAGCGTTGCAATGAACTTCATCAGATCAACTCGATGAGCCGCCCTAGATTGAGCATCTCCCAGGGAGGTAATCTCTAATCGATAGTTTTTTAACCCCAAATTCTTAAAACCTTGATCTGCAATCGCTATAACCTCGGCGTCTAGGGATGGATCATCGATTCCAATAGCTTCAATGCCCACCTGATAGAACTGTCGATATCGACCAGCCTGTGGACGCTCTGCGCGGAAGAATTGACCTGAATAGAAAACCTTTACAGGAAGTTGGCCTCGGTCGAGATTGGACTCAATAACAGCGCGCATGACTCCAGCCGTTCCTTCTGGGCGCAAAGTAATTGATCTTCCGCCGCGATCTTCGAAGGTATACATCTCTTTAGAGACGACATCTGTGGATTCGCCTACACCGCGATTAAAGAGAGCAGTATCTTCAAAAACGGGAAGTTCCATCAACTGGTAGCCAGCTCTCTTAGCCGGAGTAATGAGTTGCTCTCGGACCCATTCAAAACTGGTTGACTCAGGAGGGAGATACTCGCGTACTCCCTTGGGTGCTTGAATCTTCTCGAATTTCATAGAACCTACCTTCTACTGTAATTCTTTCAGATAAGGGTTAGTTTTTCGCTCATATTTAATGGTCGTCTCAGGACCATGTCCTGGCAATACTCGGACCTCATCGTCTAAGGGAAGAACTTTCTTGATCAATGAGTTCTTCATATCACTTGCACTTCCCGTTGGAAGGTCGGTGCGTCCAATTGAACCAGCAAAGAGCACATCCCCACTGAGCAAAGTGTCTTCGTTGACCATAAACATGAGAGAGCCTTTTGTATGTCCAGGGGCATATATTGCTCGTATCTTTAATCCGATGATTTCAATTGATTCGCCCTCGCGAAGGCTTCTCAAATCTTTAGGCTCTGAAAAGCTCATCCCAGAGAGTGTCTCGATAAAGGCCGGACCATGTATGCCAGCTGGATCTGCCACGAATCGTCGATCTTCACTGTGAATGTAGGCGGGGATGTCATACCCATCAGCAAGTGCCGTAATGGAAAATGTGTGATCGAGATGGCCATGAGTCATCAGTGATGCAACCGGCTTGAGCCCCTCTTCTTCGATGATCATCTCAATCTCGGCTGAGATATCGGGCATACCTGGATCGACAATGATGCACTCGCTCCTTGGGTCACTAGCAAGAATCCAGCAGTTAGTGGCAAACATGGGGGCCGCAAATGAGCGTACGAGCATCGATTAAGCCGCCTTTCAGCTATAGGTAGAGGGCCAATTTACGAGAGCAAGAGGGACAGGGTACCTTTGACTTCCTACAACCGCTGCATAACGAAGGCCACCCCGCCGACGCGCTGAAAGGATTCACCATGACACATAATCCAACCGAGCTAGCACACACACATGTTCCCGCCTTGAGCGCTGCCTCAGCCCTCATCGGTGATCCTGCACAGTTTGGTCGCGTTGCAGATGATGGAACTGTCTATGTTCGTACCTCTCATGGTGAGAAGGCCGTGGGTTCATACCCAGGTAAGAGTCCTGAAGAGGCACTTGCATACTTCGTTCGTAAATTTGAAGCCCTAGCTTCAGAGGTGGCACTTACCGCAGCACGCATCACAAGTGGAGCAGTTGTTCCACAAGATGCATATGAAGCGGTCAAGAAGTTGCGCGCTCAAGTGGCAGAACTCAATGGAGTAGGCAACCTTGAAGCCCTCGCAGCATCTGTGGAACAGATTGAGCCTCTCATCGAAGGCCATCGTGAGGCCTATGAAGCAAAGAAGGCAAGTGAAGCTGCTGCCAAGGCCGCTCGCCGTGAGCAGATCATTGTCGAAAAAGAAAAGATTGTGGCAGAGGCAGAATCCCTTGCTCTCTCTGAATCTTGGAAGGCAACAGGAGATCGTCTCAAGGTTCTCCTAGATGAATGGAAGGCAGCTCCCCGCCTTGATAAGAAGGTAGATGGAGATTTCTGGAAGCGATTTTCAGCTTCGCGAAATAAGTTTGATAAGCGCCGTCGCGCACACTTCTCACAACTAGAGGCAGTCACAGAGAAGGTCTCTTCAGAGAAAGAGGCTCTCGTCCTTGAAGCAGAGAAGCTTGCAACTAGCACAGAATGGGTTGCAACTGCTCGTCGATATAAGGCTCTTATGGATCAATGGAAGGCTGCTGGACGTGGCAAGAAGAGCGATGACACTAAGCAATGGAATCGATTTAAGGCTGCACAGGATCAATTCTTCGCAGCTAAAAATGCGGACCTAGAAAAACGCGAAGTCAGCATGTCGGCAAACTTGGCTAAGCGCGAAGAGTTGCTTCCAAAGATTGAAGCACTCCTACCATTTACTGATGTAAAGGTCGCAAAGGCAGCTTTTCGTGAGCTCATGAATGAGTGGAGCAAGATCGGAATCACAAATCGCGATAAGCGCGCCGCACTCGATGCTCGTGTTGCTGCCGTAGAAGAGGCAATTAAGAGCGCGGAAGCTGATCTGTGGCGCAAGAGCGATCCGGCGGCTAAAGCGCGCGCTGCCGATGTTGTTAAGCAGCTTTCAGACTCAATAGCCAACTATGAGAAGCAGGCCGAGAAGGCTGCTGCTGTAGGAAATGCAAAGAAAGCTAAGGAAGCTTCTGAATCCGCTGCTGCTCGTAAGGTATGGCTTCTTGAGGCTGAAAAGTCTCTCGCTGAGTTTAACTAATTCAGCTTAGGTTCTATATACGTCGTATACGCCTTCAACGTTGCGGACAGCTGCAAGTACTGAATCTAAGTGAGTGGCATCTGCCATTTCAAATGTGAACTTGGAGATCGCTACTCGATCTTTAGAGGTGCTCACAGCCGCGCTTAGAATGTTCACGTGCTGTTCTGAGAGTGTCCTTGTCACATCTGCAAGCAATCGAGCGCGGTCGAGGGCTTCAATTTGAATATTGACCAAGAAGATACTTGCAGCGCCGGCAAGCCAGGATACATTGACCACTCGCTCCTTTTGGTGCTCAACAAGATCTGCTGCGTTGCGACAATCCTCGCGATGAACCGAGATGCCTGATCCCTTTGTAATAAAGCCCATAATCGCATCACCTGGTACCGGCGTGCAGCAACGAGCAAGTTTTACAAGAACATCATCTACGCCTTCAACTTTGATCGCACTACTTGTTCGTTTTGCCACTTGTTTCTCGGTGGGAATGTTCTCAATTGAGGCCACTGGATGAGAATCTTCCGTGCCTAACGAATGCACCAACTTATCAATAATCGAAGCTGCAGAAACATGGCCATCACCGACAGCGCTATAGAGAGCATCGATATCTGCATAGTGAAGATCATGTGCAAGCTCTAGAAGGGCGTGCCCAGCAAAGATCTTCTGCAAAGGAAGACCTGCTTTGCGCATCTGTCGAGCAATACTCTCTCGTCCAGCATCAATGGCCTCTTCTCGGCGCTCTTTGCTAAACCATGCTTTGATCTTGGATCGCGCACGAGGGCTCTTAACAAAGTTAAGCCAGTCACGGCTTGGTCCTGCGGTATCGGACTTATTGGTGACGATTTCAACAACATCACCATTTGCTAACTTGGACTCCAGTGGGACAAGACGGCCATTTACCTTGGCACCGGCACAGCGCAGACCCACATCTGTATGAACAGAAAAAGCAAAGTCGACAGGAGTTGAACCACCAGGTAGAGCAATCACACTGCCCTTAGGAGTAAAAACGAAAACTTCTGGTGACCCCAAATCAAAGCGAAGTGCCTCAAGGAATTCAGATGGATCCTCTGTCTCCTTCTGCCATTCATGAAGTTGGCGTAACCAGAGCATCTCAGGCGAAGAACTCTGTGCTTCTCCCCCTTGCTTGTACTTCCAATGCGCTGCAATACCGAACTCAGCACGAGAATGCATGTCGTAGGTACGGATTTGAATCTCAATGGCTTTTCCGTTGGGGCCAATTACGGTGGTGTGAAGAGATTGATACAGATTGAACTTAGGCATTGCTATGTAATCTTTAAAGCGTCCTGGGATTGGGCTCCAGCGTGCATGGATAGATCCAAGGACTGCATAGCAATCGCGCACATCATTTACGAGAACGCGTATGCCTACCAGGTCATAAATATCATTGAAGTCTCGACCTCGCACAACCATCTTTTGATAAACAGAGTAGAAGTGCTTCTTTCGACCAGTAACAGTTGCAGAGATTGAATCCCTTGCCAGGTCTTCCTCCACAGCGCCAATTACCTCTGAGGTGAGTGCATCGCGAGATGGAGAACGCTCTGCTACCAAGCGCGTAATCTCTTCAAATTTCTTAGGCTCAATCACGGCAAAGCTGAGATCTTCTAGCTCCCACTTAATGGCATTCATTCCTAGGCGATGGGCCAAAGGTGCGTAAATATCGAGCGTCTCACGCGCTTTACGAGCTGCAGAATCCGAGGAGACATAACCCCATGTTCGAGCATTATGAAGGCGATCGCAGAGCTTGATAACAAGAACTCTGATATCCCGAGACATTGCAATAACCATCTTGCGAACGGTCTCTGCCTCTGCAGTAGGACCGTACGTCAATTTATCCAACTTCGTAACACCGTCCACGAGATTGGCAATTTCATCTCCGAAATCGGAGCGAAGCTGAGCAAGTGAATAGGGAGTATCTTCAACAGTGTCGTGCAGAAGGGAGGCGATGATTGTTGTGGAGTTCAATCCAAGTTCGGCAAGAATTTCAGAGACAGCGACGGGATGAGTGATGTACTCCTCGCCCGACTTTCGCAACTGACCCGCGTGAGCCTGATTTGCAACCTCAAAGGCGCGAGTAATCAGCTCTTCATCGATAACTTCATAGTGCTCTCTGAGAGACCGCAGTAAAGGGTCAATCAGAGAGATATCAGCCATGGCAGGTGTGGGTTACTTGCGACCCTTGCGCTTGGGTTGATTACGAGGACCACGACCTGCAACAGCTGCAACAGCAGAGTGAGCAGCCACAGGAGCTACTCCTCGAGCTGCTACACGCTTTGCAAGTGCGATCATCGCTGGCTCACGCTCGCGAAGCTGTGCCAAGAATGGCGGAGCGATAAAGATTGATGAGTAGGTTCCCACTGCAAGACCGATAAAGAGTGCGAGAGAGAGATCCTTGAGTGTTCCTGCACCCAAAAGGCCAGCTCCAACAAAGAGGATAGAACCAACTGGAAGGAGGGCGATAATAGAAGTATTGATTGAGCGAACAATTGTCTGATTCACAGCTAGGTTTGCTGCATCAGAGTATGTGCTCTTTCCAGTTGCTGCGATGTTTTTCGTGTTCTCTCGTACCTTATCGAAGACAACAACTGTGTCATAGAGCGAGTAACCAAGAATCGTCAGGAAGCCAATCACCGTAGAAGGCGTTACATCGAATCCAACAACTGCGTAGATACCGACTGTGATGAACACGTCGTGAACCACTGCAAGAATTGCAGCCAATGCCATCTTCGGTTCAAAGACCATCGCCAACAAGATCACGACAGCCAAGAGGAAGACGAGAAGACCCAATAGAGCCTTCTGGGTTATCTCCTTACCCCAAGAAGGGCCGATGATTTGCACGTTGATATCTTCACTCTTGATATCAAAGTCCTCAATAAGGGCGCTCTTTACTGCACTCTTCTGAGTCTCAGTTAACGTTCCTGTCTGAATGCTGATCTTGTCATCGCCAATCTGCTGAACGATAACTTCGCCAGTGACTCCCGAATCAACAACGCTGGTGCGCGCCTCTTCAACGCTGACACCTGCCTTCACGAAGGAGTACGAAGCTCCTCCCTTGAATTCAATACCAAGGTGCAGGCCCTGAATTGCTAGAGCGGCAATTGAGATGAGAAGGAATACTGAGGAGAGGCCATACCATCGTTTGCGATTGCCGATAATGTTGAAGGACTTCTCGCCTGAGTAGAGACGTGCTCCGAAACCTGAAAGTCGTGACATTGTCTTAAACCTCCGCACTTTCTGTAACGATAGCTTTATGTAAACCGATGCTCTTATCTGAAAAGCCGGATGCAGGATGTCCCGAATTGAAGAAATTTATTCGTGCAAGCAGGGAGACAAGTGGCTTTGTAAAGAGGAATACAACCAAGAGATCAATCAGAGTCGTAATTCCGAGTGCCACTGCGAACCCACGTACTCCGCCAGCTGCGAACTGATAAAGAATGAACGCTGCCAAAAGCGATACTAAGTCGGCGATAATAATTGTGTGACGTGCACGAGCCCAGCCAGATTCAACGGCTGAGCGGATGGTGCGACCTTCGCGGGCCTCATCTCGAACGCGCTCGAAATAGACGATAAATGAATCCGCAGTAATACCGATGGATACGATCGCGCCCGCGATACCTGCAAGCGTGAGAGTAAATCCAATGAGTTCACCAAGAACCAAGAAGACGAGATAGAGAATAGCTCCCGCAACAGCAAGGGAACCAACGGTAACGAGGCCGAGCGCTCTGTAATAAATCAGAGAGAAGAGAACGACCAAGAGGAGGCCAAGTGCTCCTGCAAGAAGTCCAGCATCGAGCTGCTCAGAACCCAGAGTTGGCGAAACCTGAAGAACTTCACCCAAATCAAAGGTGAGTGGAAGTGCTCCGTATTTGAGTACATTTGCAAGGTTTGCTGCTTCAACCTGTGTGAAGTTACCTGTGATCTGTGCGCTTCCACCAGGGATTGCCTCGTTAATGGATGGCGCAGAGATAACAACGCCGTCGAGAACAATTGCTACTTGATTCTGCGGTGATGGTAGTGAGGTGACACGAGCGGTGAGATCGCCAAATGCCTTCGTACCCTCACCGTTGAAAGTCAGAGAGACGATGTATTGAGTACCTGATTGAGAGTCCATTCCGTACTCAGCCTTTTCAACCTGACGACCAAGAACCTCAGCTGGAGCAAGGATGAACTTAGTAGTTCCATCCTCAGCACATGCAAGGGTTGCCTGCTCTGCCGGGGCGTTTGCACCCACAGAACGATTCTCTTCTAATGAGCAATCGAGGGCGGCGAACTGAATATTTGTTAAGTCACTTACACCTTGAACAGGTGAGGCTGAATCACTTCCTGAACCTGCTACACCAGCGCCAGTTGCAAGCACCTGACGGAAGCGAAGTTCTGCTGTCTGTCCAACAATTTCGATGAGTTCATCTCCTGAGGCACCCGGCATGGAGACAACAACGTTAGTGACACCACCACTACTTGCCTCTTTACGGACCTCAGACTCTGCAACTCCCAATGAGTTAACGCGCTGGCGAATAATTTCGACAGCTTGATCAATAGCTTCATTTGTAATCGCGGTTCCATCAACTGGGGTGCGAGGCGTCAGCGTGACGCTTGTGCCTCCACGAAGATCCAGACCTAGTCTGATCTCCTTCGCTCCCGAAACGAGTGAGGTCACGATGAGCCCTACGATGATGAGGGCGAGCAAGGCGAGAGGTCGCGCTGGGCGTCCTGTGCTCTTGGCTTTCTTTGTGGGTGTCGACATAGGGGCAGAGTCTAGGTGCTACTCGGTAGGGCTGTCGAAAAGAGTGCCACTTTGAGCAGGTGGTGTCACTCCCAAATGTCGATACCCGGCCTCTGTTGCTACACGACCCCGAGGGGTCCTGGCCATCAAGCCATTTCGCACCAAGAAAGGTTCGGCAACAGATTCCACAGTTTCGGTCTCTTCCCCCACTGCGATGGCAAGGGTAGAAAGACCAACAGGGCCACCGCTAAATCTCTCAATCAACGCGGCAAGAACAGAACGGTCTAGGCGATCAAGGCCCAGCTCATCAACTTCATACATTGAGAGAGCATCGAGTGCGTGTTTATGTGTAAGTCGATCTGAGCCAGCTACCTGGGCGAAATCACGGACTCGACGAAGTAAACGGTTTGCGATTCGAGGTGTACCGCGAGCTCGACCTGCAATCTCGGCAACTGCAGCCCCATCAATAGAGAGCGATAACAACGAAGCGCTTCGTTGAATCACTCTCTCGAGCTCTTCACTTTCGTAGAAATCTAGGTGAGCGGTAAAACCAAATCGATCACGTAAAGGCGAAGGCAAGAGTCCGGAGCGAGTTGTTGCTCCTACCAATGTGAAATGTGGAAGTTGCAAAGGTATAGATGTTGCACCCGGACCCTTTCCCACGATTACATCAACTCGGAAATCTTCCATTGCAAGATAGAGCAACTCTTCTGCTGGCCTGGAGAGTCGATGAATTTCGTCAAGGAAGAGAATCTCGCCTTCAACAAGTGAGGAGAGAATTGCAGCTAAATCTCCTGCATGAGTTATTGCTGGTCCGCTTGTGATTCGAATAGGTGCGCCCATTTCGGCCGCAAGAATCATCGCTAAAGTTGTTTTTCCAAGACCGGGAGGGCCGGATAGCAAAATGTGATCTGCACTGGCTCCGCGAGCCTTCGCCGCCTGCAATAAGACAGTTAACTGATCACGAACACGATGTTGGCCAACGAACTCACTGAGTGTCTTGGGACGAAGTGCCAGCTCGGCTGCGCTCTCCTCATTCCCAGATGAAGATAGCGTGGGGTCGACTATTCGATCACTCATCGTTTACCACTCTGTAGAGTCAGGCGGAGAAGTTCTGAGAGTTCCATTGAATCGCTATCTCCACCGTTTTCATTGATATGAGCAAGGGTTGAATTGATAGCGGTATCAGACTCTTTCGGCGTGAAACCCAAACCTGTCAGCGCAGCTAGGAGTTGATCACGCACGGGTGAATGCTGTTGCACGGAAGAGGCGTATGGGCTCTGAGCAAGAATCTTTCCCTTTAGCTCTAGAACTAAACGCTGGGCGCCCTTCTTGCCTATTCCAGGTATTTTCTCGATAGTCGCTAAATCCTCGCGAGCAACAGCTGTTGCGAGATCGGCGGGCGTGAGTGCGCCAGTAATTGTCAATGCGACTTTCGGACCGATTCCTGTAACAGTTTGAAGGACTTCGTAGAGATCGCGATCTGTGGAATCAATAAATCCGAAGAGATTCATCGAATCTTCTCGCACAACAAGTGAAGTAAAGACTGTATGTGATGCACCCATTGAAAGATGTGACGAGGTGCGAGCTGTTATTGAAAGAAGATAACCGACTCCCCCAACCTCGATGACAGCCTTATCTGAGGTCAGATGTCGAATAGTGCCGGTTAACTGGGAAATCATGATTTACGGAGTCTAGCAAGGCGATCTTTCTCGGCGGCCAAAGCGCTCGCGATTCGCGCATCACCAGAACCTCTCCATGCGTGACAGATGGCCAGTGCGAGAGAGTCTGTTGCATCGACCGGCTTAGGAATCGTCTCAAGGTTGAGGATTCGTGCAACCATCTCTGCAACCTGAGTCTTTCCTGCTCTTCCCGAGCCTGTGACAGAGGCTTTGACTTCAGATGGAGTGTGCATAGCAACTGGAATTCCTGCGCGTGTGGCAACGAGCAAAGCGATGCCCGATGCTTGAGCAGTTCCCATCACTGTGCGCACATTATGTTGAGCGAATACACGTTCTACTGCGACTACATCTGGCTTAACTCGCGATATCCATTCCTGAATTCCGCTTTCTATAGCGAGTAAGCGCTGTTCAAGTGCTGAGTCAGACGGCGTGAGAATGACACCGACATCTACAAGCGAGATAGTTCTTGCATCGGCAACTGAGATTGCACTAATTCCGCAGCGAGTAAGACCCGGGTCGATGCCCATAATGATTCTCGCCATGAAGCAAGCTTAGGGCGTTGCTGCACCTGCCTTACGAAAGGCTCGCCATTACCTCATCTGAGACATCGAAGTTTGCATAAACGTTCTGCACATCATCGAGCTCTTCAATTGCATCAATTAACTCAAAGACTTTAGTAGCACCCTCTGCATCCAATGGAATTGTCATAGAGGGAAGAAATGATGAGTCGGCTGAGTCGTAGTCGATTCCGGCAACCTGAAGCGCGGTGCGAGCTGCAACAAGATCTGATGCTTCACAGACAACTTCAAATGACTCTCCGAGGTCATTGACCTCTTCCACCCCAGCCTCGAGTGCTGCCTCAAGAATTGAATCTTCAGTTGCACCCTTATCCTTGCTGACAATGATGACACCCTTGCGATTAAAGAGATAAGAGACAGATCCCGGATCTGCCATCGTTCCCCCATTGCGAGTGACAGCAACGCGAACTTCTGAAGCCGCGCGATTGCGGTTATCTGATAAACACTCAATCATGATTGCAACGCCGTTTGGGCCATAGCCCTCATACATAATCGTCTGCCAATCGGCGCCACCAGATTCAAGACCTGCTCCGCGCTTAACAGCGCGCTCAATATTGTCAGCAGGCATCGAGTTCTTCTTAGCCTTTGCAATCGCATCGAAGAGCGTTGGGTTTCCATCGATATCCGGTCCACCATTGCGGGCAGCAACTTCAATTGCCTTAATGAGCTTGGCAAAATTCTTTGCGCGACGGCTATCGATGACAGCCTTCTTATGCTTTGTCGTAGCCCACTTGGAATGGCCTGACATGGATCACCTCAAAACAACTCGAGCCGAATGTACTTCGGGTATATCTAATGAGCGCAAGGGTAGCGTCTACCCGCAGATCTCATCAAAAAAGTAGCTGTGCACGGAGCCATCGCTGGTCAACTCAGGGTGAAAACTGGTTGCAAGGAGCTTGCCCTGACGTACTGCAACGGGATGCGAATCCACGGTTGCGAGCACCTCTACCGAAGGTGAGAGCTGCTCAACCCACGGTGCACGGATAAAGACTGCTTGAACGTTCTTACCTGCAAAGGTGAGATCTCCTTCAAAGGATTCGATTTGGCGACCGAAAGCATTTCGTCGCACCGTCATATCGATACCACCGAAGGTTTTCTGCCCTACTGCGCCATCGAGAATTCGATCTGCAAGCAAAATCATTCCAGCGCAAGATCCATAGACAGGAAGACCGTTGCGAATCCGATCTTGGATCGGAGCGAAGAGATCGTAATTTGCTGCAAGGTGGGCGATTGTCGTGGATTCCCCACCAGGAAGAATGAGTGCATCAATGGCTTGAAGTTCTTGAGGGCGACGAATCGCAATAGCATCGTGGCCAAGAGATATCGATGTAGCTATATGTTCGCGAAAATCTCCTTGGAGAGCGAGCACACCGACCTTCATATTGACTTCACCGCAATAACGCGTGGCGAAGTACTACCAACCGCGCTCGGCGAGGCGATGTGGAACCGGAATATCTGCAACGTTGATTCCCACCATTGCATCACCAAGACCACGAGATACCTCTGCTAGAACCTTTGGATCATCGAAGAACGTTGTTGCCTTAACACACGCTGCTGCACGCTGGGCAGGGTTGCCAGACTTGAAGATGCCTGAACCGATAAAGACACCGTCTGCTCCCATCTGCATCATGAGTGCTGCATCTGCTGGAGTTGCAATGCCGCCTGCTGTGAAGAGAACGACAGGAAGCTTTCCTGTGGCAGCAACTTCCTGAACGAGAGCAAAAGGAGCTTGCATCTCTTTTGCTGCTACATAGAGTTCATCCTCGCGCATTGAGGTGAGTCGACGGATCTCTCCTCCAATAGTGCGCATGTGAGTCATTGCGTTTGAGACATCCCCTGTGCCTGCCTCGCCCTTTGAGCGAATCATCGCAGCGCCTTCATTGATGCGGCGAAGGGCTTCTCCGAGATTTGTTGCTCCACAGACGAAGGGAACCTTGAACTTCCACTTATCAATATGGTTTTCGTAATCCGTTGGTGTTAAGACTTCTGACTCGTCGATGTAGTCAACGGCAAGGCTCTCAATAATCTGAGCTTCCACAAAATGTCCGATGCGCACCTTCGCCATGACTGGGATAGATACTGCAGCTTGAATCTTCTCGATCATATCTGGATCAGACATTCGAGCGACTCCGCCTTGTGCGCGAATATCAGCAGGTACGCGCTCTAGAGCCATCACAGCACAAGCACCGGCATCTTCAGCAATCTTGGCCTGTTCTGCGTTGACGACATCCATGATGACGCCACCCTTGAGCATCTCAGCCATTCCGCGCTTAACGCGTGCTGTACCTGTTGCTTCGCTCATTGCTGCTCCTTATTGATTGAGAGAGCACGCAGTCTACTTGGTCGGTGTGGGAGTCGCACCTTGGCCAACAAGACCCTTAAAGACAGGCTCTTTTGAGGCTAAAGCGAACCAGATTTGCCCTTGATCAAAGGAGACCTCGTTGCCCAGCAAGTCGGTAAAGACGGTTCCTCCAAGTTCATCGCTTCGCTCCCAGAGACACTCTTTCATCCCGCCATCGCGCAGGAGATAACAGCGTCCAGATCCCACAGTGGCGGTGAATGGAGTTACTCCGCCAACTTTATCTTTATAGATTGAATCCGTAATCGAGACCATCTGAATCACCATCGTCTTAGGTCCCAATTGATAACCAGTGTTATCGAAGTTAGGTGTTCCACTGTGCGAGAGCAACCATCGAGATTCTTGTGTAGACCATTGCGCGTCGTAACTACTTGCTGGCCAGGAGATATGTACCGATTCAAAGGCGCGCATATCTTCAGGTGCATCCCCAAAGATCCACCCCATTGGCTTTGAGATGGCGATATCACTTCTTTCGGTATTGATCTTTGTGAAGAGTTCGCGTGCTTTGAGCATCATCGCATAAGGAGCTCTTCGGGCGGCATCGTCAAGATAGAAGGTGGGGCCATATTTCATCGCCCCCGAATCGTGGATATTTGCGCCATTGATAACTGGCATCAGCTTTGATTGAGCGCCGCTGTAAGCGAAGGCAACTTTTCCATATTGAGCCATCAACTCGATATCAGAAATTCGTGCCGAGCGAATTGGCCCCACGATTTCAGGAATCTTAGATGAAAATACTGCAGCAAGACGAGTCAGTCCGCCTTCAACTTGTTCGATATAAACAACGTCTGCATCGCGAAGACCTACTTGAGGATGAGCAAACTTTGTATCATCTAACTTAACTATCAATACAGGTCCGTCGACTCCTTCAACACCTGTGAATGAGTGAACTTCACTAGCGCCAGTAAAGGGAATGGCAACTGAGGTCACGCCTAAGTAATTCATGGCAGAGAGAAGAACAATCAGAGCAGATAAGAGACCTGCCAGCGATACCAGTGGGCTTCTACGCTTCATCGGATTCAAATTCATAGAGCACAGGCAATGGGGCATGACCTGCTAATCGGAAGACGCGAATGACCCACTTACGCCTCACCATTTGAGTACGCGTGACTGATTCGATGTGAAGCGCTGTTGCGATTGCAATCTTCTCATTGAGCTCTTCAAGCTCACGCAAGAGATCTCTCTCGAGCCCGCCATCGACTGAATCAGCACTTTCTAACAAGATACCTAGAGCGCCTGCAAGACCAATCTCAGCCTGCGAACGATCCTTCACGCTTGCATCTCTTGCTTGGTGAGCTGCAAAGGTAAGAAGAAGAGATGAGGCTGGATCTGCAATCTCGGATCGAGCAATTTCTAGTGCAATGGCAGCTCTACGTTGTAATAGTCCATCTAATGTTGCCCAAGAAGCCTCTACGCGATGATGGAGACGGTCAAGTCGAGTTGCCAAGAAAGATAAGTACCAAGCAATAATGGCAATCAGAAAGAGAATAGAGATGAAATTCGTATTCATGAACTCTTTCCTATGAACTTGCTCCAGCTTCGGTTATCTGATGACAAGCGAACTTTACCAAGACCGTTCATCGCCATCTCATACACATCATAAATACGTTCTGCAACCTCAGACCAATCGAATGTCATAGCGTAGCTCTGGCCTATATCGCGCATCTGATTTCGCTTAGCCTCATCGCTGAGCAATGAAATAGTTGCGTCAGAAAGAGACTGTGGATTCTCTGATTGAAAGAGCTCACCATACTTTCCGTTACCCAGCAGCGATGAGAAGGCAGGGATATCACTTGCAATAACCGCAGCTCCCCCAGCAAGGGCCTCTGCGAGGATAATTCCAAATGATTCACCGCCGGTATTGGGTGCAACATAGACCGCAACAGATTTGAGCAAATCGGCCTTCTCTTGCTCGCTCACACGACCGAGAAAGGTAAAGCGCGATTGCAATGATGCGGGAATCTCGTTCAGGAAGGTTTCGCTATCGCCGGGTCCTGCCACAATAACTTTCACATCCGGAATTGACTTGATGATTGAAGGAAGGGCCTCAATCAGTACTGCCAATCCCTTGCGGGGCTCCTTATAACGTCCGATGAAACCAATGCTCTTGCCACCCCATTCTGGACGATGCGTGCCTTTTGATAAACGCTGGGCGTAAATGCCATTTGGAACAACTATTGCATCTGTTTCAAGGTGCTCGGTAAGTGTTTCGCGCGCAGCCTCCGAGACCGCAATGCGAGCAGTGAGCTTCTCAATTACTGGCTCAAGAATTGGACCAATCGCAAAGATGGCCTTTTGGCGCTTTGCAGAGGCGTGAAATGTTCCCACCATAGGTCCTTCTGCTGCAAAGCAGGCGAGAAGAGATATGGATGGAATCGCAGGCTCGTGGAGATGGAGAAGATCAAAATCTCCCTGTGCTATCCACTGGCGAACTCGAGCGAAAGCTATTGGCCCAAAGAGGATTCGAGCTACCGCTCCGTTATAGGGAATAGATATTGGCTTACCAGCACTGACAACGAAGTCAGGAAGTTCATCTTCGTTAGATGTAGGAGCAAGCACTGAAACATAGTGGCCTTGGGAGATTAAGTACTGCGCTAAATCCAGAACGTGCGCCTGGACTCCTCCCGGTGTATCCCAACCATAAGGACAGACGATTCCGATTCGCTTGGCAGCGATTGTCACGAGTAGAGACCTTCTTCAATCCAGAACTTTTGCATCATGTGCCAATCTTGTGGGTGTTCGTGAATACCTTTTTGAAATTCTGCAGCAATATTCTTCACAATTGCAATAACGCGTTCCTCTTCAGTTCCTGATGTAGGAACTTCGACTGGCGTGAAATTGATATGAATTCCTCGCTCGTTCTGACTTACATGAGCCACAACCAAAGGGTTGCCAGATCGAATCGCCAGAAGAGCCGGACCTGCTGGCATCTTCGTCTTCTTGCCAAAGAACTCAACTGGAATACCTGAATCAGAGAGATCGCGATCGGCGACAAGTGCAATCAACTTCTTCTCATGTGCCCGCTTCAGACACATCACAAAGGCGCGCGAGTCAAGGGCGAAAATCTCAAATCCCATTCGAGTTCGATGATCTAAGAATCGCTTGAAAAGGCGAGGATCAGAAAGGACTTCGGCAACAGTAACAAGAGGAATTCCTTGATGGCAGAAATATGCTCCTGCATGATCCCAATTTCCTGAATGCGGAAGGGCGATAATCACCCCTCGGCCTTCGGCCATAGGATCACGAAGTAGATGATCATTCGTTGTTGTTACAGTTGAAAAAACCCGATCTTCGTTCCATTTATGAATTCTGAATGTGTCACACCAATAACGCGCATAGCTTCGCAGGCCTTTTAGAACCAACTCTTCAAGTTCCTCATGGGAAAGCTCGGGTCTAACGATTGAGTAGTTAATCCTCAGGCGCTGCACGTGCCTGCTGTTCTTAGCAAGCATTCGTGCGGCGAGCCAGTCGAAAAATCTATAAGCGGTCTTCTCGGGAAGAATGCTGACTAATTTCCAGAAGAAGAGGTAGACGTAATAGCTTGTATCTTCTTTCATGACTGAAGGAGACCTTTACGAACAACCCAGACTCGTTGGAATACGGTTATCACACCAAGTACCAGCAGGAGCCACATTCCGATTGCAAGGGCATATGAAACTCCGAGACCATCAAGGCCAGCCGCAACCAATACGATAATCAGACGTTCAGTTCTTTCAGCAACTCCCACAGTGCATGAAATATTAAAACTCTCCGCCTTTGCTCGAATATAGGGAACCAAAGAGCCAGCAACAATGCTCGCTAGGACTACCGGGGTGAGTCGATCCTCTTCAAGGATCAGGTGAACTGACAGGGCAGAGAGAATTGCCGCATCCGTGAGTCGGTCACAGGTTGAATCAAGAAAGGCGCCCCACTTGCTTGGACCGCGGGAGGAGACACGTGCGATAGCTCCATCAAAGAGGTCGCTAAGCACAAAGAGTGTGATGATAAGAGTGCCTATAAAGAGCTCATCGCCTATATAGAAATAGAGTGATGCGGCGATAGAGCCGAGCGTTCCGAATACGGTCACAGCGTCGGGTGTAATGCCTATGCGAGAGAGCAATCGAGCTATCGGCTCAATCACACGTGTCACCGCGGGCTTAAACGATGTACTCACCATGGGCACATCGTAGGCTTACACCCATGGAATCAACCAGCGTTGACGCGCAAAAAAGGATCATTATCCATGGTCACATCAGCGCTACGCCTGAAAAATTTGCCGATCTCTTTGCTGGAACGGTTTCATCGAGTGTCGATGAAGAGTGCGATGTTGCTCTCTTTGTCGTTAATCCATCTGCAGGCATAGATCAGCCGACAGTTGAGCTATGGAAGGGTTATGACGATCTTCTGACTCCACGAGCAGTTCTTGTCACAGTATTAGATGGTCTCGAACTCGATTTTGATGATGCAGTGCTACTTGCAAATCGTTTATTCGATCAATTGGTAACGCCGTTCTTGGTTCTTCACGGTGAGAGTGGAACCCCGATTGGCACAATCTCACTTACCGATTGGAAGACATATGACTACACAACAAATCCACCCACCATTGGTGATGCCGATCAAGAGCTGCGTGAGATGGTTGAAGAGTTTCGGCAGGAGTATTTAGATCACATTGCTGAGATGGGAGAAGGGGGATTTGCCTCCGGAATTCTCTTCCCTGCTATCCCGGTTAATACGGCGAATGGTCTGGGCGTTGATATCGCCACTGCATTTATAAACGAACTACCAGGCCGCAGCTAACTCGTCTCGAGTAATTGTCAGCAGCTGAGGCAACACCTTTGTCTTTCCAATAATTGGCATGAAGTTAGCATCGCCAGACCAGCGAGGAACAACATGCTGGTGAATGTGGGCGGCAACACCTGCTCCTGAGATAGCGCCCTGATTCATGCCCAAATTAAAACCATCAGCGTTGGAGACGCGACGAATTGTCTTCATGGCATGGGCTGTGAGATCTGTAATCTCATATCGCTCCTCGCTTGAAAGCTCCGTTAAGTCGGCAACATGCCTAAAGGCGCAGACTAAGAGATGACCGGGGTTATATGGATATAAATTCATTACAACGTAGGCATGAGTGCCGCGATGAACAATCAATCCCTCTTGATCATTAAGAGTAGGGATATGACAGAAAGGGCATTGAACATCGTTGCCCTCGAGAGGGCGATTTTCTCCTCGGAGATAATCAAGGCGATGGGGCGCCCAAAGGCGCTGCCAACCATCTGGCATACCCGCACCACCTTCGATGAAATCAGACATCGCTAGTTCTGAACTCGATCAGCTACTACTTGTGCAATCTCTTTGATCGCATCGGCGATAGGAACGCCATTCTTCTGATCACCATTGCGATAGCGGAAGGAAATGGCTCCGGCCTTCATATCTTCCTCGCCTGCAATCAACATAAATGGAATCTTTTGTAGTTGCGCATTTCGAATCTTCTTCTGGAAGCGATCATCTGATGCATCGATATCTGCCCTGATGCCAGCCTTCTTCAGTTGAGCTACAACCTCATACATATAGTCATTGAATGTATCTGCAACGGGAATAGCAATCGCCTGAACGGGTGCAAGCCATGCTGGGAAGGCACCTGAATAGTGCTCGGTAAGGACTCCGAAGAAGCGTTCGATGGATCCAAAGAGTGCGCGGTGAATCATCACAGGGCGCTGGCGAGTTCCATCTGATGCCGCGTACTCGAGTTCAAATCGTTGAGGCAGTTGGAAATCAACTTGGATTGTTGACATCTGCCATGTGCGACCGATCGCATCCTTAGCCTGTACTGAGATCTTTGGTCCATAGAAAGCGGCTCCGCCTTCATCGAGTACGAGCTCAAGATTCTGTGCAAGTGCTGCCTTGCGAAGAGCCTCTGTAGCCTCCTGCCAATCGGAATCTTCTCCCACTGACTTCTCTGGATTGCGAGTAGAAAGTTCGAGATAGAAATCTTCGAGACCATAATCGCGCAATAGGTTGAGAACAAATGTTAGAAGCGAATCGAGCTCATCGGGCATCTGCTCCTTAGTGCAATAGATGTGAGCATCGTCTTGAGTAAATCCTCGCGCACGGGTAATTCCGTGAAGAACACCGGACTTCTCATAGCGATAGACAGTTCCGAACTCAAAAAGACGCAGCGGCAGTTCGCGATAGGAACGTCCACGTGATTGGAAGATCAAATTGTGAAATGGGCAGTTCATCGGCTTCATGTAGTACTGCTGGCCAGGACGCTTAATGGTTCCATCTTCATGGAGTTCCTCATCCATGATCATTGGAGGGTACATACCCTCCGAGTACCAATCGAGGTGACCAGATTTTTGGAAGAGTGCTGCCTTAGTTAGATGTGGTGAGTAGACAAACTCATACCCTTCATCTTCATGGCGCTTACGTGAGTAATCCTCCATCGCGCGGCGAATGATTCCGCCCTTAGGATGAAAGACGGCTAAGCCAGAACCAATTTCTTCTGGGAAAGAGAAGAGATCAAGCTCTTGACCAAGTCGACGATGGTCACGCTTTTCAGCCTCTGCCAATAGCTCCAGGTAGGCATTGAGTTCATCTTGTGATGGCCATGCTGTTCCATAGATGCGCTGCAACATTGGGTTCTTCTCAGAACCTCGCCAATATGCACCAGCGCTGCGCATCAACTTAAATGCAGGGATGTGTTTCGTCGATGGAAGATGTGGCCCACGGCAGAGATCAGACCAGACCGGTTGACCATCGCGGCCAAGATTGTCATAGATGGTGAGCTCTCCCCCACCAATTTCAACGCTTGCTTCATCACCCTGCGGACCTTTCAATCCTATGAGTTCGCATTTATATGGCTCATGTGCAAGCTCTTTGAGGGCGTCGGCTTCAGTAGTCACTCGACGTTTGAAGCGTTGTCCTTCCTTAACAATCTTTCGCATCGCGCTTTCGATCTTTTCAAGATCGTCGGGGTTGAACGGCTCTTGTGGATCAAAGTCGTAATAGAAACCATCAGTGATGGGAGGACCGATTCCAAGACGTGTCTGTGAGAAGACTTGCTGCACGGCTTGCGCCATCACGTGAGCTGTCGAGTGGCGAAGTACTGCTAATCCTTCGGGTGATGAGATGGAGACGCCCTCAATGACGTCGCCCTCTGCCAAATCCGTCCAAAGATCACGGAGAACACCATTAATCTTGCAGACCACGATCTCTTTGTTCTCGGCAAAGATGTGAGTTGGCTTCTGATCGACTTCAACCTTACGTGGCTGACCCTCGACGATAATCGCGATTTCGGACATGTGCTTAGAGTACCGAATAGAACTGAAGCTTTTCTCTCATTAGCGCGCCAAAGGCCTGCGAAGCAGCAGCACAAGGCAAGCGCATTTCGCCCACCTGAAGAACAGGCTGTGCAATTTTCAAGCTACTCAGTAGGAAAATCTCATCTGCATGCGGAATCTCAGTGATATGAATATTGCGCACCTGAACTCCACACTTCTCAATTGCTAGCGATCGCATGGTGCCCGGAAGGATTCCAGCGGTTATGGGCGGCGTCCACCAGGTGTTGCCAAAGAGAAAGGCGAGATTTGATAATCCTGTCTCAGTCACATTGTTCTCTTTGTTAAAGATGATGGCATCATCGAAGCCATGTGCACGTGCTTCATCGACAATTTCATAATGTGAGTCATATGGATAACACTTGAACTGTTCGCCGACAGCCCTAGAGGTAATCGGTGAGAAAGTAAGGTAGCCGCCTTCGGTTGCATCCACGTACTCATCGTGAGTGATGGTGACACCTGAGTTGCTAAAGCAGATACGCAATCGACCAATCTTCTGTGGGTGAGTTATAAGAACTTCGGCGATGCGATGGCGCAGCTCTTCCTCATCCGGAATCTTCACTTGCAAAGCAACGGATGCCTTAAGAGCGCGACGCATATGACGAGTCAGTTCTGCAATCTGCCCATCTTCGGTGCGCAGCGTTTCAAAGAAACCTTCACCTTCCGGAAAGGGTCTGCGAGGCGGATGAATCACAGTTGTCCACCTGCAATAGAGATGAGGTGACGTGCTTTCAGTTGAGTCTCTTCCCACTCCTGCCCAGCATCACTTCCCCAAGTAATACCAGCACCTGTTCCATAGCGGAGATACTTATCTCCCGTTGTCCAAAATGTTCTGATTGCCACTGCCAGTTCGGCGCGATCTCCATGCACATAACCAAGGGCCCCACAATATGGTCCGCGTGGTGTTGGTTCATTGTCTTTGATAATTTCTAGCGCAGAAGATTTTGGTGCACCCGATACAGAGCCAGGTGGAGTTAGCGCAGAGAGAATGTCGTGCCAACCGATGCCATCTGAAATATCTCCTTCGATATCAGAGACGAGATGGGTGAGACCTGGATGTTTCTCTCTTCTAAATAGTGCCGAAACTTCCACGCTACCCGGGATACACACTTGCGATATGTCATTGCGCATCAAATCAACGATCATTAAATTCTCTGCTTTATCTTTCTCACCAAATTCTTCTTCATTCCAGCGGATAGTTCCTTTGATGGGAGATGTCATAAGGCGACCTCCGTTGCGAGAGAGAAAGCGCTCAGGCGAAGCCGAAGCGATCTCATATCCCGGCACCTTCAGGTATGAGGCAAATGGTGCAGGGTTGGCGCGAAGGATCTCTGAGAACAATCCAGTCAGCTCCTGTGGCCTATCGCCGAGATAGTGCACAAGCTCTCGACATGCATTGACTTGATACACATCCCCCGATGCAATCGCCTCTTTCACTCGGTGGATATATGCAATGTAATCAATCTCTTCGATATTAGATATCCACGGCCTCTCCAGACGACTCCAGGACGTTGTAGGAAACTCGCTCTGCCTGACCTTTCTAAAGCGAGCGAATATCTGCTCACCTTCAAAGCCGGCCATAACCGCCCAGAAGCGCCCGTCATCTAGAGACGACGGGTCTGTGGAAATCTCTGCTAATCCACTCGCGTGAAGGCCTTTCATCCAGAACTGATACCCAGCCCCAGCAGAGAATCCATGGCCCTTAATGAACATGGGGTAAGGCTACGCACGCTTTGGCACTTCTGCTCCACCTACGCTAGATTTGCGCCCGCAATACGCGGACGTAGCGCAGCTGGTAGCGCG
>CAZXVL010000002.1:0-49879 GCA_964644425.1 uncultured Candidatus Planktophila sp.
CTACTGTGCTGATCGGCTATGGGCAAAGATTACTGGGTCTGCCAGCTATTGGCACACTCTATACATGTGATTCAGGCTCAGCGTCGGATTATGGAGAGAAGCTCATCGCGCAGAGCAGCCATCTCACTCTCGCTCGTGGCCTCAACATTGAGCCGCAGGAGAGGTTCTGTATTGGATGCACGAAGATTAAACCACCAGGTGTCGCCTTCAACTGTTAAGCCATCAAGGCGATCTGTCGTGACTGCATTAATGGCTTTGTACTTCTCCTCAATCTCAGCTGTGATTGCAAGAGCATCATCGACTGTGGAGTTTATTTCACCACTTGAGCTATAACGTGCAAATGGTTGCAAAAGGTCAGAAAGTGAAAGTTCACTCTCGCCAAGTGCGGCGATTGCATGAAGGGCTGCCAGCATTCCCGAGTCTGCGCGCCAGAAATCTCTAAAGTAGAAATGTCCTGAATGCTCTCCGCCAAAAACTGCACCAGTCTCTGCCATTAACTTCTTAATGTAAGAGTGACCGACTCGCGAACGAACTGAAGTTCCGCCGGATTCAGCAACTACTTCACGGACTGCCTTTGAAGAGATGAGGTTGTAGATGATTGTTGAACCTGGATACTTAACAAGCTCACGTTGAGCTATGAGAGATGTAAGAGATGATGGATTAACGAGCTCGCCATTTTGATCAACTAAGAAACATCGATCTGCATCGCCATCGAATGCAAGTCCGATATCGGCGCTATGTTTCTTAACCGCAGCCTGCAGGTCACGCAAGTTCTCCGGATCAATTGGGTTTGCCTCATGATTTGGAAAGGTTCCATCAAGTTCGTAGTACATCTCAATGACTTGCGCATTAATGCGTTTAAAGACTGCAGGGGCAGTATGTCCTGCCATTCCGTTTCCGGCATCAATGACAATCTTGAGCGGGCGAATCTTTGAAACATCTACTAGAGAAAGAAGATGTGAAACATAGTCATCTAGCATCTCTTGACGACGCTCTACACCTATTTGATTTGTAGACAAAGGTGAGCCTTCGTTGAGATAGCGCTCGATTGTAAGAAGTCCTGACTCTTTGCCAATTGGGCGAGCACCGCTCAGACACAACTTGATGCCGTTATAGGCCGCAGGGTTATGACTTGCGGTAAACATTGCGCCAGGTAAGTTGAGCTTTCCTGCAGCGAAGTACAACATATCGGTCGAAGCTAGCCCGATACGAATAACATCGAGGCCTTGTGAATTTACTCCAGCGCTAAATGCATCGGCAAGATCTGGAGATGACGGACGCATATCTTCACCCACTACCACTGTTGCAGGTTCGCGCTCATCTTTAAGGAATCGCGCATAAGCAACTCCAACACCAAATGCAAAATCAGGGGTTAGTTCCTCATCGACTAGACCACGAATGTCATAGGCCTTAAAGATTGATCCGCTCATAAATGCAATCTTATGTCAGGTACTGAGTCAGAGGTTAATTTGGAACCGCGCGAAGATGGCCGCGCCGTCCCACTGCTGCAATATCGGAAGTTACATTTGCTCGGGCTGTGTCAGTATGTGAACGAGCGACTTCGCGGACAGCATCTGCGATTGCCATTAAATCATCTTCGCTAGGACCTGAGCCTGTTGTAGAAATCTCTTCTCGATCCACGCTCCATCCATTCGGAACTGTCAGCTTTGATGCATGGCGTTCGCAGAGATCGTATGAGTGAGGCTCAGCAAAAGTTGCAATTGGCCCAAGAACCGCGCGGGAGTCTGAGTAAATATAAGTAAGAGTCATTGTTGCGACTGCGCGACAACTCACACGCGAACAGCTGCGACCGGATAATGAACTCATGAGAAGAGATTAGTGGAGCGCAGGTGTATTTTTATGGAATCAACACTCGAATATTGGAACTAGGAATAGAGCTCTTTGTAAGGATGCTGCCTGGGGTCAATGGAGCAAAACCGTATCCACTCTGTGATGAAATCAGCAGAGCTCCGTAAGTTTTCTCAGAGGTCTTGGTCACAGTGATTGTGCGTACCTTCTCTCCAATTTGTTGAGTCAGGACACCTGATCCGCGAAGTTCGATTTTTCGGACAACCCCCTTAGGAGAACCGAGTTCGATATCAACAGAAATCTTCTCCCCTGTCAGCACGAGCAGAGGCGCTGCTCCAGTTACTGAATATCGGCTCGGAACGAGTTCTGGGACCGGTGTATTCCAGACAAAATCGGATTTTCCACCCACTGAAGTCTGACTCTTCACAGATGCAATGATTGGTCTATCTGCTTTGAGGGTAAGTGCAAACTTTCCCGTGCCTGAGACAAGGTTTAATGGAAGTTCTACCACCGTTCCTGCAGCGATGTTCTTTCCATCAATTCCCGCAGGTGCAAAGGTGCCATCGCTAGTAGTAAGAGTCGCAGAGAGAGTTGCCGGTACCTCCCCTGGCACGAGAATACGAAGGGTGTGCCCAAGAGCCTTATTTCGAATGACGGTATGAGGAATTCCAGCGATCACAATCTCTTTAGCTGCAGATTCAACAGAGTTAACGGTGTCTCCGCCAAGTGCACGTAGACCACGACCGCGTTCATCGATAAGGAACCCGTTGATGCGTCCTGTCTGTGGAGTGATATGGATTGCAATCTTGGAGGCACCTGGTGCTAGAGATGCAAGAGTGAAGCTCTTGAAGGAGTTAGCTCGAACTCCAACGCTCTGCTCGCCTTGCATGCCTTTCTCGGTATAGATAGTAAGTGAAACTATTGCACGCCCAAGACCACTATTGACCAATGTGAGCTTTCCTTTTGAAGTTACATCTGCAGTTCCACCAACAAACCATTGAGAGGTGACAGGAGAGAGACATGTCAGCGCACCTGCCCAAACACCAGATCGCGCTTGCCATGTAATAGGAGTTGACTCTTCAGAGTTAACAATAAGTGCTTGGCTCGTGCCAGACAGACGACTGTTTCCAGCGCTTTTGAATTCCATTGTTGATGTGCCGCTCTTGCGCACAGAAACCTTGGTTGATTCCAATGAGATAAATGAACTCTCTCCATCGCCATTGACTGGGCAAACTACCGCTGGATAGCTCTCAACATAACCAGTGCTCTTGCTGGTGAATGAGGCGAGGTTTGCATAGAGTGCAAGTGCGATAAAAGCGGCGATGAGTTTTGTATTTCTATTGATCTTCATGCAAGCTCCTGATCTGACATCTCGCGACGTCGTCGACCACCAGGTAGTGCCATGATGAGGGTTGTAACAAAGGCGATAATAAAGATAGATATCCACGCACGGCGTTTTGTGCCATCGTGGAGGAAGAAGACTTCTCCGGCTTGCGTTACCTTAAAGGTTGGAAGACCAAAATCACTTCTGCCTCGATCTAGTTCAATACCCGATGCAATCGCCTGCCATGAACTGCTGTAATTCTCAGTCAGGGTGAGCGTTCCAGCACCGGGTGCAGTCACGACTCCTAACTCCTTATCCAGAATTGTCACCTTGCCGCTAAAGTCAGTGAAGATAACGCTGCCAGTGGGCTCGATTACCTTCCACACAGTGCCGACATCGGTGGAGGATTCACGTGCAAACCCTCCGATTCCATCAATTGTTTGAATGAGCTCTTGATTTGCTGGGTTAGCAACAAAAACATATTTCACGCCAAATGCTGCAAGAACTTTGCTGCTGGTCACACCAGTGTTATCAATCAGACCTTCAACTGCCGCTGCAATCGTTGGGTCAACATCTCGCGAAACGTCAGCCTCACCGAGAGTGACATCAGATCCTCGTGAGATGAAATATGCAAGAGATGTGTGAGCCTCTGTCTTAAGTGGTCTGATTACAAGCGACTTTGCATCTTCTTCCACAGATAGATAGGCAGGAAGTATTGGGGCTGCATTGTTATAGACGGGGGAATTTCCTCCAGCAGAAATAACCCAGAGCGAAGATGTAGCGCTATAAACAATAGAAACAAGAAGTACAAAAGCGACCGCGAAGTGCTGGTAGTTCAATTTAGTCTGCTCAAGGCGTGAGCGCACATCATCGAACATTAAGACTGTTGCCACTATCGCCAAGAATGTTGCAAATGCAAGGAAGGTTCCCGAATAGACGAAACCTTGCGCTGATGACCCATTGCCGGAGATCAAGATGGATCCAGCAACGGTCCCAATAAAGAGAAATGAGATTCCAAGAGTTGCATATCTGCGCGCCGATGAAATCGAGAAGAAGGTAACGATGAGCAAGAGAGTTACAGGGCTAAGAGACCACCAAGGAAGTGATCCTGCCCCTCCAGGGTTAGCCAGAAGAGCCATGGTTGCTCCTCCGCCAGGTTCTTGAATACCAATCTCCATCAGCATTCGCATTGGATGAACGAAGTAACTCAAAGACTGAGGGGCAAGGAGTAAGAACGGGATTCCTAAAAGAATAAAGCGACGAGCAGCTCTAATGCGGAAAAGTCTCTCTTTATATTTCATATCGAGAGCGACAAAGTCACGGTAGATGAAGAAGAGGGTAAAGATTGCAATGACAAGCAGAAGTTGAGGATTAAATGCGGCCAGCACCCACAGAAGAAGTGAGATTGCAAAGAGGTATCGCAGTGGTGCATCTTCAATCTTCTCCCAATTGCCATCCTCAATCTTGAGAGCAGTGATGAGCACAGGCAGAAGGATCAAAAGGAGTACTACACCTAAACGCCCTGAGTTAATTGCTGAGATTGAAATCGGTGAAAGCGCATATAAAAGTGCGCCCGCAGCAGAAAGGGCAGCACTCGATGTCAAACGCTTAAGGTATGTGTGGGCGCTCCAAAGCGATAGAAATGGTGCGACGATAAAGAAGAGTGAGATCAATAGCGCTGTGTTACCAAGAGTGACTAGTGATGCCAGGGCCAATATCAGTGTCCAAATGGGCGCTTCAATATTGCTACCCATTCCGATGTAATGCCAACTCTCGGTAAAGAACTTAATGAGATCTCCCGCACCTTCAGGAGAGACTGCAAGTGCTCCGCCAGATATTGCACCCAGACGATGTCGAGTCCAGCCAAATGTCAGAATCGCCAAAGCAATGAGTGCAATGATGAAAGGCCGAGTTAGGAGAGATTTCCAAGGATTGCCAGGCAAGGGAGAGAGAATCTCTTCATCCTCATTGATCTCGAGATCGCTCAAAGCAGGAGCGCTTTCATCAATCTCATCGGGGAAAATTCTTACTCGTAAATTCTCTATGTTTCGGCTGACGCCACTTCGTAGTTGAGTCCATCGTGAAGGAATGAATTGAAGAACATTGCTCGAAGAGACTAATCGTTGAGCGCGGCGAGATTTTCGCGCGGCAAGAAGTTCGCCCGGATGAATAAGCAGCGATGCAATCGCAAGAATTTCATCGCTGGCATAGCCTGGCAATTTTGCAAAGAGGAAGGCGATTGAGCGAAGAACTGCGCCGCTAAGGAGTTGAAGTGCCAACAGCGGCAATCGCCACCAGGAAGAATTTGCAAGCAATACATATGCTGCGTTTCGGCGGTCAAGCAGAAGTGGGCGATGTAGTGGCGCACCTTCGATATCAATCGCACGACGTTCAGATGAAGCAGCTTGTGCGTGGTAACCAATTGCTGAAGTCACAGCAAGTACTGAATAACCTGCTGCGTGCGCTCTCCAGCCAAAGTCAACGTCATCTCTAAAGAGTTCAAGGTTGGGATCGTAACCACCGAGTTCTTCAAATACGTCACGGCGAATCAACGCACCTGCTGTACTAACTGATAAAACTTCATGTGTTCCATCGCGCTGACCTTGATCGTATTCATGGGGCTCAAGTCCAGTCCATCGTGAACCATTTGTTGCAATTGAAATTCCTGCTTCAAGAAGGTGTGTGCGATCATGCCATCCAAGAAGTTTTGGTCCAGCCATTGCAATGTTTGGGCGACATTCAACAGCGGCAAGCAACTCTTCGAGTGCACGTGGGTCTAGTGCACAATCATCATGGAGAATCCAGAGCCACTCTTCTTGGCCTTCAATTGATGGAGGTAGCTGCGAAAGGCCGAAGCTGATTGCTTTTCCAAATGATGTGGTGCGATCTAATGTAATTGTTGGAATGCGAGCGCCTTTGAGTAGCTTGGCGGAGGCATCGTTAGAACCTGTATCTATTGCAAGGATTTGATCTGCGGCAAGATTCTGTGAGGCAATAGATGCGACAACTTCGGGAAGCCATGTTGCTCCATCGTGCACCACAAGGAGAGCGGTGATCCGCGGATTGCTCATTCTTGGCTTCCTAGCTCTTCTTCGTCTCGTAGCGAGAGCGAGAGCTCTTTACGCGCGACGCTTTAGACGACGACGTTCGCGCTCTGAAAGTCCACCCCAAATACCAAAACGCTCATCGTGAGCAAGGGCGTATTCAAGACATTCCTGGCGAACATCGCATGATTGGCAGACGCGCTTAGCCTCGCGAGTAGAGCCACCCTTTTCTGGGAAGAAGGCCTCGGGATCAGTCTGTGCACAAAGTGAGCGCTCCTGCCAGGAGAGCTCCATGTTCTCGCCGCTTGCGAGCTGAATTGTTGGTCCAGCCGTAGGGGCTGATGACTTACTTGTTGAGAAACCTTCTGGGCGGATCGGCATTCGTCGAATCTCCTTGCAGAACTAATGGCGCAAACCGTGAGTGGCTTGTTGGCCGTATAGGAGTGAATTACACCCATGTAATCCCTGTAAGTCAACCCCGCGGGGTCAGAAAGGCTGGTCAGATACGCTCAAAAATCGACTTTTTAAAGATTTATAGGCTCAGAAAGGGTAGTTGAGAGATATTTCTCGCTCTCAATCACACCTGCTGCAATATCGGTTGAGTGAAAGATAAAGCAATTACGTAGCTGGGCGCCCTCGCCAATAGAGACTCCATCTCCAATGATGCAGTTATCAATCACCGCTCCTGCAGCTACGAAGACCCCTCTTCCAAGGGAGCTCTTTCCAGAAATGGTGGCGGTGGAGTCGATGGCGCAATCAGCCATAGCTTGAAAATCTCCCTCAATCAGATCGCGCGATCCCTTAAAGAGGGCAGCTGGCGTTCCCACATCCAGCCAGTAGGCCTGTTCTTTATATCCGAAGACTGGCTGGCCGCTTGCTACTAGAGCAGGGAAGGTCTCGCGTTCGATGCTGACAACTTTTCCGAGAGGAATATTAGAAATAACAGATGGCTGGAAGATATAGCAACCGGCATTGATCGAGTTGGTAACAGGGTTATCCATCTTTTCCAAGAAAGCAGTGACTCGACCCTCGCTATCAGTTGGTACGCAACCAAATGCTCGTGCATCTTCAACTTCAATAAGGTGCAAAGTTGCAGCTGCGCCTTTTGATTGATGAAACGCAATCTGATCTGCAATTGAATGGCGGCTGAGGACATCTCCATTAAAAATCACAATTGGTTCATCGTGATGCGTGGCAAGATCTAATAGCTCTGCAGCATTGCGAATAGCACCTCCTGTACCAAGGGGCTCCTTCTCAACGGCATACAAAATCTTTATACCCCAACGAGATCCATTTCCAAAGTAAGGCGTAAAGACTTCAGAGAGATAGGAGGTAGCAAGAACAAGTGTGTGGATTCCAGCTTTCTTGGCAGCAAGAATTTGGTGTTCCGTCACTGGAAGTCCCGCGACAGGAAGCATGGGCTTCGGTGACTCCGAGGTTAAAGGCTTCAATCGTGTGCCATAACCACCGACAAGCAAAATGCCCAGAGCCATCGCTATGCCTTAACTGCAGCCAGGATGCGTGCTGCAGCTTCACTGATCTGAGTATCTGTTGCTGTCATTGCAATGCGAATATGTGTGCCATCTCCATAGAAGATTCCGGGAGTTGCAAGGATGCCGAGTGAGGCCAGCCAATCAACTGATTGCCAGCAATCCTCGTTACGAGTTGCCCAGAGATAGAGGCCGGCTTCAGAGAAATCAATGGAGAAACCTGCTGCTTCAAGGGCTGGAGTCAGGAGATCCTTACGTGCGTTATAGCGCGCCCGTTGCTGTGCAACATGAACAGAGTCAGAGAGTGCAGCAATCATCGCTTTCTGCACAGGAAGTGGAACCATCATTCCTGCATGTTTGCGCACTTCAAGAATTTCTGCGATGAGGGTGGGGTCTCCAACAACAAATGCGGCGCGATAACCCGCAAGGTTTGAGCGCTTTGAAAGAGAGTGCACTGCAAGGATGTTTGTATTGTCTCCACCAGTATGGGCGAGAATCGAAGTTGGAGTTTTCGTTTTTCCAAACTCGAGATAACACTCATCAGAGACGACAACACCACCCGTTGCGCGCGACCAATTAATTGCCGTCTCATATTCAGATGGCGAATGCACGCGACCGGTTGGATTGGATGGCGAATTAACCCACGCTAAATCTGCCTGCGGCCACAGTGATGCATCAATTCCAACTGGGATGGCCTCAGATTGAGAGAGAAGTGCACCCACCAAGTAAGTTGGATAGGCAACTTCTGGATAGAGAACTCTCTTTGATTGTAGAAAGGTTGGCAGCCATGCAACAAACTCTTTCGAGCCAATAAGTGGAAGGACTCCAAAGTCACCAGTTGCACCAAGGCTGCTTTTTGCCCATTCAGTAAGTGCAGCGCGTAACTCTGGAGTTCCCATAGTCACTGGGTATCCAGGAGAGTTAGCTGCATCGGCTAGTGCAACCTGAATAAATTCAGGAGTTGGATCGACAGGTGTACCTACAGAGAGATCGATTGCACCATCTAAATGAGTACGCGCTTTCACTCCGTAGGGAGCGAGCGCATCCCATGGAAAATCAGGAAGCTTGTGGGCCAAGTGCGCTGACATCTGGGTGGTCTGAGTTTGTCTCCCCCACCTTTGATGCGCCTCCTGGAGAGCCAAGCTCAACAAAGAATTCTGTATTGATCTTCTTATAATCCTGCCACTGTCCAGGAACATCATCTTCGTAATAGATAGCTTCTACTGGACATACAGGCTCACAAGCACCGCAATCAACGCACTCATCTGGCTGGATATAGAGCATGCGTGAGCCTTCGTAGATGCAATCTACGGGGCACTCTTCACGACAAGACTTATCTTTGACATCCACACACGGCTGGGCGATCACATAGGTCACGAAGGGCCTCCTCTTTACAGTTGCGACTCCACGATTGGTTGAAGCCAGGCGGTAATTCTAACCCCGCAACCACCACTCTGCACGATTATGGTTATCTAATGGATACTCATGGCGAACTTCGCGCAGCCTTAGGTAAGCGCGTCTCGATTCGCCTGCGTGATGGCGATGGCTTCAGGGATCTCTTGGGAGTCTTGAAGAGTGAGAATCAGCTGATTCGTCGAAATGGCGAAGTGGCAGAGTTCAACCCTGACGATATTGCCTTCTTTCGGGTAGTTCCTGTCTTTACACCTGGCAATCTTGAAAATCCCATCTTTCATATCTACGACACCGCTGCGCGCAAGAGCGTTCCTATCGCAGGTGAATTAATTCGCATCTACTCATGTGGCCCTACTGTCTATCGCGATGCCCACATAGGAAATATGCGCACCTTCTTGCTGACTGACTTAATTCGACGATCACTTGCACTCAATGGAATCGAGACTTTGTCGGTATCCAATATCACCGATGTGGGGCATATGGCTGAAAATCTTGTCGCCGATAGCGAAGGTGGAGATAAAGTTCTTGAAGAGGCTAAGAGTCAATCTCTGAGCGCTCTGGAGATTGCTCGTAAGTATGAGTCTCGCTTTCATGAAGACTTAGCGCGACTAAATATTCTTCCCGTCGATTTCTATCCGAGAGCAAGTGAGAAGATTGATGAGATCATCACCTCGGTCTCTCGTTTAGTTGAACTCAACGCAGCTTATGTGGGCGAGGATGGCAATGTTTATTTCGATGCACGAAGTGCTGCTGAGTATGGATACATCAGCGGTAATAAATTAGATCAACTTCAACCTGGCCATCGTTATGAGTACAGCGGTGATGGTGGCAAGAGATTTCATGCAGATTGGGCTCTGTGGAAGCTTGCAGGCAACCGTAGTGAAATGGTCTGGGACTCACCCTGGGGTGCTGGTTTTCCAGGTTGGCATATTGAATGTAGTGCGATGTCACTTGAACTTCTCGGAGAAGCAATTGATATTCATGTGGGTGGAATCGATCTTCGCTTCCCTCATCACGAAAACGAGCGAGCACAGACAAATGCATTGGCACAATCTGAAGTCGTCCGCCACTGGGTACACGGTGAGCATCTCCTCTTTGAGGGGCGAAAGATGTCAAAGAGCGCTGGAAATGTACTCCTTGTCTCCTCTCTTATCGATGCAGGCTTAGATCCACTCTCACTTCGATTGGCACTTTTGGAGAATAGGTATCGCTCACAGATTGATATGACTTGGCAGAATCTGAAAGCGGCAGATGCGACTCTTTCAAGATGGCGCACTGCTATGAATACTTGGGGATCTTCGAATGAGGTGAAGGTCGATTCTGAGATTCGAGCACATTTGATGAATGATCTCGACACACCTAAAGCGATCATTCGCCTTCGTGCGATAGAAAAGGATTCTGCATATGGCAGCCAAGACAAGAGAGCGATATTTCTATTCGCAGATCAAGTCTTAGGCCTCGATCTTGACCGCGCTCCAGCAGAAGAAGTTATCTCCGATGAAGTTCAACAATTAATTGATGCACGTAGCGCTGCACGTGCTGCAGGTAATTGGAGTGAGAGTGATCGCCTACGAGATCAACTCATTGCTTTGGGGATAACACCCAACGACAAGAAAGCTTAAATTCGTCGAACTGTTGCAAGAAATACAGTGAGAGTGCCCAATAGCAGTAGCGCGGTTCCAGCCTTATCTCCAATAACGAGAATCTCTTGACCTTCACCTAACGTGCCTGCACGAATAATTACCGCCAACCACATAGCTGATGCCAGAGCCTTAAATCTTTTCTTGCCACTTTCTCGACCAACCCACCACACAGAAAAGTATGTAAACACAAGACCAAGCAGCAGTCCCCATGGCTGCAGACTCTGGTGGAGAAGCGTTGCAACAATCGCAGCAGTTACTCCGATGACTATTGCCTTGAGGTATTGCATCTAGAGCGAGATTCCCGCAAAGAGATCGGTCTCTCGACCCTTTTCATCAAATGGTTCAGATTTTTCGCCACGGACGAGTGTGTAGTACTCATTACCCCAAACTTGTAGCCCTAAATTATTGGAGAGGGCAAAGAATGGACCATCCACGGCAATTTGTGTGCCGTGGGCACGCATTGCATCCATCTTCGCATCAACATAATCGTTGCCATCGATATGTGCGGTTACAAATGAGTCATCCTTTGCAAAGGGAAGATCATCAGCGCTTTCAACGCCCATAAAGTCTGAACCGATTGCTCTCATTGCATCGATACCTTCTTGAATAACAGATCGCGGCATGACATTCCAATAAATCTTTGGAATCTTCCATTGGGCAGATTCTGCCCCAGCCATAGCAACTCGATGCGCCTGAATATGATCCGGATGACCATAACCACCTATCTCATCATAGGTAATTAAGATATGGGGTCTGACTTCTTCAATGATTGCCACCATCTGTGCAGTTGCCTCAGAGAGGTTAGCTTTCCAAAAGCAATCTTCTCGCTCATTTGGCGCAGTGCCAATCATGCCGCTATCGCGATACTTAACATCCGGTGCGCCAAGAAATCGATAATCTGAAATACCCAACGCTGTCATTGCATTTGCAAGCTCTACCTCGCGATGGGCGCCCAAAGTATCATCGTGTGCTGCAGCTAAATGGGCAAGGTCGTCAATGAGAACTTCACCCTCTTCACCTCGAGTGCAGGTTACAAGAGTGACTTCTGCACCAAGTGCTGCATACATCGCCATCGTGGCGCCGTTGTTAATCGTCTCATCATCAGGATGAGCATGAACTAAGAGTGCGCGATATCCGCTGTACTTTCTCATTAGTAGACCGGAAGGGATGTATCGATCTGCTTTGCCCAAGCAATGACTCCACCACTTACATGTGAGGCATCGGCAAAGCCTGCACTCTTTAGAATTGCAAGACACTCGGCAGATCTCACACCACTCTTGCAGTGAAGGATGATCGGCTTATCTTGCGGAAGAGAAGAGAGCGCGGTTCCATCGATAAATCCCTGCTTTGGAATCAAATGAGAACCTGGAATACGAACTATCTCGAACTCACTTGGCTCTCGAACATCGATGAGATAGAAATCGTCCTTCTTATCCATCTTTGACTGAAGCTCTTGCACGGTAATTGTTGAACCTGTGCTTGCCTCTTGCGCCGCATCAGATAGAACTCCACAGAATGCTTCGTAGTCAGGAAGCAGCGCTGTCTGCCGAGGATTTTCACTACAGATTGGGCAATTTGGATCTTTACGGATTTTAACCTTGCGAAATTCCATCTCAAGTGCGTCATAAATCATGAGTGAGCCAATCAGTGACTCTCCAATACCTGTAATGACCTTAATCGCCTCGGTTGTCTGGATAGAACCGATTGTTGCGCAGAGAACACCAAGCACTCCTCCTTCAGCGCAGCTTGGAACCATTCCTGGAGGCGGAGGCTCTGGGTAGAGGCAGCGATAGCAAGGACCGTATTCGGCCCAATAGACACTTGCCTGACCATCAAAGCGATATATAGAACCCCACACATATGGCTTCTTTAGTAGCACACAGGCATCGTTAACAAGGTAACGGGTAGCAAAGTTATCTGTTCCATCAACAATGATGTCGTACTGCGCAAAGATCTCCATGACATTGGAGTTATCTAGACGAGTTTCATGAGTCACAACCTTTACATAAGGATTGATTTCTGCAATCTTCTCGCGAGCGCTTTCAGCCTTGCTCTTTCCAATATCTGATTGGCCGTGAATGATTTGACGTTGGAGATTTGATTCATCGACTGTATCGAATTCGACAATTCCGAGAGTTCCGATTCCTGCTGCTGCAAGATACATCAGAGCTGGCGAACCGAGGCCACCTGCGCCAACGCAGAGTACTTTTGCATTCATCATGCGCTGCTGTCCCGCCATTGCAACGTCAGGGATGATCAGATGTCGACTATATCGACGCACCTCTTCAACTGTCAGTGGTGCACCTGGCTGAACTAATGGTGGAGTCTTCATGGCTGGATTCTGCCGTACCTGTTGCACCCTCGCCAATTCAGGTAAGAGTCGAGTAGAATCTCGCCAATGAGCGCTACAGATGCAAGTAATTCGCAGAATTCACAGGCCCGTGGAGACAAGGCAAGACTGCCTCGCGATGAGCGACGAGCGATTCTTCTCAGTGCAGCTCTCGAGGTTTTCACAGCCGCTGGTTATCACTCTGCAGCGATGGATGAAATTGCAGATCGCGCAAATGTCAGCAAGCCGGTTCTGTATCAGCACTTTCCTTCAAAGCTAGATCTCTATCTCGCTGTTCTGGATTTGCATATTGACTCACTTGTCTATGAAATTCAAAAAGCTATTTCATCTACACCAGATAACGCTCTTCGCGTTCATGCAACGATCGATGCCTACTTTAGTTTTATTGAAAATGAAGGTGAAGCATTCAGACTTCTCTTTGAAAGCGATATGAGTGTTGAACCTCAAGTGGCAGAGCGTCTCAATCGAATGACCTACGACTGCGCAGCTGCGGTAAGTGGTGTTATCTCAAATGACACTGGTCTTCCAAAGGAGGCAGCGATGTTGCTCGGTATTGGCCTCATTGGTATGACGCAGGTTACTGCTCGCCATTGGCTCGAGCGCGATAGCAAGCTCACCCGCCAACAGGCGATGGAGCTCGTGGAGAACCTCATGTGGCGAGGCATCTCTGGATTTCCCCGCACTGAGCTTTAACCAATAGAATTACCCACATGAGCACCAAGAAGAATGAGAAATCATCACAAGTACGAATCGCTGTTACAGATGTTTCAAGCGAACTCTCCTTTGAGTGCCCCTCAACACCTGATGAGATCAAGAGCGCATTTACTGCCGCTCTAGCCAACAACACACCGCTGACTCTGACAGATATCCGTGGCCACGAGATCCTCGTGCCAGCGGCAAAGATTGGCTATATCGAAATCGGTGAGCCAGTTGAACGTCGCGTCGGATTTGGCGCCCTATAAGTGAGTCTTTCATTCGCTGAACTTCCATTACGTAAAGAGACTATTGATTCACTTCACCTCCACGGCTTCCTTGCACCCTTTGCCATTCAAGAGATGGTTCTTCCAATTGCACTCGCAGATGGAGATGTAATCGGGCAGGCAAAGACTGGAACTGGCAAGACACTCGCCTTTGGTATTCCTGTCATCGAGCGAGTTATTGCGCCACAAGATTCTGAGTGGGAAGGCCTTGAGGCTAAGGGTTCACCGCAAGCACTCATCGTTGTTCCTACGCGCGAACTCTGTGTGCAGGTAACAAAAGATATTGAGGAGCTCGCACATTCTCGCGGGATTCGCACACTCGCTGTTTATGGTGGACGTGCATTTGAGCCGCAGATTGAGGCGCTCGAATCTGGCGTTGAAATCGTTGTTGGAACTCCAGGGCGCCTTCTCGATCTCTATCGCCAAGGAAAGCTCAAGCTTTCAAAGGTAACTCGCGTTGTGTTAGATGAGGCTGATGAAATGCTCGATTTGGGATTCTTGCCTGATGTAGAGAAGATTTTCACTTCAACACCTGCCCGCCAGCAGACAATGCTCTTCTCTGCAACTATGCCTGGCGACATCATCGCCCTTGCACGCCGATTTATGAATCAGCCCATGCACATTCGGACCCAAGATTCGCAAGATGAGGGTCGCGTTGTTCCGCGCATTAAGCAGTACGTATTCCGTGCTCATGCAATGGATAAGACAGAGATGCTTGCGCGCATTCTTCAAGCCGAGGGTCGCGGTCCCACAATTGTTTTCTGTCGCACAAAGCGCACTGCACAAAAGACTGCAGATGATCTCGTAGAGCGCGGCTATAACGCTTCATCTATCCACGGAGATCTTGGGCAGAGTGCGCGCGAAAAGGCGCTCAATGACTTTAAATCAGGTAAGCGTGACGTTCTGATTGCAACAGATGTAGCAGCTCGCGGTATCGATGTTGATGGAATCACCCACGTAATCAACTTTCAATGCCCTGAAGATGAGAAGACCTATGTCCACCGAATCGGTCGCACAGCTCGAGCTGGCGCAGATGGAATCGCAGTCACATTTGTGGATTGGGATGAGCTTGCTAGATGGAAGATGATTGATACAGCACTTGAGCTTGGACTTCCTGAACCCATTGAAACTTACTCATCCTCTGATCACCTCTACGAAGCCCTCAGCATCCCTCGTGATGCATCAGGTCGAATGGTGGCAGCTAAGAAGGTAGATGCTCCTGCAAAGAGCGTGCGACCTGCACGTAAGCGCTCAGATGCACCAGTTGCCGCTAAAGAGAAAGCCCCTCGCGAGAAGAGCGCACGTGTGCGAACTCGCACCAAGCGCATCTCAGATAACTAGCCCGCCAATTAAAACTAGCTAGCCAATACCTTTATAGCATCCGCCAGCATCTGTACGGCAATCGCTGCAAGCAGTAATCCTGCAATACGCGCAAGAAGAGTTACTCCAGACTCTTTAATAATCGAGAGCACCTTCGTTGAAAGCATCAAAATGATTCCAATAATTAGGTGAACTGCAACAATGGCAAGAACTAACGCTCCCATCTTCGAATTAGTATCTGCCTGCTGCACAAAGATCATTGTGGCAACAATTGCACCAGGACCAGCAAGTAGCGGTGTGCCAAGTGGGACCATTCCAATATTGGTACCTTCGCTGGCTTGCTCGCTAGAAGTTCCGGTAAGTAATTGAAGTGAGACGTATAAAAGCAGCAATCCTCCGGCGGCCTGTAATGCCTCAATAGAGACGTGCATGTAATCAAGGATTACCTGACCGAAAATTGCAAAGGTGGCAATTACAAATAGCGAAACACCAGCTGCCTGCCATGCAAGGCGCGTACGTTCTTTCGGGCTCTTCTTTGAAACGAGAGCAAGAAAAATCGGTGTTGCCCCTGGTGGATCAAAAATAACCAAAAGGGTAACAAATGCCTGTACGGCAAATGTCATTGTGCTTACAGTATTCATCGTCTTACAACTCTTCTCTGACTTGCCATCGCCTCTAAACGTTCCCATTCTGCTGGATGAGTGGTGTTCTCCCCCAGTGAATTAAGTTTTCCGGTTCCATGGTAATCGCTAGATCCAGTCATTACTAAATTGAGCGAACGTGCCACGGCAATCAGTTGGTCGCGCTCATCGCTGCTATGGTCTCGATGATAAACCTCAATGCCATGAAGACCTGCTTCAACCAGAGATGTAAAGGTATTCTCATTAATCACTTGCCCACGTCTGGATGCAAATGGATGAGCGATCACAGCCACTCCCCCTGCAGCGATTATCGCTCGAATTGAATCCTCAGGTGTAGGCGAGAGATGCGTGACATAGAAAGGAGAGTCATTATTGAGGAGATCGGTGAAGGCTTCATCGCGACTTTTCACAATCTTCTTTGTCACAAGAGCATCGGCAAGATGCGGGCGTCCCACGGTTGCGCCCTCAGGAGTATGTGCCTGGACATCTTCTAAAGTGATTTCATAGCCTGCACCTTGAAGGTTTTCAATCATCTTCTTCATACGTGGAATTCGTGTATCGCGCGAATCGGCGAGGAGTTGCTGCATCGGTTGATTTTGGCCATCAAAGAGAAGACCCAACATATGGACGGCGATGCCATCCTCTGTTAAACATGAAATCTCAGCTCCGAGGACGAGTGCAAGATCGCCGTGGAGTGCATCAATGGCTTCTTGCCAACCTGAAGTTGTGTCATGGTCTGCAAGACCAAGAACAGTGATTCCAGAAGATGCCGCTTTCTTCACAAGTTCTAGTGGTGAATCTGTCCCATCGCTATAACTTGTATGTGTATGAAGATCGATCACTCTTGCACCATCGCTTCCACGCTCTCTTTATCAGGTCTTGTCCGCAAGACTACAAGTGTGCATCCTATGAGAATAATGACGATTCCAGGGATGATTGCACCTGTTGGTTGAAGTCCAATGTTAAAGATCTTTGCAAGAATCGCAGCAACAGGTACTTCAAAGAAGACAATAAGGGAAACTACTTCTGGTGAAACGCGCTTAAGGGCGGCGTTAAACATTGAATGCCCCAATATCTGCGCACCTGCAATGAGGCCGAGCAATATCCACCACTCTCGAATTGCAAAGTTGAAAATCTCATCTCCATTGATAATTGCAAAAGGTAGTGCGGTGAGAGCGCAGACTCCATAACAAATTGATGTATAGCTTGTGGTCTCTAGCGTCTTGAGCGCTTTAGATCCAACAATCATGTATGCAGCTGCAAGTGCCGCAGAAATCACTGCAGCGACATCTCCCAGAAATTGCTCTCTGTTCAGAGATAAATCTATTCCTGAGATAAGTAGCACTCCCGAGAAACTAATTACCATTCCAAGCCATGCTCGAGAGTGAATATCTCCGCCAGTGAATTTAACAAAGAGGCTTGCAAAAATTGGCTGCAAAGCAACAAGGGCTGTTCCTGCTGCAACGCTGGTAAGTCGCATTGCAAGAAAGAAGCCAATAAAGTGAAGCGCTAAGAGAACTCCTGCAAGAACAGACCACTTCGCACCTGTGCGATTGAGTGAATGCCTGAGGGCGAAGGGAAGTGTTACTAGAGATCCACCAAGATTTCGCCAGAAGATAAGGGAGAGAATAGGCATAGTACTCAGGGCGATAAGGGGGCCAGATGAGCCGATTCCCAGGATTCCAACCCCTAATCTGACTAGATCCGAGCGATGAGGGATTGCTTTACTGGCGGACATGCGACAAAGGTAGCCGATACCCTTAGCCCATGAGCGGAAATGGAATGACTCGAGTCTTTCTCGCCCGCCTTGCAGGAACTGCAGTCTTTGATCCCAACGGAGACCCAGTAGGTAAGGTGCGCGATGCTGTCGCGACCCTTCGCACCAATAATCAACCTCCTCGAATTCTCGGTCTCGTTGTCGAGGTTCCACTACGCAGGCGCGTCTTTGTTCCAATCACTCGAGTCACTTCGATTGAATCCGGAGCGGTCGTCATTACTGGCTTGCTTAATATGCGTCGTTTTGAAACTCGAGTAGGAGAGATTCTCGTTCTGGGCGATCTCTTGGATCGATCTGTTGTAGTAGTTGACGGCGCCGAATCAGTCGTTGTTGAAGATATGGGAATGGAGCTATCTCGCAATGGAGATTGGCTCATTACCAAGGTGCATGTCATGCGAAAGGGCCGAGGACTTCGCCGCAAAGGCGCTACCTCTACCGTTGCATGGGAAGAGCTCACTGGCTTTGCCTCTCAAGAGAGCAATCAGGGCGCAACTCACCTTCTCTCAACTCTAAGCACATTACGTGCGGCAGATTTAGCTGCAGTATTTCAAGATTTATCCCCCAAGCGTCGAGTAGAAGTTGCTCGCGCACTCGATGATGAGCGCCTTGCCGATGTTATTGAAGAGATGGATGAGGCAGAGCGAGTAGCTCTTCTAGATCAACTCGAAGGCGAGAGAGCTGCAGACGTTCTTGAGGAGATGGACCCAGATGATGCTGCAGATCTATTGCGCGAAATCGGAGAAGAGCGTGCTCAAGAGCTCATTGAGTTAATGGACCCTGAAGACGCAGAAGATGTTCTCCGTCTTATGACTTATGAGGATTACTCAGCCGGTGGAATGATGACGACTGAGCCAATTGTGATGTCTGCTGATTACTCTGTTGCAGATGCACTGGCTGCAGTTCGAAAGAGCGAACTCTCTCCAGCTCTTGCCTCACAAGTATTCATCTGTCGCCAACCACTAGAGACTCCAACTGGGCGATTTATCGGCATGGTTCATTACCAGCGACTACTGCGCGAGCCGCCATCGACTCTTCTTGGTTCAATTGTTGATACCAACACACAAGGTGTTAATCCTGATGCATCTCTGCATGAGGTTGCCTCATACTTAGCTAGCTATAACTTGCTATCACTGCCAGTTATCGATGCAAATGATCGACTCCTTGGAGCTGTCACAGTTGACGATGTGCTCGACCATCTCTTGCCAGAGAACTGGCGTCATGACCATAGAGATTCAGCAGCGACTACAGCTGCTCTCGAGAATATCGATACTAGCTTTGCAGAAGATTTTGATTTAAAGAACGTGGAGGCATAACAATGGCACGCAACAACGGGCTAGATACTCCTCGTGAGACTCGTCGTTCACTTCGAGCAAATTACGATCCAGAGGCATTTGGTCGTCTCTCTGAGCGATTCGCACGATTCTTGGGCACCGCCAAGTTCCTTGTTTATATGACTATCTTTGTATTTGGCTGGGTGCTCTGGAACGTTCTAGCTCCGGTGAATCTTCGCTGGGATGAGTATCCATTTATTTTCTTGACACTTATTCTCTCTTTGCAAGCATCCTATGCAGCTCCCCTCATCTTGCTCGCACAGAATCGCCAGGCAGACCGCGATCGCATTGCTCTTAATGAAGATCGTGCGCGCGGTGATAGAAATATTGCAGATACCGAATACCTCACACGTGAACTTGCTAGCTTGCGAATTGCACTAGGCGAAGTTTCAACTCGCGATTACCTGCGTAGTGAACTTGAGGATTTTGCTAAAGAAATCGTTGAAGAGTTACGCAAGCCCGAGTCTGACACCAAGTAAAGAACCCTGGCGGATCACAAGCTTCTCGACTATCTCTGCAATTGCAATTGCGCTCTGACTTTCTGGTGCAGAGATCACAACAGGAGCACCTGCATCTCCGCCTTCACGGAGATCTGTATTGAATGGAACTTTGCCCATCAGAGGAACATCTGCACCCACCAATGTCGTTAGTCGTGCTGAAGTTTCCTCACCGCCACCGGTTCCAAATAGAGCCATCTCTTCACCACACTTAGGGCAAGAAATTGCGGACATATTTTCAATAACGCCGATTACTCGTTGATGAATTTGGTGTGCAATACGTCCTGCGCGCTCTGCAACTTCAGCTGCTGCAACTTGTGGTGTCGTAATCACAATAATCTCAGAGGTAGGAATCAATTGACCTAGGGAAATGGCCAAATCTCCAGTTCCTGGCGGAAGATCGATAAAGAGAATATCGAGATCTCCCCAGTATGCATCAGAGAGAAGTTGCTCCAGAACTCGATGGAGAAGAGGACCACGGTATGCAATGGCATCTGCTCTATCTGGCTTAAACATCTCCATTGAAACCACTTTGACCCCGTGGGCCTCAAGTGGAATAAACATCTGATCGATTGCCGTCGGGCGCTGGCCAATAAGGCCCATCAGACGTGGGATCGAGTGACCATACACATCTGCATCGAGGATTCCGACACGAAGACCCTTCTTTGCTGCAGCTACTGCAAGGTTGGCGGTGAGTGAGGACTTACCTACTCCCCCCTTGCCTGAAGCAACTCCGATTACACGTGTGAGTGAATCTGCCTGGGCAAATGAAATAAATGCTTCACGTCCATTGCGAAGTAGCTTCTTGATGTTTGCGCGTTGTTCTTCGCTCATCACACCAAAAGTGATGATGACAGTGGAGACTCCCGGCACGGTAAGTGCTGCAGCTTCAATATCCTTGGTCAGGCGATCTTTCATCGGACAGCCTGAAATGGTCAGCAGAATTGTGAGATCAACTCGATCGCCTTTGATTGCAATCGATTGAACCATTCCTAATTCAGTGATGGAACGGTGCAGCTCTGGATCATTGACTTTTGAGAGAGCTTCTTGAATTGCTTCTTCTTGAACTGGAGGGTTTTTGCTCATAGGAGATCTGGATCGATTACGCTCTCTGGACGCTTCTTTTTAGGAGTTGAATCATCGAGCGCGGATTCGATCTGCTTCTTCACAAAAGTCTTTGGATTCAGATCTGCTGGCTTAAGATCTTCAAAACCTGGACCTAGGTTGCCTTTGAGTTCATTTGTTGCAGATGTGGCTAACTTACGTAACTTCTTAACCATCTTCGCTGCATCACTAGCCAGCTTAGGAAGTCGATCTGGACCCACAAGAATCATGGCAAGAATTGCTAAGCCAAAGAGCTCTCCACCGCCAAAGTCTAGGAACATATCCGAACCTTATCGCTCTACTTGCCTGCTGTCAGCGTGAGCGTAACTGTGTAGCTCTTGCCATCACGGATATAGGTCAGCTTCACCTGATCTCCCACATCATAGGAGCGAACAGCAACAATGAGCTCCTCTGCTGTTCGGATGGTGCGATCGCCGAGCTGGGTAATGACATCGCCAGGTTTGAGACCCACCTTTGAAGCCGGTCCATCCTTGAGAATTGCGTTGCTCTTGGTAGAGATCTGAGCGCCTTCTCCGGCGAAGTTCATATCCACTGACACTCCAATGATTGGATAAGTGGACTTTCCAGTCTTGATTAACTGCTCTGCAGTCTTGCGTGCTTGATTGATTGGAATCGCAAATCCAAGACCAATTGATCCAGTCTGTGAACCAAATGCGCTACCAAGAGTTGCGATTGCTGAGTTAACTCCAATGACTGCACCTGTGGCATCGACCAAAGGTCCTCCTGAATTTCCAGGATTAATTGCAGCATCAGTTTGAAGAGCATTGATAAAGGAATTCTGGGTGGGATCTTCTCCCGCTGTCACCGCACGGTCTTTCGCGCTAATGATGCCAAGTGTCACAGTGCCCGATAGTCCTAATGGTGAACCAATGGCGAGAACTGAATCGCCAACCTGCACCTTCTCGCTATCTCCAAAGACGAGGGCGACAAGATTGCGCTTTGAGATTCGCAGAACTGCCAAATCATAAGAGGCATCACGGCCAATGACAGTGGCTTTATGTGAGCTGCCATCTTGCATTCGAACGGTAATTGAACCACCGCTTGTTACTGCAGAGGCAATCACATGGTTATTTGTCAGAATGTAACCATCGGATGCAATGACAAAGCCTGATCCAGTCGAACCGCCATCAGCGCCATTTGCTTCAATTGAAACAACAGATGGAAGTACCCGCTTTGCGATACCGGCAACAGAATCAGCTGGGCGCTCAATTGTCGAAGATGATGTTGCAATCCTTGTGGAGTAACCGAAGAGTGAGCCACTTGATGCTGCGCCAAATGCACCTGCGACAACTCCGACAATAAGTGCAACCGCAATTGCGCTTCGAAGTGAGATTGACTTTGACTTCGCGGAAGGCGCTACCCACCAAGGTTGATTGGACTGTGGATTATTTCCGTACTGACTCATCCTTGTACTTTCCTATAACTTTGAGGCTAACAACAACCCATCGCCTACAGGGATGAGAGTCGTTGACCAGGTTTCTACATCTGCTCTTAGCGCCTTACCTGCATCTCGAAGTGCAACTGTCTTTGGATCTCGCTGAGCAGGATCTGAGACCTTGCCACCACCAAAGTAATTATCGATCACAAAGACTCCCCCACTGCGAAGGATTCTTGATGCTTCAGAGATTGCATAGGGAAGATCTTCAGGATCGTGGCGATATACGACTAAGTCATATGCTCGATCTGTCAGCTTTGTCATTACCTCCATCACTGGATTGGTAATGAGGCGAAATCGCGCTGGTGCGATATCGGCTTCAAGAAGAGCTGTGCGTGCGATTGAACTGTGTTCCATCTCGTCATCTATTGATGTGAGCGTTCCTGATGGGAGCATTCCTGAGAGAAGCCAAAGAGAACCGACTCCTGAACCTGTTCCTACTTCAACAACAGATTGTGCTTTCAGTATTTGAGCTAAGAATGAGAGGTATGCACCTGCGCCAGATGTGAGATCTCGTGTACCGATTTCTACACCACGAGCTCTTGCGGCTTGCTTGACCGCATCCTCGGCAATAAAGGCCTCTGCATAGGAGTGCGGATCAATAATCATGAGAGGGACAATATCCAATCGACGAGCAATCGGACGCCAAATCCGGTTCCGCCCTTAACATTTTCTCCAGAATCAGATTCGCTGCGCCCCGTGCCGGCTATATCGAGGTGAACCCAACGGCGATCGCCAACAAAGTGCTCGAGGTAGAGGGCTGCAGTCACTGAACCGGCTGAATAATCAGCATGACTTGCGTTGTGATTGAGATCTGCAATTTCGCTATCGAGGGAATCGGCATAGTCATCTACCAGTGGCATATGCCATACACGCTCACCTGAGCTCTGGCCTACCTCATAGAGTTGGCGGGCAAGGCGAGAATCACGTGTATACATCGCTGCATATTGGCGGCCTAATCCAAGAGTTGCTGCACCTGTGAGAGTTGCGATATCAACAAGATAATCAGGATCTAGATTGATATCTGCATATGCAAGTCCATCAGCCAAAACTAAACGACCTTCGGCATCTGTATTGATAATTTCAACAGTCGTTCCACCATATTGGGTAATAACATCAGATGGGCGCTGAGATGTACCTGAGAGGGCATTTTCTGCACACATCATGAGAACGCTCACGCGAATATTTGGTTGCAGATCTGCAATTGCAGAGATTGTTGCAAGCGCTGCAGCTGCTCCTGCCATATCGCTCTTCATCGCAACCATCATGTCGTAAGGACGCTTGAGAGAAATTCCACCAGTATCGAATGTGATTCCTTTTCCAACAATCACAACATGGGGCAGGGCAGCTGCACGCCCCTTAGCTTGTGAAAGTTTCTTAGGAACATAGGAGAGCTCGATAAATCGTGGTCCTGGGTTGGGTGAAGATCCTCCTACCGCAACAAGGCCACCGAATTGAGCAATCTCTTTTCCAGCTAAGACTTTTATGCCCAAACCCTTCGAGCCTGCAAGTTTCTTCGCTTCTTCAGCAAGCCACAAAGGGGTTTTGATATTTGAAGGAGTGTGGATGAGATCTCGCGCTGTTACTAGTGCCTGGGCAATAGAGCGGGCCTCAACAAGTGATGCCTCTTCCTTTGTGGCAATTGAAAAAGTTGGAATCTCTGCAGCTGTTCCGCTCTTGATAGAAAATGAATAGGCACCAAGAATCATTGATATAGCGTGTGCTTTTACCTCACCTTTAGTTGAAGGTATCAAGGAAATCAGATGAGTGGCTTTGCTCTTTACCTTGCGACCAATTGCGGCGCCAGCTGCACGATACGAAGTGAGCGAGAGGTCGCCTAAGCCCACAAGGTAGATGCGATCTATCTCTGAGTCCTCATGAAGAACTGGGATTTCAAAGAGTTCGCCTGCTTTTGCTGAGGGAGAGAAGAAGCCAACTTCATCTAAGAGGTTGATTTCAAAAAACTTTTCTATCGAGGCAATGAGTGAGCTCTTGCCCTGGAATGAAATTGCGCCATCGACACTCTTGCTATAGCCCACTGCAAGTACATCGCCTTCAAGGATAGAGGCGAGATCGGGCTCAACGCGATGGAGAATTTTCTTTAGACCTTACTTCTTAATAAGGGCGACGGCTGCTTCGAGCGCTGCACTGAGGTTATTAGCCTCCTGTGGGTTGAGCTCTACTACAAGGCGACCTCCGCCTTCGAGAGGAATGCGCATCACGAGTGAGCGAGCTTCCTTGGTAACTTCCATAGGTCCATCACCAGTGCGGGGTTTCATTGCTGCCATGCGCTAAGTATCTCGCACTTATCCCCCCTTACGGAAATCGGGATTTTGCAAATCCACGCATGAATTGTGGGCAATGGGGCGCTTTATAGGCCGAGCTGGGAGGTAAGTCGCGCCTTTCCTGATTCAATCACGGTCATGACCGCCTTCTCTGGAACAGAGAGGGTGGCAGCAATCTGACTGACGCTCTTTCCTGCGAGATAGTGAAGAGACAAGATGATGCGCTCCTCTTCAGGCAGCGAGGCGATGAGTTCAGCAATCGTCCCGAGCGGCTTCATAGGGATAGAGGTTACTCCAGTTGGTTGCGAAAACGTGCGAGAGAAATTCTTACCCCGATGAGAATAAATGGTTTTACGAGTAGGAAGAGGGGGCGTGGAGCGGTGATCTCTTCTGACCAATGAAAAATTGATGACTCAGAATTGACAGCCTCGACTTGAAAGGAGCCTCCGCCTTTAATGATTGCTCCATAGTGAAGAACATCGCATCGAGCTGGTGGCTGCCATAGCGTCACCTCCATAAGGTCAAGAAGACCAAGGTGTTTCATTCGGGGATAGATTTTGTTAAAAGGGCCAGTGATTGCAGCAATCTTAGTTCCGACACCTTCTGAAATATCACTGGTTACCCAGACCTTGGTCTGCAGCATCCAATTACTTTGATCCTGCCAATTTGTAATGGCTCTCCACGTTTCTTCCTGAGAGCGAGGAATTTTAATAGAGAGCGAGAGGTGATTAATCATTTCTGCTCGAGATGACTTTCAATAAATGCAAGCGATTCTTCGATTGTGCTAGCCCAGAGAACAAGATCACGCATGCCTTCTTTTACAAAGTGTGCATTTTCAAGCTCTACAACTAATTCATGTAACTTTGCGTAGATTCCGAATGGATCAAGTATGACAATCGGCTTCTGATGAAAGCCAAGGTAGCGTCCAACCCAAATCTCAATCAGCTCTTCAAGGGTGCCAAGGCCGCCAGGAAGTGCGATAAAGGCATCTGCCAGTTCTTCAATCTTTCCCTTACGGGTGCGCATCGTGTCAACAACAACTAGTTCATGGTTGTCATGATCTGCGAATTCGATATCAACAAGCTTCTGCGGAATGATTCCAATTGTCTTTCCACCTTCGCTGCGCGCACCTCGTGAGACTGCCCCCATTGATGAGATGTATCCACCGCCAGATACGAGTTCGGCACCAGAGCGAGCTATAGCAGCCCCAAGCTCGAAGGAGAGATCAATGTATTTCTGATCAATTAATGGTGAAGATGAGCAGTAAACGGCGATACGCATGGGGCTGAGGATAGGCCTTGGGTTACTCTTGCGCCATGTCAAAACTCGCACATGGTCATGGCGTTGCCACACTCTCAGGTTCAACTGTTCTCGATGTGTGGTTTCCACAACCAGCACTCGGAGCACTTGCAGGCCAACCCGATAGCTCACTTTCTGCTCTTGCGAAAGCAGATGAAGAACGCGGTGTAACCCGAGAGGTTGTTTCAATCGAAATCAACCTTGAGGAAGCGCCAAAGGATGCAATTGATGCATACCTTCGATTGCACCTACTCTCCCACCGACTTGTAAAGCCACATGGGCAGGTTCTTGACGGAATTTTTGGACTTCTCGCAAATGTTGTATGGACATCGGTTGGCCCATGCGCTGTAGATGGTTTTGAGTTAACAAGAGCACGCCTTAAAGCAAAGTACGGATCAATTGCAGTCTATGGCGTAGATAAATTCCCACGAATGGTCGACTACGTAGTTCCATCAGGTGTACGAATCGCAGATGCTGATCGAGTCCGCCTTGGTGCATATCTTTCATCAGGCACAACCGTCATGCATGAAGGCTTTATCAACTTCAATGCCGGCACGCTAGGTGCTTCTATGGTTGAAGGGCGCATCTCTGCCGGAGTCATCGTCGGTGATGGCACTGACGTTGGTGGAGGCGCATCAATCATGGGCACTCTCTCGGGTGGCGGTAAAGAGGTAATCTCAATCGGAGAAAAGTGCCTGCTTGGCGCTAACTCAGGTCTTGGAATTTCATTGGGAGACAACTGCGTAATTGAAGCGGGAACATATGTCACCGCTGCAGCAAAGCTCACACTTCCTGATGGAGAAGTTGTAAAAGCCGGAACGCTTTCAGGTGCAAGTAATCTTCTCTTCCGTCGTAACTCACTTACTGGTGGGCTTGAAGCGGTAATGCGCACTGGAACTTGGGGCGGATTAAACTCCGTCCTTCATGCAAATTAAGTTTCAGTAGACTCTTAAGCGCCTAAGTTAAACCAAGGCGAAGGAAGCTTTGCCCTACTTCTAAAGGTATCTCCGCGAATCGTCTGACTGACACCGGCACTAGATGTGCCCTTAATCCAAGTTACCGCTCCAGCGCTATTGCGCGAGAGAATCTCTAGAGTGAGGACATCAGGAAGACGAAAAGCTGCAGCAACGAGTTGTTGTGTGGAGCTGGCCTTCCAATTTGCAAAGCGCGGGTTGAGTGCGCTTTGAACACTGGCAGTATCGGGAACGGATTGTGTATACGAGGTAAAGCCTCCCCATGCATCAGCACTTGTTTGAGTGGCCCCTCCCGAAGATGAGAAGAAGTAAGCCTGGATTGGTCTTCCTCCAGCCAAGATTGCAAGACCTGTAGAGGTATCGACAATTGTGCGTAGTACTGCCGCTCGCCAGATTGCACCCCAACGTGGCTCTGCTTCTTTGGCATAACCAACAAAATTCTGATCAGCAATATGTGCAAAGAGATTACAGTCGCACGCTGGCTTAATGGATCCCATTTTTGATAGTGCGTAGCTGCGAGATGCAATTGTTTGTGCTTCCAACATAGCAGCAGGCCACGATGATGAGACTTCGCTTATTCCTAAGAGGTACTCATCACGAAGTGCAAGCGAGTTGGTGATTTCGAGTGCGCCTTTAACAACCTTTATCTGCACTTGGCCGTATCGAAAACGCTCTGTTGCAGTAGAGCTTGTCATTGTGAGAACGGGTGTTGTTCCACCACTCCATCGCAGAGTTAACGAAGAGTGATTGCCAGGAACTCCTTGAATGCTCTTCTTATCGACAGAGATTGAGAGGCCTGCCTTTTTCTTGTGAGAAAAGGATTGAAGAATAGGTGTAGTTGTATCTGTTATTGCCAAATCACCTTGGTAGAAATGAAGAGATGTTCCCGGCGAATTTGCTGCAAAGATAATTCCTTTAACCTGATGGCCAATATTGACGCGAATAGTCGCAGTATCAACAACGGGAAGAACTTCGACATCTTTGTAGTAATACTTCAAAATTGCAGTGGCGCTCTCGCCTGCAACAGCACGAGCGCGTCCGCCAATCTGGCTCATTCCGACGCCATGGCCATAGCCAGAACCTGTAAATGAGAAGCTCGCAGGGATATCGACTGCGCGTGCCGGAGATGTAAAGAGAGTAGTCAGGATGATGAGAGAGGAGAGTTTGGCAAATCTCTTGAGATTAAACATCCTCATCGGAGGAAGCGCTCTTTCTGACATTGAGGAATTTTTGGTACTCGGCGATGACCTCTGCAGGCTTTCCTCTTGACATCACCTTGCCCTTATTGAGCCAGACCACTTCATTACAGACATCTTCTATTGTTGCTAAAGCATGGCTCACCAAGATCAGTGCACGATCTGCAGAGCGGAGCTCTTTGACACGGTTAAGAGATTTCTCTTTAAACTTTGCATCACCAGTTGATAGGGCTTCATCGATAATCAAAATATCTGGTTCCACAATTGCTGCAACGGAGAACGCTAAGCGCGCATACATGCCCGATGAGTATGTGCGCATGGGTGCATCAATTGCCTCACCCAACTCGGAAAACTCTGCAATTGCCTCGAAATTTGCATCAATCTCATCGTTGCTCATTCCTGCTGCGAGTCCACCTAAGTAAACATTTTCGCGGCCAGTCATTGAAGGATTGAACCCAACACCGAGTGCAAGAAGTGTGCTGACACTTCCGTAGACATCAACTCGACCACGAGTCGGAGGAATAATTCCCGAGATGACTCGCATGAGAGTTGATTTTCCGGCTCCATTAGAACCGATAACGCCCAGTACGGCGCCGTAATGAACATCTAATGTGACGTCATCAAGTGCATTGACGATGCGCGTGTGCTTTCGCCCGCGCCCCAAAGTCTTTATGCGCGCTTTTAACGTCGGCTTCTTATCAATGGAAGTTTTATATGTCAGACCAAGTCCTTGTACCGAGACTGCGATAGATGACTTGGGATGCTCGTGATTAAAGTCGGACAGCGAAATCACGCTCCCTCGATAGGAAAAAGTAGGTACCCACAGAGAAGATCACCACTGCAAAAGCAAGTGAGTGAAGCAATGAGAATGTGGTTGGCGCTTGCGCATGAACCGTAGCCTGAGACCATGCGTCAAGAAGATAAAAGAGTGGGTTGGCAATTTCAAATTGTTTTATCTTCTCGGATACTGAAGAAGCTTCGTAGAGAATTGGTGATAAATAGAGAAGGCTTCGAGTCATGTAAGGCAACATGCTGGAGATGTCACGGAAATAGACGTTGATACAAGAGAAGAGAATTGCTAGTCCGGTTGCAAGTAGAAGGGCAATCATGAGGACTGGAATCGCCCAGAGCATTTGCCATGAAAATGGCAAACCCAAGATTGCATGGATAGCAAAGGCAACTATGAGAGTAGGAATGAATTTCAGAAATGAGACAACAACTGCCGAGAGCGGCAACATAATGCGCGGAAATGATGTGTTGAGAATGAGACGCTGGCCCGATGTGATCGCTTTGACGCCACCTGTCAGGGAATTTGCCACAAGGTAGAAGAGGAAGAGCGAGGCGGTGAGATGGGCAAATCGAGTGGAATCACTACTTCCTCCGATTACAAAGATCAGCAAGAAATAGACGCCGGAGAGGAGCAGTGGATTGAGTACGAGCCAGAGCTGGCCCAGTACTGATCCAAAGTTCTGATTTCGAAGCTCTGAACGAGCAAACTCTGAGATGAAGGCTCGACGGCTCCAGAGTGAGCGCATGTATGAGCGCATAGGAGGCAGGCCAGCCTTAAATGGCAGATAGGTAACCAGCGGCTGACTCATAAGGTGAAGATTACCCCAGTCGCACCTTACTTATTCATTCTTATTCCGTTGCAGGTACGAGATTCTTTCCAGATGTGATGAATCCTGCACCCCACGAGAAGTGCATCGTTGGAATGATCGCCAAAAGATAGAGGTACTGAAGCGGAGATCGAGCAATCACCGTTGATGCAGCTGCAACAAAGAGTAGATAGATGGCAGCTGGTATGAAAAAGATTGGGTGAAGAGCTCCCAAAGCAAGTGAGGCGATGAAGCCAAGGAGTGCCACTGGCGGTGCAAGATAGCGATAATTGATTGTCCCCTTATGTCGACGAGAAACTACGCGCCTCCATCGACCATATTCGAAATATTGTTTTGCAAGTGCTCGCACAGAAGAACGAGGGCGATAAGTCACATGTAATCGTGGATCAAAATAAATCACTCCGCCATTGCTGCGTAATCTAAAATTTAACTCCCAATCTTGCGCGCGAGTAAATCTCTCATCAAATCCACCGATCGCAATAAGCGCCTCTCTTCGAAAGACACCGAGATAGACAGTGTCCACTTCTCCAGGAGAGCCGCCGGTGTGGAAACGAGAAGCACCCACCCCTAATGGACTACGCATTGCGCCTGCGACAGATTTTTCAAATGAGGTATTCCCAACAGCTGCCATGACTCCACCAACATTGACAGCACCAGTTGCAAGAAGTGTTTGCACTGCATTGCTGATGTAGTCCTGAGGAATCTGTGCATGGCCATCAACTCGAACAATGACAGCACCCTTTGATGCACGTAGAGCGAGGTTTAAACCTGCTGCTGTTCGACCAGTTGGGCTTTCAACGACTGCGATTCGTGAATCGTTGCCTTGAAGTTTATGAGCAATCTCCAGGGTGCGATCATGGGATGGTCCTACAGCAAGGACAATTTCAAGTGATCCGCTGTAATCCTGAGAGAGAATTGAGAGAACGCAATCCTCTAAATGCTTCTCTTCATTAAGAATTGGCAGGATGACACTCACGAATGGCAGTGGTGAGCCACTTAACTCGTGTGAATTCTGATCTACCTGTGTCGCCATAACCCCGTAACGCTATCGTGCAAGTAACCTACGCATGTGAAATCTACTCGAGCAATTCGAATTATTACATCACTCTCTCTGGGTGTTGTTCTGCTCTCTGCCATCACCTGGTTCGGTGTTGGCCAGATCAGCGGTCAGATTTCAAGAATTAACGTCTTCTCAGGTCTTGAGGACCGCCCGGAGAAGGTCAACTCTGCCCTGAACTACCTTGTTGTGGGTTCAGATAACCGTGAAGGGTTAACAAAGGAGCAGATTCGAAAGCTTCGAGTCGGCGGAATTGATGTGGCTGCAGGAGGCCGCTCTGACACGATGCTTCTTGTCCACATCAGCAAAGATAGAGACTTTGCCTACATCGTTTCACTTCCTCGCGACACCCTTGTCACAATTCCGGCTCATATTTCACAAGATGGAACAACGCAGATACCTGCTCGCCCAGGAAAGCTCAACGCTGCCTTTGCATTTGGCGGTGCACCACTTCTTATTCAAACTATTGAGGCGATGACTCAATTACAGATAGACCACTACATCGAAGTCAGTTTTGCTGGATTTGTTGGCGTTGTAGATGCATTGGGTGGAATCGAAGTATGCACCAAGGTTGATATCGATGATCCAAAGAGTCACCTTGTCCTGCCCGCAGGAAAGCACACACTCGATGGCTTAGATGCTCTCAAGTATGTTCGAACACGAGACTTTGATGGTCGTGGAGACATTGGGCGTATGGAGCGCCAACAACAATTTGTGAGTGCAATTTTGCGCAAAGCAACTTCATCAGGAACTTTGCTCAATCCGATTAAGCTCGGAGATTTCTTATCGGCGACTATTTCGACTGTGAAGATGGATGAGGGTGTAAGTAAAGATGATCTCCTGACTCTCGGTCGCCAATTGCGAAACCTCTCATCAGGAAACGTCCGCACTCTGACCGTGCCGCTATCAGATCCCAATGGTCGATACCCTGGCGTGGGATCGGTTGTGATCTGGGATGAGGTGCTTGCGCCAGACCTCTGGAGTCGAATTAAGAATGATGCCGCTCTTGTCGATATTGTCCCTGCGGCAAAGTCATCTGCATCACCTTCAGCCACTGCTACGCCTACAACGGTCGATAAATTTAAGACACATACAGCTGCAGAGAATCCTTGCGCTGCCAATAAATAACTCGCTGCAATAGACTCCCGTACATGACTTTAAAGCTATCTGTAATCGGTTGTGGCTATCTTGGCGCAACCCATGCCGCATGTATGTCCTCATTAGGATTTGAAGTTGTAGGTATCGATACTGACCAGAGCAAGGTAGATCTTTTATCTCAAGGAGAGCTGCCTTTCTATGAGCCAGGACTCGACACACTTCTTGCGGCTGAGATGAAGACTGGGCGTCTCTCATTTACAACAGATTTCTCGGCTGTAGCAGATGCCGATGTTCACTTTATCTGCGTCGGCACTCCTCAGAGCAAAGACGGACTGGCTGCAGACCTCACATATGTGCGGTCATCAGTTGCAGCGATTGCCCCTCACCTTAAGGAAGGCGCGCTCGTTGTAGGTAAGTCCACTGTTCCCGTCGGAACAGCGCAGGCTCTTCGTCAAATGTTGGCTGAAGTAGCACCTCAAGCAGATCTTGCCTGGAACCCAGAGTTTCTCCGTGAAGGTTTCGCCGTTGAAGATACCTTGACTCCTAACCGCCTTGTAGTGGGCGTTGCCAACGATCGTGCAGAAGAGATTCTCAAAGAGGTCTACAAGCCAGTTACAGATCTTGGAACTCCTTGGATTCGCGCTGATCTTCCGACCGCAGAACTTGTTAAAGTCGCAGCGAACTCATTTCTTGCAACAAAGATCTCATTCATCAATGCAATGGCAGAAGTCTGTGAAGCATCTGGTGGCGATGTCACCGTGCTTGCCAAAGCAATTGGGTATGACCCTCGAATTGGCAACCGTTTCCTACAGGCAGGAATAGGATTTGGTGGAGGATGTCTTCCAAAAGATATCCGTGCCTTTATGGCTCGCGCACAAGAACTCGGCGCTGATCAAGCTCTCGAATTCTTACGCGAGATTGACAATATCAACCTACGAGCTCGTCAACGAGTAATCGATGTTGTGCGTGCAGATCTATCCGATGATCTCACTCAATATAAAATTGCAGTTCTTGGAGCGACATTTAAGCCAGATAGCGATGATGTGCGCGACTCCCCAGCACTTGATATTGCAGCTCAGCTGCAAGCAGCTGGCGCACAAGTTGTTGTCCATGATCCAAAGGGCATCGAGCCTGCACGTAAGCGTTTTCCTAACTTGGATTATGCGGAGAAGGTTGTCGATGCAGTAAAGGGCGCAGATGCGATTCTCCACCTCACAGAGTGGAAGGAATATCGCGAGCTCGATCCTGCTGTGATTGGCCAATTGGTGAAGTCAAAGTTCTTAATTGATGGGCGCAATATGCTCGATCGCACCCTTTGGCGTAGCGCTGGATGGCGCGTGCATGCGCTAGGGCGCACTGACTAGTCACTCTTCCTCTTTGACAGGTTATTTCTGGGGCAGCCCCTAGCTTGCGCCATGAGCGGAAGTTAAATTATCGCCATGAGAAAAATACTTGCCGCAACTCTTGTCGCTCTGTTAACCACTGCTATCCCAACTGCTGCTCAAGCTGCAGTCAAGGAAGGTGCAACCTGTACAAAGATCAATAAGACGAGCAAGTCGGGAAGCAAGACTTTCATCTGCATGAAAAGTGCTGGTCAATTAGTTCTTGTCCCTAAGTACAAGAAGTGCGCCGAGGCAGTTGCTGCTGGAAGAGCACCTATCGTGATCGATGAGGATCCAGTTCTCTACCTTGCAAATCAATCACTTGATCGCGATAAAGACGGAACCGCCTGCGATAGCTAAATCTTTATTCATCAATCTCGCCACTCATATAGCGGCGGGCATGGCTAACTTCTTCAATTAAGTAAGCAAGGTCGTCGCCACATGCACTCACGTGGCCAGTCTTTGCTCCAGCAATCACTTCATTTCTATACTGATGAAAGTGCAACTGTGGTGTGCGCGCCATCAGATGAAGATAGGGGCGGTACATATCGCTCTTGTCTGCGCCCAGAACGCTCCCCGTCACAACATAAGGGTGGAGCATTGCTGGATCACCGAGGGGCAAATCAAGGATTGCTCGCAAGTGCTGCTCAAATTGATTGATGACTGCACCTTCTATCGTCCAGTTTCCTGCTTCATCCGGACGCATTATTAGATTCTTTATTAAGAGCTCATTACCTCTTACGAAGATCTCCACTGTCATCACTCCTACAAGAGCGATCTCCTGCGCAATCTCTAGTGCAAGTCGTTGAGCATCGGCTGACTGCTCCGATGAGATGTTCTGCGCAGGTGTTATGGTGAGAGTTGTGATGCCCTCTTCTCTCCTTAGCTCAGATGGGGTCCATGAAACTGCCTGTCCGTGAGGTGAACGTGCAACGAGAACTGCAATCTCTGAATCACATTCTCCTCTGATCTCAGAGGCTACAGCTGCATCACTTGAGAGCTTTGATTGGCAGAGAGTGAGTGAAGAAGATGAGGGGTAGACACGTATGCCTGCCTTTTCGAGCCCTTTGATCAGAGATAAGGGTACTTCATCACTTTCTATTGCGATCAGGTCGCACTCTTTTGCGAACGCGAGAACTTGCTCAAGACTTGATAACTCACCCACACGATGGTGGGTTATTTGTGCGGCGCAATCATCGCTGCTTCTAGTAAAGAGATAGAGATTTACTCCGAGTGCTGTTGCAGGAGCAATCATCATTCGTGAGAGCGGGCCAGCGCCAATAATGCCTACCCGCGGGAATCGATTACTCACCTGACTATCGTAGATGAATCACATCTCCAACAAAGACTTCTCGGCCACTATCTAATATCAGCGCCCCGGTCTCTGAGATGCCTGTTGCCGTTGCCTTTATTAGTTCATCGCCTGGGAGAGAGATTTCAACCTCGCGACCAAGAGTGACAGATGCGAGGCGATATTGAGCCGTAAAGGTCTGACCTAGCTCCCACACCTGCAAATTGACTTCAAAGAAATTAAGAAAGGTTGCAAGAATCTTATTGCGATCTAATTCTGCAAAATTAGCAATTGCAAGAGAGGTTGCATGCTCGACGGGAAGCTCATCGATTTGCATTCCTACATTGACTCCGATTCCAATGACTACGCCTCGCGGTGTTGCCTGAGAAATGATGCCTGCAATCTTCTTCTCAGCGATGAGTAAATCATTTGGCCACTTGATGCCAACGGTGACACTCTTATCTAATGCAGTAAGTGCTTCTTGCATACTCAATCCCGCAAGAAGAGGAATGAATGACCACTCTTCTCGATTGACTTTGGGTTCAATGTAGATCGAGAACGTCAGTGCCGAAGATTGCGGTGCAACAAATGATCGATCCAATCTTCCACGACCTGCACTTTGAAACTCAGCAGCAATAACGCTCTTAGCAACTGCAACTCCCGCCTCAACTCTTTCAACAAGGTCATCTTGTGTTGATCCGGTGACTTCAACCACGCTTACTCGCCAGTACTGCGAGATTTGTGACGAGATTGCATTGCGATCTAGTGGCGCTCTTGGCGCATCGTGGCTCATGGCTAGTACCTTATGCACATGAGCCATGATCTGCATACAACTTCAGGAAAAATTGAAGACCTCCGCTCTCGTATTGATGAGGCGGTCCATGCCGGCTCTGCGCGCGCCGTAGAGAAGCAGCACGCCAAGGGCAAGAAGACAGCTCGTGAGCGTATTGAGATGCTCGTGGATGCAAACTCCTTCACCGAAATTGATGAGTTCGCCCGCCACCATGCCACTAACTTCGGCATGGAGGCGAACCGTCCATATGGCGACGGTGTTGTCATTGGAACAGCGACCGTAGATGGTCGCCCTATTGCGCTGTATTCACAGGACTTCACGGTCTTTGGCGGCTCACTCGGCGAGGTTCACGCTGAAAAGATCGTCAAGATTGCTGACTTTGCTTTGAAATCAGGAATTCCTCTGATTGGAATCAATGACTCTGGCGGTGCACGTATTCAAGAGGGTGTGGCATCTCTCAATGGCTACGGCAAGATTTTCCGTCTCAATACTCGCTCTTCTGGCGTTATTCCACAGATTTCACTCATTCTCGGCCCATGCGCCGGTGGTTCTGCATACTCACCAGCTCTTACAGACTTCACTGTGATGGTGAAGGAGACCTCCAACATGTTCATTACCGGTCCTGATGTTATTAAGACCGTAACGGGTGAAGATGTTGGAATGGAAGAGCTCGGAGGAGCATTCACACATAACACTAAATCTGGAAATGCTCACTACATGGCCGACTCTGAGGCAGATGCTATTGATTATGTGAAGGCACTGCTCTCATATCTTCCATCAAATAACATGGATGGATCACCTGTCTTGCCTCCTACGGAATCACTCGAAAAGAAGGCATCAGATGTGGCACTGAATACTTTGATTCCAGATAGTCCTAACCAGCCGTATGACATGAAGATATTGATTCAATCTCTCGTTGATGAGGGTGAATTCTTAGAAGTCCACTCTCTATATGCACCCAACATCATTGTTGGTTTTGCTCGCATCGAAGGTCAATCCATCGGCGTTATTGCAAACCAGCCTTCACAATTAGCTGGAACTCTAGATATCGCATCATCTGAGAAAGCTGCACGCTTTTTAAGATTCTGCGATGCATTCAATATTCCAATTCTGACCCTTGTTGATGTGCCAGGATTTATGCCTGGCACCGAACAAGAGTGGAATGGAATCATTCGCCGTGGAGCAAAGCTGCTCTATGCATATGCAGAAGCTTCGGTTCCGCTAGTTACTTTGATTACGCGCAAGGCATACGGTGGAGCATTTATCGTGATGGGATCTAAGTATCTCGGAAGCGACATTAACTTTGCCTGGCCAAGTGCCGAGATTGCCGTAATGGGAGCACAGGGCGCAGTAAATATCTTGTATCGCAAGGAGCTTGCTGAGGCGGCCGATGTGGATTCAAAGCGTGCTGAATTGATCACGGATTACACAGAAAAGTTTTCAAATCCATATCTTGCGGCTGAACGCGGAACAATTGATAGCGTCATCGAGCCTGAGGAATCTCGTCAATACATCACCAAGGCTTTTCGCACACTAAAGACAAAGCGGGACATCTTGCCTGCTCGCAAGCACGGAAACATTCCTCTATAAATGAAGTTTTCAATAGCTGCAGGCAACCCCACTGATGAAGAGCTAGCTGTGCTTCAAGCAGTCCTGGCCAACCGTAAGCCGGTAGAACTCAAACCAATCATCAAGCGAAGCGTTTTTGGCTTACCCCAATTACGCCAGCCACTCCCCCATCAAGTCACATTTGGCGCACGGAGGTTTGAATAATGCCGCGAATAGTTCTTGCCTCTCAATCAACATCGCGAAAGAGATTACTCGAAGGCGCAGGCATCACACCTACGGTCATAGTAAGTCATGTCGATGAAGATACTGATTTCTTCAACTCGATGACCCCTGAAGATATGGTGATTGCACTGGCTATCTCGAAAGCTCACACAGTGCGTGAATTAATTGATTATCCAGCAATCATTATTGGTTGCGATTCAACTTTCGATGTAGATGGCATCTCTTTTGGAAAACCTGGAACAAGAGAGGTAGCAATTGAGCGCGCAAATATCATTAGTGGCCGCTCAGGTCTATTGCATACAGGCCATTGCATCATTGACACCGCTCAAGGTATTGAAGTCGCTGATCGAGTAACAACAAAAGTTACATTTGATGTAATGCATGCAGATGAAGTTGAGGATTACGTTAGCTCTGGCGAACCACTTCATGTTGCAGGTGGCTTTACTCTTGATGGGTTTGGCTCCCCGTTTATTCCCGTTATCGAAGGTGATTACACCAATGTAGTGGGGCTTTCGATGCCATTCCTTCGTAGAGCAATGAAGCAACTTGGATACTCTTGGCCACAGGTGAAGGAGATGCGATGAAACGCGTATTGATAGCAAATAGAGGTGAGATCGCGCTTCGAGTAATTCGCGCCTGCAAAGATCATGGTCTTGAATCCGTTGCCATCTACTCCGAAGAAGATCGCGATAGCCTGCATGCAAAGAGTGCAGATTTCTCATACTCACTCGATGGAACTGTTGCCAAAGATACATATCTCAATATTCCAAAGATTATCGCTCTGGCAAAACGCTCAGAAGCAGATGCAATCCACCCCGGCTATGGCTTTCTCTCTGAAAATGCTGACTTTGCACAGGCAGTAATCGATGCAGGGTTGATTTGGATCGGCCCATCGCCTGCTGCAATTAGCGCACTGGGAGATAAGGTTTCGGCGCGACGAATCGCAGCAGCTGCTGGTGCGCCACTGGTTGCAGGAACAAAGGATCCAGTGGAGACAGCAGAGGAAGTCATCGCTTTCGCAAAAGAGCATGGCTTGCCTGTAGCAATCAAAGCCGCCTTCGGTGGCGGTGGGCGCGGCCTTAAGGTTGCCCGCACATTGGAGGAGATTCCAGAGCTCTACGCATCTGCAGTGCGTGAAGCTATTGCAGGTTTTGGTCGCGGCGAATGTTTTGTTGAGCGCTATCTGGACAAGCCGCGCCATGTTGAGACTCAAGTATTAGCAGATAAGTTTGGCAATGCAGTAGTTGTCTCCACTCGAGATTGCTCTCTTCAACGTCGCCATCAGAAATTGGTAGAAGAGGCACCGGCACCATTTCTCACAGATGAGCAGAATGATCAGCTCTATCGCTCTTCTAAGGCGATTATGCGAGAGGCAGGATATGTTGGAGCCGGAACATGTGAGTTCCTTGTTGGCATCGATGGCACCATCTCATTTCTGGAGGTAAATACCCGACTACAGGTAGAACATCCAGTGTCGGAGGAAGTTACTGGAATTGATTTAGTGCGAGAGCAGTTCAAGATCGCAATGGGTGAAGCTCTTGGCTTTGATGATCCACAGATTCGAGGTCACTCGATAGAGTTTCGAATCAATGGCGAAGATCCAGGTCGCTCCTTCTTGCCAGCTCCAGGTCGAATTACAGAGTGGCAGATCCCAACAGGACCAGGCGTCCGAGTTGATGCTGGTTTTCGCAAGGGAGATGTCATCGGCGGAAACTTTGACTCACTGCTTGCTAAGTTAATCGTTACCGGTGCAACTCGAGAAGAAGCTATACAGCGTTCTCGTCGCGCACTTGCAGAGTTTGAAGTCCAAGGCCTTGCTACTGCAATTCCTTTTCACCGAGCGATTCTTGAAGATGCGAACTACACAGAATCCTTTAAGGTCTACACCAGCTATATCGAAAATGAATTCATCAATGAAATCCCCGCCTTCGATGGCGGAGCCCCTGAGGTCCAGAGCAAGGCTGCAGCAGAGAAGTTAGTAGCTGAGGTCAACGGTAAACGCTTTGAAATCCTTGTTCACACCCCAGAACCCGTTGTGAAGCGCCACCGAGCTAAGCAGGCATCAGGTGGTGGCGCCACGGGAGATGGCCTACCAAGCCCTATGCAGGGCACTGTGGTCAAGATTGCGGTGGCCGAGGGTCAATCTGTTGAAGCAGGTGATCTCATCATCGTTCTCGAGGCGATGAAAATGGAGCAGCCCCTTAACGCCCATAAGAGCGGTGTGATTAAAAACCTTAAGGTAGTTGTCGGCGAGACGGTTTCTAGTGGCACCGTTCTCTGTGACATTATTCAGGCATGACCTCAACAGAACTTCTCTATACAGATCCATTAGCCGCGGCAGCTCAAGCAGCATCAGAAATTGCTGCACGAACAGGGGTCCCATCACATGATGTCGCACTCGTTCTTGGCTCTGGCTGGGTCACAGCAGTTGATGCCCTTGGAACACCTGCCTACGAATGCGACTCTCACGAGCTCACAGGATTTGCAGCACCTGCCGTAGAGGGGCACTCAGGAAAAGTTCGCTCTTATGCACTTGAGGCAAATGGAAAGACAATTCGAGTACTTGTCTTTCTCGGTCGCACACACCTCTATGAGGGTAAAGGTATGGAACCTGTTGTTCACGGAGCTCGCACTGCTGTAAAGGCTGGCTGCAATATTGTCATTCTCACTAATGCATGCGGCGGAATTAATGCCGGGTATAAAGTTGGCGAGCCAGTTCTCATCCGCGATCACATTTCTTTAACTGCCGCATCACCACTTTCAGGTGCAACATTTGTTGATCTCACAGATCTCTATAGCAAGCGCATCCGCGAAATCATGAAGTCAGTAGATTCATCCCTTCAAGAAGGTGTCTATGTGCATTGGCGCGGACCTACATATGAGACTCCTGCAGAAATTTTGATGATGCGCACGATGGGTGCAGATCTTGTTGGAATGTCTACAGTGCCAGAAGCAATCGCAGCGCATGCACTTGGCGCTGAAGTTCTCGGCATCTCTCTTGTCTCTAATGCTGCAGCTGGAATGACCGGCGAGAAGCTCAACCATGAAGAGGTCATCGCCGCAGGTAAGGCTGCTGCAAGCCGTATGGGTGAGCTGCTCAAGACAACGATTCCTAAGCTCGTTTAACTCATCCCATAGGAGTAATCTCCCTTCTATGAGCGCATCACTTCTCGAAGAGGTCAAGGCATGGATCGCAGATGATCCAGATCCTGTAACCGCTGCTTATCTTCAAAAACTCGTGGATGCCGGCGATATCCCAGCCCTTACCCCGCTCTTTAACGGCTTCTTGCAATTTGGAACTGCTGGGCTTCGTGGACCTATTGGTGCGGGGCCATCATGTATGAACCGGGCTGTGGTCGGGCGCACCGCAGCAGGAATCGCTCAATACATGAAAGCGCGAGGAATGACCAAGGTCGTCATTGGTCGAGATGCCAGGTATGGCTCTGAGGATTACACCCAGGAGAGTGCAGAGATTCTTAGTGGTGCAGGCATGGATGTCTACATCTTGCCACGCCCACTACCAACTCCTGTCTTAGCTTTTGCTACAGCACATTTGCGCTGTGATATCGGAATCATGGTCACTGCAAGTCATAATCCTCCGCAAGATAATGGCTACAAGGTCTACGTTGGACCTACCGCAGATGGAATTGATTACGCTTGCTCACAGATCATCTCCCCCACTGATGGATTTATCGCTGCAAATATCGCAGCAATTACTTCACTGAAGTCACAGCCTCGTGGATCTCAATGGACTGTGCTGGGTGAAGAGGTCGTGACTGAATACATCAATCGCACAATCAAACTTGCTCCACGTCCTGGAGATCTCAAGGTCGTTTATACCGCTATGCACGGTGTTGGCACAGAGACGCTACAGCGAGTCTTTAATCATGCAGGATTTGCAACTCTCATTCTCGTCGATGAGCAGTGCACTCCGGATCCAGATTTTCCAACCGTGGCTTTTCCTAATCCAGAAGAGCCTGGTGCCATAGATCTCGCTCTTGCAAAAGCCCGGGACTTTGGTGCAGAGCTAGTGATTGCAAATGATCCTGATGCGGATCGATGCGCGGCGGCAATTAATGATCCACGAGTGGGATGGCGAATGCTTCGAGGTGATGAGCTTGGAATCATCTTCGGTGAATGGATTGCGCGCACTCAACCCAAGGGAACATTTGGAAATTCGATTGTCTCTTCATCTGCTCTCTCAAAGATAGCAGCGCACTACAACGTTGATTTTCAGGAAGTTCTTACAGGCTTTAAATGGCTTGCAAAGATTGAGAACCTCGCTTTTGGGTATGAAGAGGCGATTGGTTATGCAGTTGATTCAGAGACAGTCAACGATAAAGATGGCATCTCAGCGGCACTCTTTCTCGCACAGATTGCTACGGATCTCAAGCGCGATGGCTTGACTCTCTCTGACCTCCTCGATGATGTCTGGGCACGACATGGCTTTCATGGCACAGAGCAGATCTCAATTCGCGTGGCGGACATGACTTTCATTACTCGACTTTTGGCCGGGCTTCGCCAGAATCCACCTGCGCAGATTGCAGGCCGCTTGGTTGAGGGCATTGATGATTTAGCGGCTCCCACAGATGGTCTGCCACCCACAGATGGATTGCGAATCTGGCTCTCCGGTGGAATCCGAATCATCGTTCGCCCAAGCGGTACGGAGGCGAAGATGAAATGTTACATAGAGGTCATTACAGCCGACGCTGCAGAGTCAGAGTCGCTACTCAATGAATTACGCGAGCCTCTACGAGCCCTGCTCTCCTAATTTACTCGCCGAAGCGCTCTTTAAACTCATCAAGCATCGCAGCAGCAGCTGATGCTCCGCTGCGCTTTACACCAGCATCCATAAAGGCGAGCAACATATCGAGGTTCTTGACCCCTCCAGCGCTCTTGACTTCAATCTTGTCAGAGACAGATGCGCGCATCAATACAACATCTTCGAGAATGGCACCTGTTGGCGCAAAACCTGTAGATGTCTTCACATAATCGGCACCTGATGCCTCTACTAATTGGCAAGCTTTCACAATCTCTTCTTTAGTCAGGTAAGCATTCTCTAGGATGACTTTCACCTGATGCCCACCTGCTGCTTGAACTACTGCTGCAAGTTCATCGCGAACCTCATCATAGGCGCCAGATTTCATGAGACCGATATTGATCACAACATCAATCTCAGTGGCACCATCTGCAACTACCTGCTTAGTTTCAAATACTTTGACTGATGTTGCTGAGTTTCCATGAGGAAATCCGACAACGGTTCCAACATGAACATCACTACCTTTAAGAATTTCGGCACAGAATGCAACATCGGCTGGCTTGCAACAGACTGAAGCAACGTCGTATTTGAGCGCTACGAGGCAACCTTCTCGTACTTCATCTCGACTCATTTCAGGGCGCAAAAGAGCATAATCAATAGTCTTTGCAACTTGCTTGAGTGTGTACTTACTTGTTGCCATTAGTGATGCTCCTTATTCGCTTGCAATAGATGCGTAGGCAGGCTTTACGATCTCTTCAATGATCGCAAGGCGCTCTTCAAAGGGTATAAATGCGCTCTTGAGTGCATTGATTGTGACTCGCTGAAGATCTTGAAAGTTCCAATCACATGAAGCAACCAATTGATTCATCTCATGGCTCATGGATGTTGCAGACATCAAGCGGTTATCAGTATTGAGTGTGATTCTAAAGCGCAACTTTGCAAGCTTAGCGATCGGGTGATCTGCAAATGAACTGGCCACACCAGTCTGAATATTTGACGATGGACACATCTCAAGGGGAATTCGACGATCACGGACATAGGAGGCTAAACGACCTAAACGTGCTGGGGTGTGGTTGAAATCCACATCATCTGCGATACGCACCCCATGGCCTAAACGCTCGGCGCCGCAGATCTGAATTGCCTCCCAGATAGAAGGAAGTCCATATGCCTCACCAGCGTGGATAGTGAAGTGGGCATTTTCGCGGCGAAGATACTCGAAGGTTTCAAGTTGATCACTTGGCGGAAAGCCATCTTCAGGGCCTGCAATATCGAATCCCACAACGCCCTTATCTCGGTACTTCACAGCAAGCTCTGCAACTTGCTGCGAGAGATCATTTTGGCGCATTCCGCAGAGAAGCGAGAAGATGCGAATCGAATTGCCCTCATCCTTAGCTGCCTTTTCGCCCTCGCGGAAACCCTCGAGAATAGCTTCGACAGCTGTTGTGAGAGTGAGCTCACCCGTAGTCAACAGCTCTGGCGCCATACGGACTTCAGCATAAACAACTCCATCACGAGCAAGATCAATCGCACACTCTCGTGCTACGCGAATGACATCTTGGCGACGTTGCATTACAGCTACTGTGTGAGCAAAAGTTTCTAGGTAGAGAACAAGGGAACCTGAATCACATGAGGTGCGGAACCATTCTGCGAGCTCTGTTGCATCATATGTCGGTAGTTCGTGGCCAATCTCTTGTGCAATATCGATAATTGTCTGAGGGCGCAGACCCCCATCAAGATGATCATGCAAGAGTGCTTTAGGAAGTCGCTTCACCTGTTCTGGTGTCGGTGACTTCAAGAGATCTGGGTTTGCAACTCTCATCCTTCAATCCGTTCTAGTACAAGTGGGAGTCGATTGACTGTGCCGTTTTCAACAATTGCAACTGCTCCATCAAGGATATCGAGTGCGCGCTCAAAGCGGGCCGCTTCATCGGTATGAAGAGTAAAGAGCGGCGCTCCTGCCTCAATGTAATCACCTGGCTTTGCATGCATCTCAATACCAGCCCCAGCTTGAACCTTCTCGCCCTGCTTTGAACGGCCAGCACCGAGGCGCCAGGCTGAAACTCCAACCTTCATCGCATCCATAGTGGTGATGATTCCACTGTTAGCCGCTTTAACAATATGAGTTTCGCGTGCAACTGGAAGCGCTGCATCAGGATCTCCTCCCTGTGCTGCAACCATGCGGCGCCAATGATCCATGGCACTTCCATCTTTAAGGGCATCTGCTGGATCTTTTCCGATAATCCCGGCAGCATCGATCATCTCGCGCGCAAGGAGAATCGTGAGCTCAACGACATCAGATGGTCCACCACCTGCAAGAACTTCTACAGATTCCCGGACTTCCAAAGCATTTCCTGCAGTCAATCCCAATGGGACATCCATCGCTGTGACAAGGGCACGCATCTTGACCCCTGCATCTACGCCGAGTTGGACCATCGTGCGGGCAAGTTCTGATGCCTTTGCAGGATCTGACATAAAAGCACCAGAGCCTGTCTTCACATCGAGCACGAGAGCCGATGTTCCTTCAGCAATCTTCTTACTCATAATTGAGGATGCAATCAGAGGAATAGCCTCAACAGTAGCTGTGACATCACGGAGTGCATAGAGCTTCTTATCTGCAGGTGCTAGGCCAGCACCTGCAGCGCAAATTACTGCGCCAGTATCTTTAAGAACCTGCAACATCTCTTCATTGGAAAGCGATGCGCGCCAACCAGGAATGGACTCCATCTTGTCGAGGGTGCCACCTGTATGTCCAAGTCCACGACCTGAGAGCTGTGGAACTGCGCCACCGCATGCTGCAACTAATGGCGCTAATGGAAGAGTGATCTTGTCTCCAACGCCGCCTGTTGAGTGCTTATCAGCTGTCTTGCGATCAAGTGCCGACCAATCCATACGTTCGCCAGTATTGATCATCGCATTGGTCCATCGTGAAATCTCGCGAGAGTTCATACCGTTAAGAAGTATTGCCATAGCCAAAGCTGACATCTGCTCATCGGCTACCGCCCCACGAGTGTAGGCATCGATAACCCAATCAATCTGAGCATCTGATAGCTCATGACGATCACGCTTTGCTGCAATTACCTCTACCGCTGCGAAAGGTTCGATCATTTCAACCTTGTCTCTATCTCCTGCGGCCCAAATGCCCAGGGAAGTAAATCGTTAAGAGTCTTCACGCCTTCATCTGTCATCAGTTGCAACGTAGATCCGCCGTGCTCTTGGAGAAGTTGGCGACAACGACCACATGGCATTAAAGGGTTGCCTGCGATATCAACACATGCGAAGGCGACTAAACGTCCACCACCTGTTGCAGCAAGAGATGAGACGAGACCGCATTCGGCACAGAGAGTGAGGCCGTAGCTTGCATTCTCCACATTGCACCCTGTGACAATACGTCCATCATCGACAAGGGCGGCAACTCCGACTGGAAACTTTGAATATGGCACATATGCCTTCTTCATCGCTTCCAGCGCTTCATTGCGCAAGAGCTGCCAATCAATCTGCATTAGTGAGAACCGCCTCCACGTTTATAGGCAACACCATCTGCCGCCGGGGCTCTCACCTTGCCAACAAATCCTGATACAGCGATGATCGTTGCGATATATGGCGCCATCAACATGAACTCAGAAGGAATTGGGGTTCCTGTGATTGTAAGAACGCCTTGGATTTGATCTGCGAAACCGAAGATTAACGCCGCTGCTACCGCACCGAGTGGGCTCCAGCGACCGAAGATAAGAGCGGCCAGAGCGATAAAGCCCTTACCAGCTGTCATCTCTTTGCTAAACATACCGATTTGGCCAAGTGTGAAGAATGCACCGCCAAGACCAGCAACTGCTCCTGCAAGAATGACATTCTTAAAGCGAATGGAGTTAACGCTGATTCCGACAGACTCAGCGGCGGTTGGGTTCTCGCCTACTGCGCGAGTACGCAGCCCCCACTTGCTCTGGAAGAGAGCAATGTGAATGATCGCAACAACAAGATACATCGCATAGACGATGATGCTCTGATTAAAGAAGATTGGACCAATAACCGGAATCTTTGCCAGCAGAGGAATCTCGATTGGAGCAAAAGCTGTCGCTGAGTTCCACTCATCCTGATAAGGAATCAGCAACTTCTTATACAGGAAGTTGGTCAGACCGATTACGAGGACGTTGAGCACAAAGCCAAGAACAACTTGATCGATGCCATATTTAATGGCAAAGATTGCAAGAAGTAGTGAGATGAGAGCACCAGCAATAGGGGCAACAGCTAATCCGAGCCAGTTATTACCAAGTAGGGATGCGATGACACCGGAAGCAAATGCTCCAGCGAGAAGCTGGCCCTCAATTGCAATATTGATGACACCAGATCGCTCAGAGATAACACCAGCCATTGCACCAAAGATCAGTGGGACAGAGAGGATGAGTGCGCCTTGGAGCAGTCCTGTAAAGGGAATGAATTTTCCTGCAGCAGCCCAGCAGAGGAATGACATCAAGAAGGATGCACCGAAAAGGGCGCTAGCCAAGCGAATTGTCTTCTTATATGAGAACTGCACAGCAGCTAGAGCTACAGATGCGAGTGATATCAGAGCAAAGAGAAGTGATCCGGCCTTCGAGTCAACAATCCACTCCTTAAAGAGAACCCATTCATTGCCAAAGACAAAACCATAAGTGACTGGTTGGCCTTCCTTTGGAAGGATTGCAAATACGTAGAGTGCGAAGAGGCCTAGGAGTGCCATCGTTGCAATTCCGCGACGGCGACGGCGCTCAGGTGCTGAAAGGGTGCGAGTTTCTAACAATCTCATTAGCCGTTCCATCCCTTCGAAGCGACCGCTTGGCCTTCGTCAACGCTCTTCAATCTAAAGATTGCCTTAATCAGGGCTGGAGCTGCAATAAAGAGAACGATCAGCGCTTGAATAACAAGTACGAGATCAAGCGGTGTATCGGTACTCGCCTGCATAGTCAGACCTCCAGCACGAAGTGCACCGAAGAGAAGTGCGGCAAAGACAGTACCTATTGGAGTTGCTCGCCCAAGAAGTGCAACTGTGATTGCGTCGAAGCCGAATGTTCCACCAACGCCAGCAGTCATTGCAGGCTCTGATCCTAAAATCTGAACTGCGCCAGCGAGGCCGGCGAGTGCTCCTGCAATAAACATAACCGTTGTTGTGGTTCGTCCCACTGAGATGCCCGCTGTCTTTGATGCGGCTGCGTTTGCACCGACAGCGCGGAATCTAAAGCCCCACGTGCTTCGCTGTAGCAACCACCAGATTAGCCCTGCAACGACAAGTGCAATGATAAATCCAAGATTTGCGCGAAGCTCTGAACCGAAGAGATGGGGCAGACGAGCGCTCTCATTAACCTCTGGAGCCAATGGATCTTGGCGACCTGGTCGCAGGAAAGCCTCTGTGCTAAGAATCCAGAGCAAGAAGTAGCTAGCCACATAGTTGAGCATGATCGTGACAATCACTTCATGCGCACCAGTCTTGGCCTTAAGCAAACCTACAAAACCTCCATAGAGACCCGCGCAGAGCATTGCTGCTGCGATAGCTGCGATGCTGTGAATGACGACCGGCATTTCAAATTTGAATCCAACATAGCTTGCACCAATGGCACCTGCGATGAACTGTCCTTGGGCACCAATATTGAAAAGGCCTGCGCGAAAAGCGAGAGCGACAGAGAGGCCGGTGAGAATCAGAGGTGAGGCTGCAACAAGTGTCTCTGAGAGTGGGTAGAAACCTTGCAAGAAACCTGGATCTGCAAGATTGGGATCATAGATTGAACCTCTAAAGAGAGCCCAATATGCACCACCAGCTGTTGCTAACGCTTTGGACAACATCGACAGCGGCTTCGACTTGAGCTCGAGAACTGCAGGATCTGAGAATGCAACGAGAAGGCCGCTGACAAACAGGGCCATCGCGAAGGCTAGAAGAGGGAGGATGAGCTTTCTTAGGAACTTCATTATCGCTTTACTCCTGCCATCAATAGACCAAGATCTTCACGAGAGGTATCTGCTGGAACGATTGCGATGATCTCACCTCGATACATCACTGCGATGCGATCTGCAAGTGCAACTACTTCATCGAGTTCTGTGCTGAAGAGAAGAACGGCGCGACCTGCATCGCGCTCGGCGATGATGCGCTCATGAACAAACTCGATAGAGCCAACATCTAGACCACGAGTGGGCTGTGAAGCGACAACGAGCTTGACTGGACGCGATAGTTCGCGAGCCAGAACCACCTTCTGCTTATTTCCACCAGAGAGTGATGAAGCGCTGTCCTTTGGAGACTGCGTACGGATATCAAACTCAACAACGCGCTTTGCAGCATTTTCAGCAACAACGCTCTGTGAAATAACTGGACCTTTTGCAAATGGCTTGAGGTCATGAAGGTCAAGGATGAGATTCTCTTCGATGCTAAAGGATGCAATTAGGCCATCTTCTTCGCGAGATTCAGGGACAAATGCAATTCCTGCATGAAGAGCCTGGCGCACTGAAGCCTTAGTGATCTCCTTGCCATCAAGGAGTATTTTGCCGCTGACATGTTCTTGGAGGCCGATGATGGATTCTGCGAGCTCTGATTGACCATTTCCTTGAACGCCAGCTACGGCAAGAACTTCGCCTGAGCGGATCTCAAAGGAGACATCCTTCACGAGAGCGCGGCCAGTATGGTCATAGACATTGAGATCACTTACCTCAAGGAGGAGATCGCCAAGCTTTGGTGCAGCCTTATCAACTTCAAGTGAGACAGGGCGACCAACCATCAGTGATGCCAGCTCTTCTTGGCTTGCAGATGGAGACGCCGTGCCGACAACTTTTCCACGACGAATAATCGTAATCTTGTCAGCGGCTTCTCGTACCTCGCGCAGCTTATGGGTAATAAAGACTATTGCTGTTCCTTGATCGCGAAGCTTCTTCATATTGCGAAGGAGTTCATCCGTCTCTTGAGGCGTCAGAACTGCAGTGGGTTCATCGAGAATCAACACTTTTGCTTCATAAATCAGAGCTCGAATGATCTCTACACGTTGCTGGATTCCTACAGGCAGATCTTCAACAAGAGCATCTGGATCAACGTCGAAGTTAAACTCTGCTGATACGCGAGCGATTTCGCGACGAGCTGCATCTAAATCTAGAAAGCCTGGCCCTTTCACCTTCTCATGTCCAAGAACAATGTTCTCGGCAACAGTGAAGACGGGAATCAACATAAAGTGCTGATGGACCATGCCGATACCGGCAGCAAGTGCATCAAGTGGTGAATTAATGGTGATTACTTTTTCATCTACTGAGATGCTTCCTTCATCAGGTGAGAGAAGCCCGTAGACGATATTCATCAAGGTAGATTTACCAGCACCGTTTTCGCCAAGGATTGCATGGATCTCTCCGGACTCAACTCGGAGGTCGATGGAATCATTTGCAGTGAGTGCACCAAAGCGCTTTGTGATGCCGCGCAATTCAAGGGACATGTGCGCAAATCTACTCGCTTTAGCCCACTTACACAAAGTAAAAATCGACTTAATTAATTTCGGAAATGCAAACAGGGCTAGCGAAAAATCGCTAGCCCTGTTTGTGAAACGTAGTTTTAGTTAATTAGTTAACTGAAACCTTCTTGTTGATAATTGCTGTAGCAAGCTTTGTTACCTCTGTACGAAGTGCAGAAGGAACTACCTTGATGAGATCGTGGTATGGAGCAAGGTATGTTCCCTTGTTCTTGAGGTTACCGTTGTAACCTGTTGAAGAGAACTTGCCTGCTGCATCATCAGCGATAACAGCACGAACTGATGCATCTACACCCTTAACAACTGATGTAAGAATTACCTTCTTGTACTGTGGAGCTGCCTTGTATCCATCTGTATCAACCCAGATGACATATGACTTCTTTGATGCGATTGAGTTAGCAGCTGTTGCGCCACCAAGTCCACCTGCAACTGGGAAGATGATGTCTGCACCCTGCTGCTCGAAGTTCTTAGAGATCTGAAGTGCCTTAGCTGAGTCAGAGAATCCACCAACGAATGTTCCGTCAGCCTTCTTTGTATCCCAACCGAGAACTGTTACAGACTTGCCCTTGACCTTGTTGTAGTGAGCAACACCCTTAGCAAATCCATCCATGAAGATTGTGACAGGTGGGATGTTGAGTCCGCCGTATGTTGCGACCTTACCGGTCTTTGAAACGCCAGCTGCAAGGTAACCAGCCT
>CAZXVL010000003.1:0-35189 GCA_964644425.1 uncultured Candidatus Planktophila sp.
ATTGATAGGTAGGTAGAGCAAAGGCGGCAGCGTGCGCTTTACAGAAACCAAAGGATGCAAAGGCGCGCAAGATATCCCAGACAGTTGTAATTGTTGAGAGCTCATATCCCATTTCAGTTGCAGCTGGGAAGAACCAATCACAGACCTCCTGCTGTCCCTCTTTGCTGCCGAGTGCGCGACGTTTCTCATCTGCTGCAGCCAAAGTAATACCTGTCATCGTTGCGATGATGGTGATGACCTGCTCGTGAAAAACAACAACGCCTTCAGTCTCGGCAAGTATTGGCGCAAGAGTAGGGTGGATGAGTTCGGGTGCACTAAAGCCACCACGAGCGCTCAGAAATGGTCGGATCATGTCACTCTTAACCGGCCCTGGACGAAAGAGTGAGATATCGATGACGAGATCGTTAAAGGTGCGTGGTTGTAACTTTCCTACGAGTTCGCGCTGTCCTGGACTTTCGATTTGGAAGAGGCCAAGAGTCTTCGTTGATTGAATAAGAGCATAGGTATCAGGATCATCCAGGGGCACTGCATCGATATCAAAGTCGGGATCTGCCGTTCTTCTAATCTCTTCGACCGCATGGGCGATTGCAGATTGCATACGAACGCCGAGGACATCGAGTTTGAGAAGACCTATATCTTCGACATCATCTTTATCAAATTCAAGCATTGGATAACCGCTTGCATTGATCTGTAAAGGTGTGCGATCAAGGAGAGTTGCATCAGAGAGTGCAATGGCGCAGGGGTGCATCGCAAGGTGTCGCGGCAATCCATCAAGCCTCTGCGCCATTGCAATTGTCATCGCCATCAAAGGCGCCGAGGTATTGAGGGATTTGAGCTCAGGTAGCGATGCCAGAGCTGCAGGAATATTTGCAGCGCGGATATGTGGCATCGACTTTGCTAAGAGGTTGATTTCAACTGCAGGAAGGCCAAGGGCTGCACCCGCATCACGAATTGCATTACGTGCACGGTAGGTCTCAACCATTGCCACCGTTGCACACCTAGAGATTGCACCCGGTGTGGCAAAAGATGACGCTCCATAACGAGCAAAGATTGCATCATAGATCTCAAGGCGGCGTGCGGATTCAACATCAATATCGATATCGGGAAGTGCTCGACGAAGAGGAGAGCAGAAGCGCTCCATCAGAAGTCCATGTTCAATCGGATCAACGCCAGAGATTCCGAGAAGGTGACAGATCAGCGAACCGGCGCCACTACCTCGCGCTGCAACACGGATACCTTTCTCCCGCGCCATATCAGTGATATCTGCAACGGTGAGAAAGTACGACTCAAAACCAAGGGTGGCAACAGTTGCGAGCTCATCATCTAGTCGTGCTCGCGCCTGCTTAATACGTTTTGTATCGCTATAGCGTTGATGAATACCTGCCTCACTACGAGCACGGAGAAGTTGGCGCATCTGCGCCGCATTCTCGGCCCCAACAACACCGGGCTCGGGAAGATGAACATCGCCAAGACCTATATCGCGCGAAGGTGAGAGCAGCGAACGCTCCGCCCATTCGCGAGTGCTCTTTAGTAGTTGGCGAGGAGAACCCTCGCCTGCTGCGCGGGCAATCTCGCTAGCTAAGTGGTGCATCGCAGCTGAGCTCTTAAGAAAGGCTTCGCCATTGCGCCGTTCGAGATGGCGTCTATCAAGTGGAACCAGTTGTCGTGCGCAATCGAGAATATCGGCGACAGGTCCATCATCGCCATCGAGCATTCGAACTGCATTGGTAAGAATTGCATCGATATCGTGTTCGCGAGCAAAGGCGAGAGATCGAGCAGCATGTGCAGTAGAACGCGGACCGTTACCTGCCACCAGGTGCGATACGCATTCGATTGCTTGATCTGCAAAGAAAGGTCGGGTCTTATTAAAGATATCCATTGCAATATCGAAGCGATGGAGAGCGATAGCTTCAGAGAGCGGTGATTCAGGGCCGTGGAGAACCATCAATTTGGTTGAGTGTGATGAGAATTGCTGAAGAGTCTCGAGGGTGATTACAGGTGTTCTATCAGGCGATGTCGATGTTACTCCGCGATAAAGATGCATGAGGTGGCGGTATCCCCCGTCGCCACTTGCAAGAATTGTCACTCGCGGAAGATTTTTGCGATCGCTCTTCACACCAAACGCCTCTGATTTTATGAGATCTATCTGCAAGTTAATACCGATGATCGGAGCAATGCCATAGCGGAGGCAACTCTTTGCAAAGCGGATGGTTCCGGCAAATGAATCACGATCTGTCAGCGCCAGTGCTGGCATCTCAAATTCGGCAGCGCGCGCGACCAAGTCATCAGGCATGGTTGTGCCATATTTAAATGAGTACGCACTTGTAGTACGAAGATGGATAAAGCTCATAATAAATCGGTGATCTGGTGTAACTAGATCGTGCTCACAATCCACTGCCCCGTTGCTTCATCGCGTTCAAGTTGAAAAGTTCCGACCGCACCAATGGGAGCAGCCTCTACTCTCCAGAGCGCACGCGCTTGATCATCAGGTCGATAGATTCCATCGCTGACTCGGTTCCACCATCCCCCGGATTCGCACCAGCGAGAGAGAACGGTGTGGATGCGAAATCTGCGACCGCGAAATGTAAATTCAATTGGCGTTGAGGGCCCATCAATGAGGACCTCACCTGCCGGGATTACTTCACTAGCCATCTCATTACCTCACTCACCTTGCAAAGCCCGAAGTGATATTCGAACAGATGTTCGAAAAATAGCCCACCCCACCGACAAGAGCAACGCTCAAGGCGCACTTGAGGGTTGAGGGGTTTGGACGCCTCCTTTTATTACAGGGGCGTAACTAGTGGGTGACTTTCGCGCTCAGGTAAGCGTGGCGACAAGGCTAGGCAGAACTGAGCCCTAGATTTCGCTCTATGAACACAACCCACACCCTCACCCCTTCAGCGAAGCGTTCTCGCCTCGCCCTTGGAGTCCTAGCTATTGCGGCCTTGATCGCAACAGCAATTACTCCTATCGCAACAGCTGCAACTACATATGCAGCTCCAACAGCTCCAACAAATGTCACTGCCTACGAATCGGCACGCGGCATCACAGTGCGTTGGACACCTTCAGCAGAGGCTGCACCTCGCATTACTTCATACATCGTCTCTGCTGGTCCGGGCTCATGTCCGATCATCGTCTCTGCTGGCGCAAAGTCGATTGTGACTCTTCCAGTACTTGATGGACAGAAAATTTTCACACCTGTCGTTCAGGCAGTAAGCGCATACGGAATCTCAGCTGCCGCAAAAGCAAATAAGAGCTTTGATGCATCAAAGTTAACTGTCGCAGCAAAGTCAGGTGACTACAAGGCTATTCAATTCTTGCAGCTTTCAGATCTTCACGGTGCTATCGATGTCTCATCCACAAGCATCGGACTAGCAGGTCTCGTAGCTTCTTGGAATAACGATCGCACACTTAATCCTGCAACTGTTGCAGTTTCATCTGGCGATAACATCGGAGCTGCTCCACAGATCTCTTCAGCATTTGAAGAGCTTCCAACAATTGAAGGGCTCAACCTTCTCAAGCTTGATGCTTCAACATTCGGTAACCATGAGCATGATCGCAATATCGCTCACGTTCAGAAGGTAATTGGAGCTTCAGATTTCCAATGGGTAGTATCAAATTACAGCTCACTCAAGGACCTCACTTCAGGAACAAAGTCAGCTAAGGCTTACACAATCGTTGAGCGCAATGGCGTCAAGATTGGAATCGTCGGCTCCAATACAGAGTCAACAGTCGAGCAGGTATTTCCTGGCAATCTCGTAGGCCCATCAGGAGCCATCGTTATTGATGCAAGTGCAAATGGAATCAACTCTGCGATTGCAGCAGCCCGCGCAGAGGGAGCTCAAGTTATTGTTGCTCTCGTTCACCAGGGCTGGACAGAGAATGTGGAGGGTGTTGCAGTTGGCCGCCTTCCAGAACTGGCAGCCCAGATCAAGGGCGCAGATGTAATTTACGGTGGACATAGCCACCTTACATATTCATCTGCAATTCCGGGCAATGTTCGCAAGGGCGCAACTCTTGTAGCAGAGGTCCGCAATGCTGGAGTTGAGTACTCACGTACATCTGTCTGTATCAAGCTCTCAGCAAATCGCGTTGTAGGTTCAGCAGTTGAGTACGTCTCAAAGGCTGATGCTGCAAAGTTCACACCAGATGCAACAGCTGCAGCACTAGTGAAGAAGTACAAGGATCAGTTGGCACCAAAGCTTGATATCAAGATTGGTACAGTCAACGCAGTATTCCCACGTGGTGGCACACCTGCTGTAGAGCGTTCAGGTGAAACACCTCTTGGTAACTTCACAGCCGATGCGATTCGCACAAAGTACAAGACTGACTTTGTACTTCTCAATGGTGGCGGTATTCGCGATACATTCCCAGCACGAACATTCACACCGTTGGATAAGACACTGGTTCGCCCAGCAACTTCAACAGCCGGTCCTTACGATGTCACTGTTGGAGATGCTTTGACTGTCTTCCCATTCGGTAACTCAGTCTCAACAACAACCATCACAGGAGCTACGCTTTGGAAGGCGCTTGAAAATGGCGTCGGTGGTGCATACCCTGCAGATGGTCGTTTCCCACAAATCTCAGGCTTTAAGTTCACATTCGATAGCAGCAAGCCAATCGGCTCACGCGTCGTATCTGTAACAAAGCTTGATGGAACAGCAATCGCAAAGGATGCGACTGTCTACACAGTTGCAACCCTGGATTACATTGTTCAAGGTGGCGACGGATACGTCGGCGTCTTCTCTCCTGCTACTGCGAAGGTACGCGATCTCTTGGTCGATGTATTTATCGAAGCAGTCAAGGCACAGAAAGATGTCACAATGCCTGCAGCCGACGGCCGCACCAAGAAGGTTGGCTAATCTAGTTAGATAAGCCATGAGAGGGCCGCATCCACAACGGGTGCGGCCCTCTTTCTATTCGGCAAGTATCGTGATGTTTGCGACTCGCAAGATCAAAGTAAAAACTTTTAGCCAGAATGCGCTTACCCTTTACTGCACCTCAAGGCGAATAGGGGAAAAAATTGTTTGATGTAGTTATCATGATTGGCCGAATCTTCTTTGCACTTCTCTGGGTGGGTGCAGGCTTTGCCCACTTTAAGAACCTTGAGGCGATGACAGGCTATGCCAAATTCAAGAAGCTTCCAGCAGCAAAGCTTGGAGTTCTCTTGAGCGGACTTAACTTCCTTATTGGTGGAATCCTCATTCTCTTAGGAGTGTGGATCGACCTCGCTGGACTCCTGATTTCAATGACCGTGATTCTTGCAGCACTGATATTTCATCAGTACTGGAGAGAGAGCGATGCCAATACAAAGATGCAGGAGCAGATGGCATTTAATAAGGACATCGCCCTCGGCGGCGCAGCTCTCATACTCTTTATCCTTGTTGGATTTGGGGTAGTAACAGATTTCGGTCCAGCCTTTTCTGGATCACTCTCATTCTTTGGCTTCGAGAAGTAGTCAATGGAGATTGCGGGCGCGCTTCTTGCCGGAGCAGTAATTGGCGCAGTCCTTGGTTATATCGGTGCAGGCGGCGCGATGCTTGCCGTACCGATTCTTATGTATCTCTTTAACTTCACGCCTCATAACGCCACTACAGCATCTCTTGCAATCGTCGGACTATCCGCTGCATCCGGTGCGATTGCAAAGGCTATAAACAAGGAGATTCTCTATCGCGATGCGATTGTAATTTGGTCGATCGGACTTGTGACCAATGTCGGCTTCTCCTCGATTTCAGAAAAACTGCCCGATGCATTTATTACAACGGGCTTTGCCTTAGTACTCTCACTTGCAGGAGTTTCGATGCTACGAAATCCCCTCAATGTGATTCATTCAAGGATGCCGCTTCCAATTTTGATCGTTGTCTCTCTCACCATCGGAGCAATTACCGGTCTCTTTGGAATCGGTGGAGGGTTCTTGGCAATTCCCATTCTTGTACTCTTCTTTGGAACACCTCAGAAGATTGCCGCTGGTACTTCGCTATTGATTATCGCCCTGAATTCACTGACAGCGCTAGCGGCGCGATCTTCGGCTTGGAGCGAGGTGGATTGGCACTTACCTCTAGCTATGGGGGCCACAGCAATAGTGGTATCTAACGTTGCATCTGCCTTTAATTCAAAGAGCTCAGGCGAAAAGTTGAAGTCCTACTTTGCATTCTTTCTCTTATCTATCGCGCTCTTCACGCTCTTGGAGACTTGGCTTTAGTGCTGAGCTTCAGTCTTAATCGCGCGTGACATAAATCCGGCGACGAGCAACATACCTATTGGATATGCCATCGCCCAAGCAAGTGTTGTTGCCTCAGCGATCAGCCCTGTAATTGTTGGTCCGATAAAGAATCCAGCAATTCCAATCATGCCCACGCGAGAGATTGCAACTGCTGGTGCAACGCCGGGCACTCGACTAGCGGCGAGGATAAATGCAGGAAACATTGGGCCTATTCCAAGTCCTGCAAAGATGAATCCGATATCAGCAACAATCATCGCAGCAATAGGGTGATCTGCTGAAAGTGGGATTGCAATTACAAGGGAGCTCGCCCAACCAATGCCACCCATGAGGCCACCGTATTTAACAGTATTGCGTGCACCAAATTTATGGAGTGCTTTATCACCTAAGAATCGACTTGTAATCATGGCAAGAGCAAAGCATGCAAATGCAGATGCGTTCCAACCTTTATCGATGCCGAGTTCATCTTTGAGAAGTATTCCTCCCCAATCGCTAGCGGCCCCTTCGGCGATCATTCCAGCAATCATTCCAAAACCAATGGCCCAGAGAATTGCAAAGTCTTTACCGAAGAGCGGAATCTTGGCAGCAGTTTTTTCACTGCCATCGCCTGCATGTTCGTCAATTGATGGCGAAAGAAGGGTGAAGTTCGCTGGTAGAAATGCAATCAACGAGAAGACTGCAACAATAATGAGATTCTCTCTAGGAGTGGTGTGATGTGAAATTACGCCACCGAAAACAGTTGTCAGAAATGATCCCAAACTCCACATTCCGTGAAATGAGGACATCCATTTCTTGCTCAATATCTTCTCCACCACAATCGCCTGGCTATTGACCGACATATCAGTGAGCGCGTAACCAAATCCCATGAGCATCAATGCAAGAAAGAGAGTGAGGGCTCGATCTGCAAATGCCATTGCGATAAGTCCAACGGGAAGTAAAAATGAGGAGAGGTTAATGACGGGACGAGAACCAAAGGTATGAATTGCTCTTCCAGCAATCTGCGCCCCTAAGACTGCTCCGATTGTTGAGCCAACAAAGACAAACCCAAATGCGCCATCACTCAGGCCAAGATTCTCTTTGATCTCTGGAATACGCGGCACCCAAGCCATTGAGGCGATACCCATGATGAGGAAGGAGGCCCAGAGCGAATTACGGGCGCGGACTCCCACGCGCACTTCGGTAGTCATAACGATAAACCTATCCTCTAAAGTGCTCTCCTATGGACCATATCCTTGAGAAAGCGCCGGTAAAGCGCGTCGCAGCAGCCATGGTTGAGCGTTCCATTGCAGGTCCCATCACAGTTCTTGGCGACAGTGCGCGCACGGCTCAAGATGCAGCAACCGCCCTTGCAATTGAGGTGGGTCAGATTGCATCATCCTTAATCTTCAAGACTCCGGATGAAAGAGTTGTTCTCATTATTACTAGCGGCGGCCATCGGGTCGATACTGGACTCGTCGCTGAGCACTTGGCAGTGACCGAGTTACTTAGAGTCGATGCCAACTTCGTAAAGGATTTCTCCGGCTTTTCAATCGGTGGAGTCTCTCCCATTGGCTGGAACAATCAACCAGATATTACTTTGATCGATGAAGCACTTGATAACTTCGAAGTCGTATGGGCCGCAGCCGGTCATCCACATGCCGTTTATCCAACCTCATTTGCTGAGCTCATCCGGTGCACGGGCGCAACTTCACTCAAGGTGGGCGAGTAATGTCTATAAACCTCGGCATGATAACGATCGTCATCGATGATTACGATAGAGCGATTTCACATTATGTCGATGACTTAGGCTTTGAACTCTTAGAGGACTCTGTTTTGACGCCAGAGAAACGGTGGGTTGTCGTTTCCCCAGGCCAATCAGGTGCTGCGATTCTTTTAGCTAAAGCTGCAAATGAAGCGCAGACAGCTGCGATTGGCAATTCAACGGGAGGACGCGTTGGATTCTTTCTCTTCACAACTGATTTCGATAAGACATATCAAAGCTATCTCTCAAAAGGCATCGAATTTACAGAAGCGCCTCGCCTAGAGCGATTTGGCCACGTGGTTGTCTTCAAAGATAAGTATGGAAACAAGTGGGATCTCATTGAAGGTGTTCGAGAGGTTCGCAGATAATGTCGACAACCGTCATCTATCTCTTCACACTTCGAAAGAGCTCAATCCCCTTCGCATTTATGCAAATGGCTATTGGGCGAGGCAGTGCACGAAAATTACCAGGCGTCTCATTTGCTAAATTGATGGGAACCGGTACAGGAAAGACATTTACGCCCAGTGATGCTGATTTGAAGCAATGGGCGATCCTCTTCGTTGCAGAAGATGTGGCAAGTCTTGATAGCTCAAAGTTTGTCAATCGCTGGAGATCGCGAAGCACTGGCGAAGATAAGTACATTCTTAATCCAGTCTCCTCTCATGGTCTCTGGTCAAAGCGCGCCCCTTTTGAAATCACTTCACAGCCACGCACCGGGGGTCCGGTTGTTGCAATTACTCGCGCCCGATTGAAGTGGAGTCAGGCTCTTCGCTTCTGGCGCTCTATTCCACCAGTCGTTGCCGACCTCCACCAATCCCCCGGCTTGATCTACTCGATTGGAATCGGAGAGGCTCCTATTGGGCTTCAGGGAACTCTCTCCATCTGGCAATCCGAGTCAGCGCTACGTGATTTTGCTTATAAGAACGCCCCGCATCGCGCTGTAATAGCAGATACGAAGCGCTTCGATTGGTATAGCGAAGAGCTCTTCGCTCGTTTTGATCTCGTAAATAAGGCAGACTTCCCCCATGTCCATTAGGCATTACACACCGCGCCGACGTCGACACGGCATCTCACAGCGAGCAAAGCTGGCTCTGGGTGGGGCTCTGGCTCTGACGATTCTTTTGCAGATGTCCTATCCCCTCATTGAGGGTGATGCACTCACTGTTGTCACGATTGCCACTGTCTATATGGGTGCACTTGCAATGTTGCTTCATGCATATCTCTCCTATGGCACGAAATACCTGTGGCGATACTTTCTTATGACTGTCCTCTTTGGATATTTCATTGAATTTATCGGCGTGCATACTGGATGGCCATTTGGTGTTTATAGTTACAGCTCAACACTTGGATTCGACATCTTTGGTGTTCCAGTTGTAGTTCCATTTGCATGGGTGATGATGGTTCATCCCACACTGGTTGCTGCACGTCGAATGACGACGAAGTGGACATTTCTCTACGGAGCATTCCTCTTAGCAGGATGGGATCTCTTTCTTGACCCGCAGATGGTCGATGCTGGACGCTGGACCTGGGAGATCACAGGCGCCACAATTCCATTTATCGACAACGTTCCCCTATCAAATTACTTCGGCTGGCTTCTGGCTAGCATGACAATCATCGCCCTTCTTAACCTCACTCTTCCATTTGAGCGTCGCAAAGAGAGCGCCAATCTCTCGGCTGTCACAATCTTGCTTGCATGGGTGCTCTTCTCTGGGATAGTCGGAAACATCTTCTTCTTCGGCCATCCTGGATTAGCATTCTTAGGAGCAATTGGTTTTGGTGCATTTGCTGCACCATTTATTTATAAGAGCGCACTCGGCGAATCTTGATTCAATAATGCTCCTGTCTGCTTTCTTATTGAACTCAATTCTTCTCGCGCTCTCTGTTATCAACTACGTAACAATTCGCAGGCCTCGACAGAGCAGAAAGATTGAATCCTCAGTCGCTGTACTTCTTCCAGTGCGTAACGAAGAGGAGAACATCACGCGAATTCTCCAAGAGCTTCAAGCACAAGAAGGAGTAGCTCGCCTCAAGGTTATTGTCATAGATGATGAATCCACCGATCGCACCCGAGAACTAGCCGAGGGTGCTGCAGAGGGAAGCACTGTAGTGATTGGAGCCCGGCCTCCTGCACAGAGGTGGATTGGCAAGGTGAATGCACTTGATTGCGGTCTTGAATCTCTAGGGACAGAGCTGCCTGATTATGTCGTTTCGATAGATGCCGATGTCAGTTTCGAAGCAACGGCGATATCTCGCGCAATAGCAACTATTGAAGATGCCAATCTAGATTTCATCTCACCATACCCAAGGCAGATTGCACTGACTTGGAGTGAGCGATTAATTCAACCTCTACTGCAATGGTCCTGGATGAGCACCTTACTTATTCGCGGAGCAGAGAAATTGCCACATCACTCAACCGTGGTGTGCAATGGGCAATTTCTTGTTATGCGAACCTCCTCTCTGATTTCAAGCGGTGGCTTTGCATCGGTCTCGTCTGCTGTTCTCGATGATATTGAACTTGGTCGCTCTTTTGTGCGAGCAGGTTTCAAAGGCGCGGTAGTTAACGGTGCAGAAATTGCTTCGACTCGGATGTATAACAACCTGGATGAGATTAGGCGTGGATATGGAAAGTCTCTCCATCGTGCATTTGGAGGTGTAGTTGGTTCATTAACGGCAGCAACTTTCTTTCTCTTTACCGCAATCATTCCGACCTTTTTTGCTCTCACGGGAGATGTATTTGCAATCGCAGCACTTATTGCAATCATCTCAACACGAGTAATTAGCGCTGAAATCTCCGGTTCACGGATACGTGATTCATTTCTCCATCCTGCATCAGCTCTCCTCTTTCTTTATCTGCTTTACTTCTCATGGGCGCATCGATCAAAGGCTCAATGGAAGGGGCGAACCGTATGACCGGGCAGGTAGGCAAGGTTAAGAACCCTGAAAAGATTATTGTTATCGGTGCAGGCATCGGCGGCATGTGTGCAGCTGCTCGCCTTGCAAAAGCGGGTCACAAGGTCGAGATATATGAAAGCGCATCACATGCTGGCGGCAAGTGCCGAACAGAGTGGATTGGGCGCTATGCATTTGATACCGGTCCATCCCTTCTGACTATTCCTGCCGTCTTTAGAGATTTCTTTCAGCGAACTGGCGATGTGATGGGGCGAGTTCTCGAACTCGATGCAGTAGACCCCTCATTTGATTATCGCTTTGCTGATGGAAAGCGAGTGAAATTCACCAATCTCTCTCGCAAGGAGAGCCTGCGCGCTATCTCTGAAAGCTTCGGAGAGTCAGCTGCAGTTCAATGGAATAGCGCACTTGAGCGCGCAGAGGCGATGTGGGCTGTTTCTCGAGAGCCCTTTATTGAGTCCGAGCTTCGATCACCACTTTCCTTGTTAAAGCGTCGCCACATCTTGCGCGATCTACGCATCATCGCTCCGAGGGCAACTCTTCGGGACTTTCCATTAAGTGAACCTCATCTATCGATGATCATGGATCGATATGCAACCTATAGCGGCTCGGATCCTCGGCGAGCACCTGCGGTTCTTTCCACGATTGCATTTATTGAAGAGGCTTTCGGAGCATGGCACATCAAAGGTGGAATCGGAACACTTGCGGAAAAGATTGCTGAGCGCTGTATGAAATTAGGTGTTCTCATTCATCTCAATACCCCTATTTCGGGCATCACAGTTGAAGCTAATCGCGCAACCGGAATTACTTTGGCAGATGGAACTGCTGTTTCTGCAGATAGAGTGATCTCTAATGCCGATGCATCTCTTACATACAACACTCTCATCACCGCAAAGAGTAGGAAGCTATCGAAGGTTCGTAAGCAACTGACCAAGATTGAGCCCTCACTCGCCGGATTCTCACTACTTCTTGGTTTGAAACCTTCCAGTGGCGATCAGTTGCATCATCACACAATCCTCTTTCCGCAAGATTACGATGCAGAGTTCGAATCGATATTTGCCGCGAAGAAGCCAGTTGAAAAACCTGCGATTTATCTCTGCTCTCCCCGCGATTCACTTATGGTCAAGAGTCAAGGCCATGAAGCAATCTTTGTTCTCGTAAACGCCCCTCGCCACTCCACCAACCCCGCAGAAGGTTTCGATTGGAGCGATGCTGAATTCAATCGAGCATACGCAAATTCAATCATTGATCAGATTGAAGCTCAGGGAATTTCAATCCGTGATCGACTCGAGGTCTTGGAAATTCGCACTCCCCTAGATCTGCAGAATTCAGTACTTGCCCCTGGTGGTTCAATTTATGGAACTTCCAGCAATGGACCTCGCGCTGCATTCTTGCGCGCCCGTAACCGCTCTCCGATTAAGAATCTCTATCTTGTGGGCGGCTCAGCTCATCCGGGTGGAGGCTTACCGCTCGTTGGGCTTAGTGCAGAAATTGTTGCTAACGCAATATTGAGCGAGCCATCTTCATAACCATCAAGAGGCTCACTATCTGCAGAACAATAAAGCCAATCGCCAGCTCTAGTGCAAAGCCAAATTGGAAGTAGTAAAGAATCAACAGAGCAACTACAAAGATTGCTCGCATTGGACGCTCTGTCGGTGTGATGACACCAATCTCTTGATACCCCAATGAGGCAAGGCGAGCACGTGCATACTCTTGTGTTGCCCCTAGGACCCAAATTGCAATTGCATAACGAGCTGGCACATCAAGGTAGCTTGCAAGAATCAACCACATCGCCTCCGAAATACGATCGGCAATACCGTCATAGAGTCCACCCAGGCGAGAGACGCGGTTTTGGTAGATAGCTAGCGAGCCATCGACCCCATCGCAAATAAGGGAGAAGAGCACCAAGAAGAGGGCAACGATGACCAGCTCGACCTGCAAGAGAGCCAGAGATGCGAGGACTCCAAATAAAGTCATGGCATTAGGTGTGATGCGCAAAAATGAAAGCACTCTAGCAATTACATAGGAGATTGCTAGCCAGATTGCAATAGCACCTTGAACCTCAACATTGCCATGGAGCTCGCTCCAACGTTGATTGAATTCTTTACGAGAGATTTTCATGATTTCTTAATCTGCTCAAATATTTCTCTTGTGGCAGTAGATGTGTTCATTGTGTAGAAATGCAATCCAGGTGCGCCTGCTGTGATTAAATCTTCACAAAGTTTCGTCGCAATCTCTACACCTAACTTACGAACATCATCTGGGCTCTCTTCAACCCTTGCGAATGCCTCTGAAATAGAACTTGGAATTGGCGTTCCACTGAGTTCGGCCATGCGATTGAGCTGCTTCACATTGGTAACAGGCAAGATTCCAGGAATGATGGGCATGGTGCTGCCTCGATCTGCGAGTGCGTTTACAAGTGATTTCCATTTATCAATATCAAAGAAGAATTGAGTCGTGGCAAATGTTGCTCCACGACGCTCCTTCTCAAGGAGGACATCAATATCTTGCTCAAAGTTTCCAAAAGAGGATGGATGTGAATCAGGAAATGCTGCGACTCCTATTGTGAACCCACCGAATTCGCGAGCGAGTTCAACAAGTTGATCTGCATGATCAAATCCGCCTGGCGTCATCTGCCATGGAGCTCGCGGGCCTCCTGTGGGATCTCCTCGGAGGGCAAGAATGTTCTTAATTCCGGCTTCACGATACTTGGTAAGAATCTCAATGAGCTCATCGCGTGTGGAGCCAACGCAGGTCAAGTGAGCAACTGTTGGCACTCCTGTGCGTTTGGTGATCTCAGAGGTAATTCGAATAGTGCGATCTCTTGTTGAACCCCCTGCCCCATATGTCACCGAGATAAAGTCTGGGGAGATGGATTCAAGACCAGCAATTGCTGACCAGAGACGGTCCTCACCAGGGCCATCTTTAGGAGGAAAAAACTCAAAGGAGAAGGTCAGTCCACGGCCTTTAGCCTGGTTCGTAGCGCGCATCTCCATGGTGTCAGGGTACCGTTGCCGCGTGGTTACAGAGGTCAAAACGACAATTGAGGGCGTTCGCCAAGAGATCAAGAGCGAACTGACAACATTTCTCGCAGGTCAGAGAAGCTACCTCACCGAGATTGCATCGGAGCTCATCCCTGTCTGTGATGCCCTCGATGAGTTCTTACTCGATGGTGGCAAGAGATTACGACCACTCTTTGCCTATGCAGGCCTTCTTGCCGCGGGCGCTCAACCAACTCCTCAAATTATTCGCGCAATTTCAAGCTTAGAACTCTTGCAAGCATGTGCCTTGATTCACGATGATCTTATGGACGGCTCTGATACTCGTCGAGGTAAGCCTGCAATTCATCGCCACTTTGAAAACCTACATCAGAGCGCAGCAATGAATGGCCTAGCTGAACAATTTGGTGAAGCTGCAGCAGTGCTCCTTGGTGATCTAGCTCTTGTCTGGTCTGATCTCGCGCTGAATACATCAGGGATTCCAACGGAATCACTTCTTGCAGTCCATCGCATCCACGATGAGATGCGAGTGGAATTGATGGCAGGACAGTATCTTGATGTTCGAGAAGCTGGTGAGAATACGTATAGCGTCGAACGTTCCCTTCGAATTGCGCGTTACAAATCCGGCAAGTACACAATCGAGCGCCCGCTCCATATTGGTGCGGTCATTGGTCGTCCAGATTTCTCCAAAAATACCAACCTTCTGCGCGCACTCTCTGACTATGGTCTTCCACTCGGTGAGGCATTCCAGCTTCGTGATGACTTACTAGGAATTTTCGGCGATCCTTCAGTTACCGGAAAACCTGCAGGAGATGACTTGCGTGAAGGAAAGCGGACAGTACTCATCGCCATGACACTTGAAGCACTTAATCAGGATGCTCGCACTGAACTTCTCTCCCACCTTGGCTCGCCCAACATTTCGATTGAAAAGATCGAAGAGCTCCGCGCCCTCATTACTGAATCTGGCGCTGTGGCTCGTGTAGAAGAGCTCATCTCCGAGCTCTCAGAACAATCAATGAATGCAATCCAAGATCCAGCAATCCATCCATCATCTCGAGAGTTTCTCACCTATATCGCGCAGAGCGCAGTGAAGAGAAGTGCATAATGACAAAGCAAATCAAGGGACCATCACAGAAGGTTGTCATCGTTGGAGCTGGCTTAGCCGGACTCAGTGCGGCGCTTCGCCTTGCAGGCGCAGGACGAGATGTCACAGTGATCGAGCGAGAGCTAGTCCCTGGCGGACGTAATGGATTACTGAATAAAGATGGTTATGCATTCGATACTGGACCAACTGTTTTAACAATGCCTTCATTAATCCAGGATGCATTCTCGGCAGTAGGTGAGGATATGAAGGATTGGCTAGAGCTGATGCCAGTCTCCCCTCTTTATCGCGCTTTCTATGCCGATGGAACACAGATTGATGTGCACGCAGATACTGCAGCGATGGAGCAGGAAATCCGTGAGAAGGTCTCTGCAACAGAGGCTGCTGGGTATCGCGATTATGTAGATTTTGTTACCAAGCTCTACAAGTATGAGATGAATGACTTTATCGATCGCAATATCGACTCCCCTCTCAACCTCTTAACACCTAACTTGGCGCGTCTAATTGCACTGGGTGGATTCCGCAAACTTCAGCCAAAAGTTAATCAATTCCTTAAAGATCCTCGCCTACAGAAGGTTTATTCATTCCAGGCTATGTATGCAGGAGTAAGCCCGCAACAAGCTCTCGCAATCTATGCAGTCATCGCCTATATGGATTCTGTTAACGGAGTCTTCTTTCCAAAGGGAGGAATGCACGCTGTTCCGCGCGCTCTTGCAGCGGCAGCAGAAAAGCACGGTGTGAAGTTTGTTTATGGCTCATCTGTGACCTCCCTCGAAGTTGAAAATTCTCGAGTCAAGGCAGCAGTTTCTGATAAGGGCGAGCGTTATGAGTGCGATGCAATCGTGATGAATCCAGATCTTCCAGTTGTCTGGAAATCTCTGCTCAAGAAGGAGCCTCTCTCAATTAAGCGTCTGAAGTACTCACCATCCTGTGTGACTCTTCTTGTTGGTTCATCAAAGAAATATGAGCACATCGCTCACCACAATATCCACTTCGGAGAGTCCTGGGACGGCGTCTTTGATGAGCTCATCAATAAGAAGATGTTGATGTCAGATCCATCTGTTCTTGTGACAGTTCCTACCCACGATGATCCATCTCTCGCACCAGCTGGCAAAGAGTCTTACTACGTACTGTTTCCAACTCCGAACCTGGATGCTGATATCGATTGGAATATCGAAAAATCTCGCTACCGCGATGAGATGATCCGCACCCTTGAAGCACGCGGATACGAAGGTTTTGGCGATGCAATTGAGGTGGAGACAATGACTACTCCTCTGGATTGGCAAGCTCAAGGAATGGAGCGCGGTGCTCCATTTGCTAGCGCTCACACCTTCTTCCAGACTGGTCCTTTCCGTCCGCGCAATATTGCAGCAGGTTTTGAAAATGTTGTCTTTGCCGGAAGCGGCACCCAACCTGGCGTTGGCGTTCCGATGGTTTTGATTTCTGGTCGACTAGCAGCCGAACGTATTGTGGGTTCAGTGAAGTAATGTCTGACCTTCTTCAACAGTCATACGAAGAGTGCAAGCGACTTAATGCACTCCACGGAAAGACTTACTATCTAGCAACTCTGCTCTTGCCCGCAAAGAAGCGTCCTTACGTGCATGCGCTCTACGGATTTGCTCGCTACGCCGATGAAATCGTCGACGATCTTGCATCCACTCTCAGTGATGAAGAGAAGGCATCTCATCTTCGCACTTGGGGAGATAGCGTCATTGCAGATATTCGCTCGGGAGAGAGCAGTGACCTGATTGGTCGTGCACTAGTCGATACCGTAAAGACCTTTGACATACCCGTCTCTTACTTTGAAGCCTTTATGAAATCGATGGAGATGGACCTCACCGTTACTCGGTATGACACCTATGACGATTTGATGGAGTACGTCTACGGATCTGCTGTAGTGATCGGCCTTGAGATGCTACCCATCTTGGGCTACTCCGATGATCGAGCAATACCAGCTGCCACAGCGCTAGGCCAGGCATTTCAATTAGCTAACTTCATCAGAGATATTGGCGAAGATATCGATCGCGGTCGCATCTATATGCCGTTGGAGGATCTGGCTCGCTTTGGTGTCTCTGAAGAGATGTTGCTACGCCGCCAGATGACTCCTGAGATTGTTGAAGCAATCAAGTATCAAATTCAACGTGTGCGAGATCTTCAGAAAGTTGCTGAAGCAGGAATCAAGTATCTCTCCCCTATCTCTCGCCCATGCATTCGCGCAGCAAGTGAGCTTTACTGCGGAATAGTCGATGAGATTGAGGCCAATAATTACGATGTCTTTAATAAGAGAGCATCAACATCAAAAATGCGTCGTCTTCGCGTGGCGGGTCTGGCCTTTATCCAGACTCTTTTGATTCGAGTGCGCTAAAGTCTCTACTACGGGAGCCAGAGTGGCTGAGAGGGTCTTCATGAGGAAGATCGACCGTTAGACCAGTCCGGTAATGCGGATTGAGAATGTTTGAGGTTAAAGATGACATCCACTTTCTTCACTGCATGGGATTATCAAGTTACTTATCTTGAATTCATCGCATCTATCGCATCATTTATTGGTGTTGCACTTGGAATCACCGGCAAGCGCATCACCTGGCCTTTTTGGGCAATTAGCAGCGTTCTCTATGGCGTTCTCTTTCTCCAATGGGATCTCTATGCAAGTGCAGCCCTACAGCTCGTATTTATTGCAGCAGCGGTAGCAGGATGGTTTGGCTGGGAAGTCACCGGGGTTAAACCTTCAGCTCTGTCATGGCAGATGAGATTTAACATCGTAATTGCCATACTCGTGCTTTCTCGCGAGATTGCTCCCTTACTTTCAGATATCGGAGCAGCTGCTGCACATGTAGACACACTTCTCTTGCTAGGAAGTATCTCTGCACAGCTACTGATGGTCTACCAGAAGTTTGATAACTGGATCATCTGGCTCGTAGTTGATGCTGGCTACGTTGCACTGTATGCATCTCAAGGCTTGCTCTTTACCGCACTCCTTTATGTACTCTTTACAATCTTGGCTGCAATCGGATGGGGTACTTGGTATGCAAATTACAGACGCACTATTCGATCTCTGTAAATCAACTAATCAACCTATCATCGCCATTGATGGGCCAGCTGGTGCTGGAAAAACGACATTAGCTTCACATTTGAGCGCTGCCCTATCTTTGAAGTATCGAGTAACAACGGTACATATGGATGATTTGTATAACGGTTGGGATCAGGCATTTGATCATCACTTAAGTGATGCACTCATTCTTGCCGCCACATCACATCAGATGAAATCGCCTGCCGCTCTGCCTCGATTTAACTGGCAAACAGGAAGTTACGGGCAGGCAATACAGCTTCCTCCTGCAGAGCTATTGATCTTCGAGGGCGTTGGCTCTTCCCAAAGAGCGGTCAGACCATTTCTGACAACATCGATATGGCTTGAGATTGAACCTGCCCTTGGTTTAGAAAGGGTTATCGCTCGTGATGGTCAAGAGTTTTCTGAGCAGATGCAGAAGTGGCTTAGAACACAAGAGCAACACTTTCTTGAAGAAGAGAGCAAGGTCAACGCAGATTTCATTCTGACTACCTAGAATTACGCCGTGTCAGATCTCACCGGCGAACTCATCGATGGACGTTATCAACTCCTTCGCCAAGTAGCCACCGGTGGAATGGCGAGCATTTATGAAGGAATTGATACTCGTCTAGATCGCAAAGTTGCTGTGAAGATTATGCATCCCCATCTTGCCCAAGATGAGCAATTCGTGGAGCGCTTCATTCGAGAAGCCAAAGCTGCTGCCTCTCTCTCACACCCCAATATTGTGGCTGTCCAAGATCAAGGATGGAATCAGAGCGGAACTCCTGCAGTTTTTATTGTGATGGAGATGGTCGAAGGCCACACTCTGCGCGATTATCTGAATGAGCAAGGTCGACTGAGCTTTAGAGATGGAATTAAATTCCTTCTTCCAGTGCTCAGTGCACTCGCTGCCGCCCATCGTATTGGAATCGTGCACAGAGATATTAAGCCCGAGAACATCCTCATCTCTCGGGAAGGGCGCATCAAGATTGCAGACTTCGGCTTAGCTAAGGGCCCGCTCTTAGGTTCGACGATGACTGCAGAGTCCAGTGTCATACTCGGCAGCGTTTCCTATCTATCTCCTGAGCAGGTGCAACGTGGAATCGCAGATTCACGTAGCGATGTATATGCGATCGGAATCACCGCCTACGAGATGTTCACGGGCAAGAAGCCCTACGATGGCCGAGAGCCAATTCAAATTGCATACATGCATGTAAATGAACGAGTTCCTCGAATGAGCGACTCTTTGGATGATGTTCCAGTTGAACTTGACGAACTTATCTACCGAGCAACATCGAGTGATCCCGATGATCGCCCTCGCGATGCACAGGAATTTCATCAACTTCTGACAGCGATTAACCACAAGCTCAACCCCAAAGAGAATCAACTCAGTCTTGAGCTTGATATTCCGATTCAACCCATGCGACCTACGCAGAAAGCTAAGAGCTTCCGGAAAAAAATCAAAGAAATGACGACACAAGTGCCACGTAGAGATGAATCTGAAGAGACAGTTGAGCTAGAAAATGAGAAGGTTTCCGAAACTACAGCTCAAATAGCTAAGCGGAGGAAGGTAAGTAAGCGAGTACGTCGCAACCGATATATCGCCCTTATGATGGCCGTTGTTGTCGGTTTCACCTCTTGGTATGTCTTGATTGGCCCTGGAAGCAGGGTTGTTGTTCCATCAACCGTTGGAGCAACAGAGAGTGAAGTCACTTCCGTTCTCTCTCCACTTGGTCTTTCATTCACAGTTATCGAAGAGCGATATAGTGAAGAGATCCCTGAGGGGCGTGTGATTGAGTCTACGCCAACAGCTGGTGAGAAGATCGATCAGGCTGGCAGCGTAAAGATTGTTCTCTCTAAGGGTCCTGAGCGCTACTCAGTCCCTGCAGTTATCGGATTGACACCTCAAGCTGCAACAGCGCTCATCACGCGTTCACCACTAATCGTTGCCCCTCTACAAGAGGTATTTAGTACAACTATTCCAAAGGGATATGTAATCTCTTCAACGCCAATAGCCGGCACAAAGGTAAAGCGCGATACTCAAATTACTCTTGTGGTGAGCAAAGGTATTGAACAAGTTGCAATCCCTTCTTATGTTGGTAAGAACGGTGAACAAGCGCTCACTGAGTTAACTGAAGCAGGATTTAACGTCACCTCTACATATGCATTTAGTGAGACCCGATTAGCAGGTGAAGTGATCTCCCAGAAGCCTGCCGGCGGTGTCAGTGCCGACAAGGGCAGCGCTGTCTCTCTAGTTATCTCAAAGGGCACTGAATACACATATATCCCTAACCTTTACTCAATCGAAGAGAGCAAGGCCGTGAGCGCTCTCCAGGCGATTGGCCTTAAGGTCATAGTGAAGAAGATCGGCAAGAAGAGCATTAAGAAGGTAACAAATATGTCGCCGAAGGTGGGTAGCAAGGTCAAACGTGGCAGTACGGTGACCAGCACAGTAGGGTAAGCCGGTGCCTACAGCTAAGCGTCCTCGTATCGGAGCCCATACCCCCACATCGGGTGGAATGGCGAAGCGCTCAATTGCCTATGCAATAGAGACGGAGGCTGAGGCTATTCAGGTCTTTACCTCCAACCCTCGCGGTTGGGCAATGCCTGAGACAAACCATGAGGCAGATGCTCTCTTTCGAGAGAAAGCAGAAGAACATGACCTTGAGGTTTATGTCCATGCACCATTTCTGATCAACCTTGGCTCTCCTACTGAAGATACTTACAAGAATTCTCTCGCTTCAACTGAGTACTCACTCAAGCGCGCAGGAGAGATCGGTGCACTCGGTGTGGTCGTTCACACAGGATCTGCAGTAAAAGAAGAGTTTGTTGATCAAGCGTGGAAGCAGATTAATAAAGGGATGATGCCAATCCTTGACCGCCTTTCAGATAATGCACCGATGTTGCTCCTCGAGCCAACAGCTGGACAAGGTCAATCTTTGGTAAAGCGTCTAGAAGATTTAGAGAAATACCTGAAGGCTCTTGAGTACCATCCCAAGGTCGGAATCTGTCTCGACACATGCCACGTCTTTGCAGCAGGACATGACATTGCCAAGAAAGGTGGCATGAAAGAGACTCTCGACCTACTCGTGGAGGTCGCCGGCGCAGAACGTATTCAATTAATTCACGCAAATGACTCGATGGATGTGTGTGGTGCGCTCAAAGATCGCCACCAAAATATCGGAGATGGTTTCATTGGAACTGATCCATTTAAGGAATTACTCAACCACCCTGCAGTTGTGAACGCTCCCCTGATTCTTGAAACTCCAGGTATGGAGCCTGAACACGGTAAGGAAATTGCGCTTCTCAAGAAATTGCGCGGATGAGCCACGCTCTCAAAATGAGAGTTGCTCCATGGGCACTCCTGGCTGTCTCTGCATCATGGGGGCTTGCTTTCGTAGTAATGAAGCAACCGATTAAAGATCAGAACGTCAATAGCTTTCTCTTTACACGCTTTGCATTTGCAGTACTCGTTATGGTTCTTCTGAAGCCATCAGTGCTTGGCAAAATCAACCGAGAGATTCTGATCAAGGGCTCTCTCGCCGGATTGTTTCTTGGTAGCGGATACATCTTTCAAACTCTTGGTCTGGATCGAGTCGGCGCCGCCATTACCGGTTTTCTAACCGGGCTGTATGTCGTTGCAACCCCCATCATTGCTTGGCTTCTCCTGCGCCAACGAATCTCTGCATTCACCTGGCTCTCCACTATTGTTGCAACGGCAGGTCTGGCTCTGCTCTCAATTCAAGGATTCTCGGTTGGAATAGGCGAGCTCCTCGTTTTCATTAGCGCGATTGCCTTTGCCGCCCATATCGTCGCCTTAAGCCAGTGGAGCAATGGTCTCGATGTTTATGCAATGACCATCGTCCAACTATCAGCGTGTGGCATCCTCACAGGAGTGATTTCATTAAGTGAAGGCTATGTCCCACCCCAAAACCCAATGGGTTGGTCCGTTGTTATCTACACAGCTGTAGTCTGTACAGCGATTGCATTTATGGTTCAGACTTGGTCACAGGCACATATCTCCGCTACTAAAGTCGCCGTTATCCTTACGATGGAGGTCGTCTTCTCCGCAATATTCGCACTCCTTTTCACTGATGAAGCTCTCAATTTCCAGCAGGTGATGGGTGGTCTCTTGATTGTGATTGCAATGTTTGCCATCGTTCTCAAAACAGAGGATGAGAAGGTAGGCTCAACAAATGGCAATTGATCTTCGCTCAGACACAGTTACCCAACCATCGCAAGGAATGCGCGATGCAATCTCCTCTGCACCTGTCGGAGATGATGTCTATGGCGATGATCCGACCGTTAACTCACTTGAAGAGCGCGTTGCAGCTCTCTTTGGCATGGAAGCTGGCCTCTTTAGCCCTACTGGCTCTCTTGCCAATCAATTGCTCATTCGCCAGTTGGTCAAGCCTGGTGAAGAACTTCTCACTGAAGAGCGTGCTCACATAGTTCGCGCCGAACTCGGCGCCGGCGCGGTCTTCTCCGGAATCACTACGCGCACTTGGCACTCAGAGCGCGGACTCCTTAACGCAGATACTCCCCTGGCATTAGCTCATGAGAACGCAGGACCTTATTTAGTATCAACAACAGCGATTGCTGTTGAGAACACACATAACTTCGGTGGTGGCACTGTCCAGCCAATCACAGAGATCGCAAAGCTCAGCGCTGCAGCACGTGAGCGCGCAATAGCGATGCATCTTGATGGAGCCCGTATTTGGAACGCACATGTTGCATCAAAGACACCATTCGCTGAGTTCGGTCGCCACTTCGACACCATTAGCGTCTGCCTCTCTAAGGGCCTTGGCGCCCCAGTTGGTTCAATCTCACTCGGTAGTAAAGAGCTCATCGCACAGGCGCGCATTTGGAGGAAACGCTATGGCGCAGGTATGCGCCAGGTGGGACTACTAGCTGCTGCCGGTCACTACGCCCTAGATCACAACATAGATCGACTAGCTGAAGATCATGCTCGTGCGAAGAGAATTGCGATAGCACTTGCGGCACATGATGCATCACTGATTAATCCTGCACATGTTGAGACAAATATCGTTGGACTTGATCTCTCAGCTACCTCAATGAGTGCAGCTGATTTTGCTTCCCGTTGCAAAGAAGCAGGCCTCTGGGTAAGCGCTTTGGGCAAGAACTACGCCCGTCTTGTTACACATTTAGATTTCGATGACGCTCAGTGCGATGAATCAATCTCAATTATGAGAAAAGTGCTCGGCTAGATCTCAAAGCCCTCGTGTTGTAAAAGCCAGATCTTTTTATTGACTCCCCAACCATAGGCGCCAATAGCTCCACCTGATTTGATAATGCGATGGCAAGGAATAATGATTGCAATCTTGTTCTTGGCACATGCACTACCCGCAGCACGTACTGCAGCTGGACTTCCCGCTCTATAGGCAAGATCGGCATATGACTCTGCGGCTCCAACCTTGATCTTTCTCATGGCCGCCCAAGCTGCTTGCGAAAAATCTCCCCCGGGCTGCTTTACCGCAATTGAGTTAATTGCTCGCAAATCTCCATCAAAATAATCAGCTATCTTCTCTGTGACTCCGGGGATCGCGTTCTTTTTAGCAATCTTCGCCTCTAGCTCTCCAGGAGAGAGCGTTGTGAGAAGATCTTGAAACCCTGAAAGATTGAGCCCGAGAACGGTGGTGCCTCTACTTAAGATATAGAGCTTTCCTATCGGTGAGCTCATTGTCGTTGTTACAAGCTCGGACATTGATCTTTAGCGATCTCTTAACATCTGTGAGACAAGGAATGCGAGCTCAAGAGATTGTGAATGATTCAGGCGAGGATCACAGGCAGTCTCATATCGGGATTCAAGATCCTTCTCTGAGATTTCATTTCCTCCTCCGAGGCACTCCGTGACATCGTCACCAGTGAGCTCAATGTGGATTCCACCTGGGTGCGTTCCTAGCTTCTTATGTACTTCAAAGAACCCGCGCACCTCATCGAGCACATCATCGAATTGACGAGTCTTATAGCCATTTGCTGTCTCAAAGGTATTGCCATGCATGGGATCACAAACCCAGAGAACTTGTGCACCACTTTTGGTAACACCCTCGACAAGTGTGGGCAAGATTTCGCGAATCTTAGATGCACCCATACGAGTAATAAATGTGAGACGACCTGGCTCGCGATTAGGATCGAGCTTGTCAATTAAGGCAAGCGCATCTTCAACTGTAGTCTTTGGGCCAAGCTTTACACCGATTGGATTACGCACCTTCGATGCAAAATCAATATGTGCGCCATCGAGTTGACGAGTGCGCTCTCCAATCCAGAGGAAGTGGCCTGAAACATCATATGGAAGATCAGTACGTGAATCGATGCGTGTAAGTGCCTTTTCGTACTCAATGATCAGAGCTTCATGGCTGGCATAGAAATCTACTGCCTTAAACTGTTCAGGATCTACTCCTGCAGATTCCATAAAGGAAAGTGCGCGTCCAATCTCTGATGCGATCTGGTCGTACTTTTCACCAAAAGCAGAGTCGCGGATGAAACCCTTATTCCATTCGTGGACGCGACGAAGATCTGCAAAGCCACCTTGTGTAAAGGCACGGACAAGATTGAGTGTCGCAGCTGAAGTGTTGTATACCTTCACTAAACGCTGCGGATCTGGAGTACGAGACTCTTCCGTGAAATCTAGACCATTGACTGCATCTCCGCGGTATGCAGGAAGCGTGACGCCATTGCGAGTCTCTGTGTCATTTGAACGCGGCTTAGCAAACTGTCCTGCCATACGTCCGACCTTGATGACCGGAAGTGAAGATTGGTATTGCAATACTGCAGCCATCTGCAAAATTGTCTTAATTCGATTGCGAATAGAATCAGCTGTTGCAGAACCAAATGTCTCTGCACAATCTCCACCTTGTAGCCAGAAAGCCTTACCGGCCGCTGCATCTGCAATACGTGCTTTAAGCTGATCGCACTCACCTGCGAAGACTAAAGGTGGCAAAGATTTGAGCTCTGCCACCGCTGCCGCTAACGGTGCACCAGTAGGACCTCCTGGCCAATTCGGTTGTTGCGCAGCAACGCACGTCTGGTCAAAGAGGTTATCTACTGATGTCATGGGAGTTAGCCTAAAGTCTCGAAGGGAATGCGTGCAGGGTAATTAACTCAGATTCACTCGGCTTAGCCGAAGAATGAGAAGACCTCTTCGTAACGAGAGATAGGCACTGTCTTCAAGACATCTGTTGCAGATGCCAATGGGACGTGGACGATATCTGTGCCGTGAAGGGCCATCATTGTTCCCCAGTCACCTTGGTGAGCGGCTGTAATTGCCTCTAGACCAAAACGTGATGAGAGAACGCGATCAAAGGCAGTTGGAGTTCCACCACGTTGAATGTGTCCGAGAACTGTGCAACGAGTCTCATACCCTGTCTTTGCCTCGATCTCCTTAGCAAGCCAATCGCCAATTCCTGAAAGCTTGACATGTCCAAATGCATCCAGCTCTTGATCCTTAACGACCATGTCACCATCTTGTGGAATCGCACCTTCTGCAATGACGATGATTGGCGCTGTTCCTGTCTCAAAGCGTGACTTCACATACTCGCAAACCTTATCTACAGAGAACTTAACCTCTGGCACCAAAATGCACGCAGCATCTCCTGCAATACCTGAGTGAAGTGCAATCCATCCTGCATGGCGACCCATAACTTCAACGATCAATGGGCGATGGTGTGACTCTGCTGTTGTGTGAAGGCGGTCAATAGCCTCCATTGCAATATTGACTGATGTGTCGAAGCCGAATGTGAAATCTGTATTGTTCAAGTCGTTATCGATTGTCTTTGGAACGCCGATAACTTTCACGCCAAGAGCATGGAGCTTTGTGGCGACTCCGAGAGTATCTTCTCCACCAATTGCGATAAGTGCATCAACCCCATGCGCCTCGAGGTTCGCCTTAATGCGCTCTACGCCACCCTCAATCTTGAATGGGTTGGTGCGAGATGAACCAAGAATCGTTCCACCTTTAGTAAGAATTGGCTTTACCGTTGCAAGATCCAAAGGCATTGTCAGACCCTCGAGAGGACCTTTCCAGCCATCACGGAAGCCTACGAACTCGTAGCCATACTCCTTGACTCCCTTTGTGACGACTCCACGGATAACACCGTTTAATCCTGGGCAATCTCCGCCGCCTGTAAGAACACCAAAACGCATCTTTAACTCCAAATGTGAAAGTCTGAGTGAGCCGAAATTAGAAGCTCATATGTCAACGTTGACCTGGTGCAAGTCTAGCCCGACTCTGATTTACTTGAAACATGCCTCTCGCACCCGAAATCGAAGAATTTCTCAAAGCCCAAGCAGCCAGTGGAGCTCCGGCTGTCTGGCAAGGGCCACTATCTGAGATTCGTGCAAATACCCAGGGGCGAATGGCAACATCTGGACCAGTTGAGCCGATATTTGAAATCGTTAACCGATTCATCCCTGGTCCTACTGCAGATCTGCCGATTCGAATTTATCGACCTACTGATAATCCATTGGCACCGGCCATTGTGCACTTTCATGGTGGAGGCTTTGTTCTTAATTATCTCGATATGTATGACGCGTCGATGGCGCGACTAGCCAATCAATCAGGGTTCACAATCATTGGTGTTGCATACCAGAAAGCACCTGAGCATCCATTTCCGATTCCCTTTGATGATTGCTATGCAACACTGCTGTGGGTACGTGCACATGCGAGAGACTTGAAAATCGATGTAAACCAAATAGGAGTTGCGGGAGATTCCGCTGGAGCCACACTTGCTAGTGCAGTTGCACTCAAGGCACGTGATGAAGGAATTACCTTACGATTTCAAGCTCTCATCTATCCCTGCAATGGACGAGACTTCACTACAGATTCGTATCAAGAGTTTGCCACAGGTTATGGGCTCACTCGTGAAGCGATGCAATGGTTCTGGCAACAATATCTCCAAGGCGACTCACACAATTCAAATCCTTATGCCGTCCCACTTGCAGAGCAAAACTATGCATCCCTGCCTCCTGCCATCATCATCACGGCTGAATTTGATCCGCTCTTAAGGGATAGCTTGCTCTATGCAGAGCGTTTGCGAGGCGGTGGCAATCACGTTACCTATAAGGAATTCAAGGGAATGATCCATGGTTTCTTTACAAATATGGCCGTGACGCCCACAGCGAAGGTGGCAATTGATTATCTTGCAGTTGAGCTAAAGAAACTCATTTAAGGCGTAACGCGAATACCCTTACCCACTACAACGATTCCGGATTCTGTCACTGTAAAGCGTTGGCGATCTCTTTCGAGATCAACACCAATTTGTGCCCCTGGCTCAACGACTACACCCTTATCGATAATCGCCTTACGAATAACTGAGCGATCACCGATCTTCACCCCTGGCATCAATACAGAGCTATCCACAAAGGCTCCCGAACCAACATGAACATCATAAGAGGCCACGGTTCGATTGACATGTCCGCCAGAAATAATGGATCCAGCTCCCACTATTGAATCTTGGGCAATTCCGTTCTCAGAAAATTTTGCAGGTGGAAGTGATGGTGGGTTGGTAAGTAGAGGCCACTCACGATTGTAGAGATTAAAGATTGGATGAATCGAAACAAGGTCCATATGTGCCTCGTAATAGGCATCTATAGAACCAACATCGCGCCAGTATCCGCGATCGCGCTCGGTTGCACCTGGAACAACGTTATGTTCGAAGTCATAGACCTTTGCCTGACCTGCGGCGGTAAGCATCGGAATTATATTTCCGCCGATATCGTGACGAGATTCAAGATCCTCTGAATCTAAAATTAGCGCTTCTTCCATGACATCGCGCTTAAAGATGTAGTTACCCATCGATACCAAAGCAAGATCGGGGTGGCCAGGCATTGCGGGTGGATTTGCAGGCTTCTCATGGAATTGCTTAATCGTGATTCCATCTTCAGCTAGTTCGATGACACCAAACTCATGTGCTTCAGAACGCGGCATGCGAATGGCCGCAATAGTCACACCTGCACCGGTTGCAAGGTGTTGGTCATACATCTGACTTGGGTCCATCCGGTAGACGTGATCTGCTCCGAAGACAACAACATGCTTTGGGTTCTCATCATGAATTAAGTTGAAGTTCTGCAAAATTGCATCTGCAGAACCTGTATACCAGCGTGGGCCAAGGCGCTGCTGAGCAGGAACCGGGGTGATGTAATTTTCAAGTAGTGTCGACATGCGCCACGTTGTTGTGATGTGGCGGTCGAGTGAGTGCGACTTGTATTGAGTTAAAACCGCAATCTTGCGCATCTCTGCATTAACAAGATTGGAGAGCACAAAGTCGATGAGGCGATAGGAGCCTCCAAATGGAACTGCTGGCTTTGCTCTATCTGCTGTAAGCGGCATTAATCGCTTACCTTCACCGCCGGCGAGGACGATGCCGAGAGGTCTTTCAAAGCGAGCCATGGTGAAATGTTACTCACCTCGCTACTACAAAGCCATAGTCGCAGATACTCTTTCTCAGTGAGCGAGACTAATCAAGGCCAGGGCGATCAGCAGAAGATGCGAGTCGGAATTGTTACAAAAGAATGGCCGCCGGCTGTCTATGGGGGCGCCGGTGTCCATGTCGTGCAACTGACTCAGGCTCTGCGAACAATCGATGATGTGCAGGTCGATGTTCATTGCTTTGGAGGTCCACGTTCAGATGGATCTCATGGATATTCCACTCCTTCCGAATTTTCAGATGCTAATCCCGCACTTCAAGCAATCGCCACAGACTTGGCGATTGCCCAGAATTTAGATTCTGTAGATGTCATCCACTCCCATACTTGGTATGCCAATATGGCAGGACATACCGCCTCACTCCTCTACGGCACACCGCATATCGTCAGTGCTCACTCACTTGAACCCTTGCGCCCCTGGAAAGCTGAACAACTAGGTGGCGGATATCAGATTTCATCGTGGGCAGAAAAGACTGCCTATGAAAGCGCTGCTGCAATCATCGCAGTCAGCGATGGAATGCGAGCGGATGTATTGCGTGCCTATCCAAACGTTGATCCCGCCAAAGTTGTCACAATTCGCAATGGAGTAGATACATCTCGCTTTGCTCCAAACCCAGATACCTCAGTTCTAAGTGAATTCGGAATCACTGGCTCTTATGCGATGTTTGTAGGACGTATCACTCGCCAGAAAGGTCTTGCTCATCTACTGCGTGCATGGCGCAACGTCCCTGAAGATATTGGTCTTGTTCTTGCAGCAGGTAGCCCCGATGAACCTGGCATTGGCGCAGAGGTAGAAGCACTCATCGATGAGTTACAGGGCACACGTTCTAATGTGTGGTGGATAAAGGAGATGCTCCCCCACGATAAATTAACTGCCGCTCTGACACATGCAGATCTATTCCTCTGTCCTTCAATCTATGAACCGCTGGGAATCGTCAACTTAGAAGCGATGGGCTGTGAGACTGCAGTACTGGCATCTCGCGTTGGAGGCATTCCAGAGGTAGTCAATGACGGTGTGACAGGAGAACTTATTGACTATGCAGAGAGTGACATTGCCGCATTTGAAGCATCTCTATCGGAGGCAATCACACGATTAATGTCTGATCCCGAGAAGTTAAAGGCTTATGGCGCAGCAGGTCGTCAGCGCGCGATTGCTGAATTCGGTTGGGACGCTGTTGCAGCTACTACACTTTCCCTCTATCGATCAGTAATTGGTAAGCGCTAGCGCCTTCCAATACTTACAGTTACGGAGATTTAATGTCGCGTCGCGGCTGGTTCCTCTTCCTGCTCACAGGATTCTTATGGGGAGTTCCGTACCTCTTTATTGCAATAGCTGTTAATCCAGATAATGGCTTTACCCCTGCAATCGTTGTCTGCCTACGTACAGCAATCGGTGCGGCAATATTGATTCCTTGGGCAATCAAACAAGGGACTTTGGGAGATGCCATCCGTGGCATTAAATACGTTCTGCCCTATGCAGTTCTGGAGATGATTGGTCCTTGGATTCTTATTGGAACAGCTGAGCAGAAAATCTCATCTGGCCTGGCAGGATTGCTCGTAGCCTCTGTCCCAATCTTTGCAACGATTCTCGCCTCTCTCAAAGGCGATAAGACTGTCTGGCACCATAAGCGACTCTTTGGCATCGTTATCGGATTTATCGGATTGATTCTTGTTGTTGGAATTGAAAGTATCAAGGGAAGTGTAGATCCACTGAGCATTGGAATGGTTCTACTGGCATCACTTGGCTACTCATACGCTGTGATGATGGTGCAAGAAGGTCTCCCAAATGTTTCGGGAGTGGCTATCAATGGCCTTGCAATGCTCATCACAACAATCTTCTATCTTCCATTTACGCTCGCGCAATGGCCAACCCATGAAATTGGCAGTGAGGCTATCTGGTCTGTTATAGGCCTCGGTGTTCTCTCTACAGGTATTGCATTTGCCTTCTTCTTTACCTTGACAGCAATCATCGGCGTTGCCCGCGCCTCGCTGGTTACCTACCTCAATACCGCCTTTGCCGTCATTCTCGGTGTCATAATTCTCGATGAAGATATGACAATTGGAATCGCACTTGGATTGCCGCTTGTCTTAATTGGTTCATACTTTGCAAGTCGCAAGAATGAGGTGAAGGTAGATGCTTAATGCAATCATCCTTGGCATCGTTCAGGGTCTGACTGAGTTCTTACCTATCTCATCTAGCGCCCACATTGCAATCGTTGGCAAATTTCTCGACGGCGCACAAGATCCGGGAGCCAGATTTACAGCTATCACCCAAATCGGAACAGAGTTAGCAGTATTAATCTATTTCCGTAAAGATATCCTCTCGATTACTTCCGCATGGTTTAAGTCACTGCGACCTAAAGCTCATCTCACACATCATGAGAGAAGTGATGCACGACTTGCATGGCTTATCGCATTCGGCTCAATTCCGATTGTTGCCTTGGGTTTCCTCTTTCAAGATTTCATCGAGAGTGATCTGCGCAGCATGTGGGTTATTGCCACGACGCTGATTGTCTTCGGCCTACTCCTGGGTTTCCTAGATTTTATGGGGCGCAATGAGCGCACCTTGGATCAATTAACTCCAGGTCACGGCATTCTCTATGGCTTTGCTCAATCCCTCGCCCTGATCCCCGGTGTATCACGTTCTGGAGCAACCATCGCAATGGGTCGAATGCTCGGATATCGCCGAGAATCCGCCTTGAGATATTCATTTCTCTTAGCTCTTCCGGCTGTATTCGGAAGTGGTTTTTATCAACTCAAGAAAGCAATCTCGGAGCCAAGTGAATCTACTTTTTCAATCTTTGAAACCATGATGGCTACTGCAATCGCATTTGCTGTGGGGTATGCCGTGATTGCTTGGTTGATGCGTTACATCTCAACTAAGTCATTTACGCCTTTTGTAATTTATCGAATCGCTCTGGGCAGCGCATTGTTGATCGCGCTTTCAACCGGCGTTATTTCAGCGTAATTACTTTCGCTCTGTAAATCCAAGCCGTTCAAGCTGCTTTGGATCTCTCTGCCATTCCTTTGAGACCTTGACGTGAAGTCCGAGGAAGATGCGTGCACCGAGTTCGCGCTCAATATCTTTTCGTGCGCGCATTCCAATGTCTTTCAGGCGCTGGCCTTGGTGCCCCAAGATAATGCCAGTCTGTGAATCGCGCTCCACATGAATCGTTGCATGAATATCAAAGAAGGGACGCGTGCCATTGGGTTCGCGCTCTGACATCTCATCGATTGTCACCATGATTGAATGTGGAAGCTCTTGCAGGGCATCGCGCATTGCAGCCTCACGGATCAACTCACAGATGAGCTGTTCGGTCCCCTGATCACTCTTCTGATCTTGAGGATAGAAAGCAGGACCTACAGGAAGTGCGCTACCAATAATGCCTTCAAGGAGTTCGATTTGATCATGGATGACAGCAGAGACTGGAATGATTTCATCCCAAGTAAAACCCTCTGCAAGATCGCTAATTGTCATGAGACGATCAGCGAGTGATTTCTTATTGACTGTATCTGTCTTTGTAACGAGTGCAAATTTCTTTGCGCGAGGATGCTTTGCAATCTCTGCAGCAATAAATTGATCACCTGCACCCGTGGCCTCATTTGCTGGTAGGCACATCATGATGACATCGACTGAATCCATTGACTCATTGACTACAGCGTTGAGGCGATGTCCAAGCAAGGTCCGAGGCTTATGAACGCCAGGTGTATCAACAAGAACCGCTTGATAAGCATCATTGTTAATGATGCCGCGAATCGCATGTCGCGTGGTGTTGGGGTGATGAGAGGTAATTGCAATCTTGCTACCCACGAGGGCGTTGATTAAGGTTGATTTTCCTGTGTTAGGGCGGCCAACAATGGCAACGAAGCCCGAACGGAAATCACTCATGACCATATTCTCTCATTACTTGCAGAGCTATCTTGCCAAAGCACCCATGAACTCATAAGCATCGGCAACCGATGTCACCAGCTCTGCACTGCGCTCTCCGATCAATCGATGACATCCATCTGAAGTTGGTGAATTAATGGGACCAGGAATAGCCATCACCGGACGCGCGAGATCGGCGGCTTCTCGCGCCGTTCGCAGCGAACCGCTTCGAAAGGCTGCCTCCACTACCAACGTGCCGCGAGAGAGAGCAGCGATAATGCGATTGCGCACTAAAAAGCGGTGAGGCCTGGCCTGCACATTCGGCAGATATTCGCTGACTATTGCACCGTTTTCAATGATTTCATCGAAGATCCTCTGATTGCCGGCAGGATATGGATAATCAAGACCAGAGGCCGTGACAGCAATAGTTACTCCTTCGGCGACCAAAGCTCCTTTATGTGCTGCTGAATCAATCCCGTAGGCACCACCACTCACAATTGCCCACTCTCGATCTACAAAGCCTGCCGCAAATTCTGATGCAATCCGTGAGCCATATGGCGTGGGATTGCGAGTGCCAACAATGGCCAGTGAACGAGTACTAAGTGCCTGCAGGTCTCCCTTTGCGATTAAGAGAATGGGCGGCACTGCAAGATCATTGACAAGGACAGGCCAATCTGAATCTTCGGGAATAATCACTCTTGCACCGTGTGCAGAGATAGCCGCATACGTTGCCTTGAGGTCGATGCGCTCACTCAGAGGAATAGAGCTAAAGAGTTCTTCCACACCTCTTTCAGAGATATCTCTTGCTGTCTTTATACCGCCTGCTTCAAACTTTCCAGCAATCGTCAATCGTTGATCTCTAATGTCCATCATCACTCCATTCCCAAGGGTGGATGATTATTGGGCTTGTAGAGGTTAGTAATTGCCGCTGACTATTGGAACTGTGGATTACTCAGAGAAGTGCTGCAATATTGGAGAATGAGCGACGATGGATTGGGGTCACGCCCTTCTCTTTCAGCGCAGCCGTGTGCGCAGCTGTGATGTAACCCTTATGTCCGGCAAATCCATATCCTGGATACATTTCATCCATCTCGCGCATGATTCGATCACGTGTAACTTTGGCGATAATGGATGCGGCACTAATTGCGGTGACAACTTGATCGCCCTTCCAGATGGCAATATTTGGAAGTGCTAAACCTTCAATGGCATAACCGTCAGTTAAGACATATCCAGGTGTAATCGAAAGCCCATTGACCGCCCGTCGCATTCCATCCAGATTTGCAGCATGCACTCCCCTGGTATCAATCTCTTCCGGCGTTACTTCGATGACACTGACAGCAAGTGCATTTTCAATAATGACATCAAATAGAACTTCTCGCTTCTTTTCAGAGATTTCTTTTGAATCACGCATCTCATTCCAGATGGAAGCAAATGGATTGTCAAGGATGACCGATGCAATAACAAGCGGGCCAGCACATGGTCCACGGCCTGCTTCATCCACACCTGCAATTAAAGTGATTCCTGAATCACGCAACATCTCTTCTATGCGCTTAGGTGCAGCAGGGTGTGCCATTATTGAAAAGCTACTTTGTTGCGATGGGATCTTGTGAAGGCACTGAACCAAAGTTACTCAAGGGCCAAATGATTCCAAATACGCGTCCGGTAATCTTTGAAACCGGGACAAAACCATTGTTGACATCATCTTGGTGATATCGAGAGTCAGCCGATGCACCGCGATGATCACCCATGACCCACACTTTGCCTTCTGGGACAGTGACGTTGAAGTTCATATCACTTGGAGTATTGCCGGCAAAAATATAAGGCTCTGAAGTCTTCTTGCCGTTGATCGTAAGTAGGCCATCTTTATCGCAGCAAATCACATTATCGCCTGCAACTCCAATGACGCGCTTTACAAGAAATTGCTTTGCTGGATTAGGAAGAACTCCCACAACTACAAGTGCTTCTTTAGCTTTCAGGACAATCTTGTTGCCTGTCTCTGGCAATGGTTCAGGTAACCAGTTGGCTGGATCACGGAAGACAACTACATCCCCACGCTTGATTTCATCAGATACAAATGGGAGTTTGTTTACTGCCACGCGATCTTGAATCTGGAGAGTGTTCTGCATTGACCCAGATGGGATAAAGAAAAATTGCACAAAGAAGCTCTTGATAACAAATGAGACAAGGAGTGCAACAACTACTAAAACAGGGAACTCCCGGAGGAAAGAACCCTTCTTGGGGATCATCCGTGAAAGCTTAACGAGAGAACTTATTCTGCTGGAGTTGTTGCTGCATCAGCTGCTGGAGCATCTGCAACTACATCAGCTGCTGGAGCTTCAACAGCTGCCTCTGCAACTGGAGCCTCAACTACTGCATCTACCGCAGGGCTCTCTTCAATAACTTCTTCGACTACAGCTGCTGCAACAGGTGTAGAAAGGATTCCGTCACCGTAACCAACAACGCCATCGCGCTTTTCGCGAATCTTTGCAGCCTTACCGCGAAGGTCGCGGAGGTAGTAAAGCTTTGCACGACGCACATCGCCCTTTTGGACGAGTTCGATCTTCTCGATCACTGGTGTGTGTACAGGGAATGTACGCTCAACACCAACGCCGTAAGAAACCTTGCGGATTGTGAAAGTCTCACGGACTCCATCTCCCTGGCGGCGGATAACTACACCCTGGAAGACCTGAAGACGTGACTTGTTACCTTCGATAACACGAACATGGATCTTGAGCTCATCGCCTGCACGGAACTGTGGGATGTCCTTGCGGAGGGATGCTGCGTCTACGACGTCGAGAATGTTCATGATCTAGTCCTTTATTACTGGGCAAGGAATGCCTTGCAGACTGCGTATCTTGCCATAGGT
>CAZXVL010000004.1:0-31249 GCA_964644425.1 uncultured Candidatus Planktophila sp.
GGAAAGTCCACACTGAATCCATCGGGTGAGATTGTCAAGGCTCTGCAGGGCGAAAATCTTGTTACAGCAATCTTGCCAGTGGTCTTCGGTCTTGCAAGTGCTCAACTAAGAGAATTAATTGAACTTCATAAGCCAGGTGCAGTGATTTGCTTGGGCCAAGCTGAAGGGCGTAAAGAGATCACTCCAGAGCGCATAGCAATCAACCTTGATGATGCGCGTATTGCAGATAATGCCGGAGTAAGACTCACCTCAACTCCAATTATCGAAAATGCACCGGATGGATACTTCTCAACGCTTCCAGTTCAAGAGATTGTCACCGCTCTTAAGGAGAGGGATATTCCAGCATCAGTTTCACTCAGTGCTGGAACATTTGTCTGCAATCACATCTTCTTTCACCTTCAGGATTACTTGAAAGGTGTAGATGTGCCATCGGGATTTATTCACGTGCCGCTTATGGATGAACAGAGCCAAGAGTTTCCAGGAATGCCAACAATGTCTATAACCACTATGGTTGAAGCTATAGAGGTTGTCATTGAATTACTTAAGCAAGGCCCTCAAGCTTCTTAATTGCCGAGCTCTGAGACTCTGTCGCGTTTTCGACTACGGTGCGCCAAATTGGGAATGAGTAGGTAAGTGCAATAACACTTAGGATTCCGATTGCATTTGAGGTATCGCGATCAAAAAGTCCAATAAGAGCACCAATGAGATCTAGAACTGAGATTGATACCCAGAGAGCCCACCATTGAGCTGTTTTGCGAAGAGGGCTATTGACAACAAATTCGTCAAAGATTGCAGTGGTGTAATCAACTAGTCTCTTGGGAATCCACCATTGTGCAATCGGTGTGATCCAACCCCAGAATGACCAGCCTTGGCGATAACCAAATCCTTCAGGTTGAATAAATCGCGAGGTAACCATCAATCCCTTTACCCAGATGGTTCCGTAGACCAGGAGAGCGATGTTGATAGGAAGTGATGCAAGCTGCACGAGTGCGACCCATGAGAGTTCATTCTCTGGCACGTCTACAAAGGCGACAAGTGCAACTGCCCATGATGAAAGGAGAAAGAGAAGGCTGAAGTTAATGAGGTGGCGGGCGTTCTTCTCAGCGCCATCTATCGCAGGGTGAAACATGGTCATCCTCTCGTGCAGATATGAGATGTAGTATCGATGAAAATTCTAGGAAATCCAATGATTGCCTTGACTGAAATCAATTCTAAGGGGATTACCCTTTCTATATGCGTAAAGTCGCCCTTGTAGTTCTTCTACTTTTTACTGGCATTCAGCCTGCAAGTGCAGCAGATACTGAGATCACCGTTGTTTCGCGAAACCTCTATCTCGGCGCTGATGTGGGCGTTGCTTTAGAGCTTATTCCAGATTTCGCCGCGGCAGCGCAGTTTATGTGGAGCCAAGTGGCGGCTACCGACTTCTCAAAACGAGCACCGATTCTTGCTGCCGAGATTATTGAAAGTGACGCGGATGTAGTGGGATTGCAAGAGGCGACAAGATGGTTCTGTAAGAAGAACGCATGGAGCAAGAGGGTTGTTGTCTATGACTTCACCGCTGCCTTTCTTATCGCTACTAAAGCCGCTGGCAGTGAGTATGTCCTTGCAAGTAAAGATGGAGATAGCGCTCTCAATATCGGATACTCAATTCCTGCTATTCCATATCTGACCATGGTGGAAGATCCCGCAACATTCCAGCCTCTCTTTGGTAGCGACAAAGCGGCGTGTGGATTTGAAATTGGAGATGCTCTACTTGTAAAGAAATCGTTGGCATCTAAGATATTGCAGGTAGGCAATAGCGAGTATGAAGCTAGCTACACAATCGTTCCAACAATTATGAATATCTATCGTGGCTACACATGGCTAGATCTTGATTTCAATGGAAGTGCCGTACGTATCGTCTCAACTCACCTAGAGTCCCTTTGGGATGAGAACAAGATTCCTAACTCAGCACTTCAAGCAACTCAACTAGTTGCAGACCTTGCTCAGACCACAATGCCGCTCATTGTGTTGGGCGACTTCAACTCCGATCCGCGTGATCCTCGTCCTGTGGGTCAAAATCCTGGTGGCCAGCCTGAAGTAAGTAATACATGCCCACTTAAGGCGCGAGAGTGCAACGCTTACTGGATTATGCGAGGCGCTGGTTTTCTCGATGCCGGCCCTGATTCCATGGATCCATCAAATTACACCTGGGGAATGAGTGCTCTCTTAGCAGGCCCAGATATCACACGCTATGAAGCAGGGCTAAGCAGTGGAAACAAGTATGGATTCACAGATCGCCTTGATTACATATTTACAAGAAATGGCGCCAAGGTAATCTCATCGAAGGTCATTGGAAATACTTGGCCTGAAGGAAGCACATGGAGCTGCCTCAATGAGGAGCAGATGCAAAATGCCTTACAGATTGCAGAGGCGATGAAAATCGATATGCCTGCAGATAACTTCTGCAATAGCAGCGATCATGCAGGAGTCGTTGCATCAATTACCCTAACACCTAATGCAGAGCTCTCACCGACTCCTGATAAGCACGGGCAATTACCATTAGGTCCTTGGCGTTTCCTGGCCATACTTCTCGCGCTCTTGGCAGGTATGAAGATCTCGCGGAAGATACTTAGCGCAAGAAGAGAGCGCGCAGGCGGCGAGAAGTAACAAATAGTCCGATCATAATCATCACAACAAAGTATGCGATGTGAACTAGAACATCGGCTGTGATATTACCGAACCAGAATGTACGGACGAGTTCAATTCCATGCCATAAAGGTAGAGCCATGATGATTTTCTCTAACCAATCTGGATAGACCGAGATTGGGTAGAGCGAACCTGAGAACAAAGTCATCGGCAGAAGGACAATATTGATAAAGCCCATCTGCTGATATGTCTTAAAGTAAGAGGTAATCGCCATGCCAAATGAAGCAAAGCCAAATGCAACAAGAGAAGCTGCAGGAATTGCTAAGAGTGCCCAGATGCTTGGAGTGATTCCAAGGACTGTGACCACAGTAAGAAATCCCAGTGAGTAAACAAGTCCGCGAATCAGGGCCCAGCAGATCTCACCAAGGGCGATATCCATCGGACCTAGGGGGGTTGAGAGCATTGTTTTATAGAGCTTTGACTCATTGAGTTTCCAGAATACATTCCAGGTTGAGTCATAAATTGCACCATTCATCGCACTATTGGCGAGAAGACCAGGGGCAATAAAGAGGGTGTAGTCAATTGTGGTGCTACCTGTGGTGACATCACCAACAAGATTTCCCATTCCATATCCAAAAGCAAGTAAGAAGAGAACTGGCTCGACAAAGCCTGTCACAACTGGAATCCAGTTTGATGATTTAAATGCTAACCATCCTCTTTCAAGCAGGACTTGAGGACGACCGGCATAGAGCGCGCTCGATCTCTGCTTCTGAGCAATTTCTACTGCAGCACTCACTTTGCCAGCCTCCTTTCAAATTGGCGCATTGATAGAACAATTCCAATCAGAACCAAGCTGGCGAGGAAAACAAAGTGAACTAGGACCATGAGATTACTGACTCCGTAATCAAATGCCGCTTCACGCCCAAGCTCTGTTGCATGCCAAAGCGGTGAAATCCAACCAATTGGTTGAAGGTAGATCGGCATAGAAGAGAGCGGGAAGAAGGTTCCTGAGAAGAGGAACATAGGCATGATTACAAGACGCCCCAAGATGTTGAAGAATTGATCATCTTTCTCAATCTTGGCAGCGAAGAAGAGAATGATCGCGCCAAATGCACCCCCGCCAAGGACGGCAATCGGCACGAGCAGAATACTTAAACCAAAGTCAACAACATCAAAGGCGAGAAGTAGGCTGTAATAGACGCTGACGCTAAAGATTGCGCGGCTTAGGGCTGCAAGATAGACACCAACTGCAATCTGACGACCTGAAATAGGTGTGGCATTTTGGGCGAAGAAGAGCTTGCGCCACTTAAAGCCCTCAATCGTAGGAAAAACGCACTCATCCATAACGGCGGCAATAGCTGAGTTTGCAAGAAGTGCTGGTGCAATAAATGCGATGTACTTGATGCCATTTGTTCCATCTGTACCTGAAGATCTCTCAACCAATACACCAATACCAATACCGACGGCTATGAGATAAAAAAGTGGGTTTCCAATATCAACAGCTGCGATCACGGTCTTCCACTTTGACATGGATTTGATGCGTGCTGAGGCTATATAGAGAGCCCCGAAGCGCTGAATCTGAGCGACATCAATACCTGCGTTCATTCAATCAAAGTTCTTCCTGTGAGGCGAAGGAAGACATCCTCAAGAGAGGAACGTCGAACAAGAGAAGTTGTTGGGTGCAGCTTTGCAGCGAGAATCTGCTCAAGCAGCGCTTCGCCATCTTCGGTATACATCAAGACACGATCTGGAAGAGTCTCCATGCGTTCACAAAGTGTTGCTAATTGTGGAGCGACTTCCTTATTGCGTTCGCTTCCAAATCTGACTTCAAGAACTTCCTTGCTTGAATAATCCTTAATCAGGCCTGCAGGTGAACCCTCAGCCATGATCTTGCCCTTATCCATCACAACAAGGCGATCACACAACTGCTCGGCTTCATCCATAAAGTGAGTTGTAAGAACGAGAGTGACACCTTGTTCTTTAAGACGGAATAAGCGATCCCACAAAATATGGCGCGCTTGAGGATCAAGTCCTGTGGTTGGCTCATCTAGAAGCAAAATATCTGGCTCACTCACGAGTCCACGTGCAATTGTGAGGCGGCGCTTCATTCCACCACTGAGAGCCTCGACCTTTACATCGCGCTTCTCTTCAAGCTGTGCAAACTCGAGAAGTTCTTCAATCTTTCCCTTAATGAACTTCTTTGTTAGACCAAAATAACGGCCGTAGATATAAAGGTTCTCACTGACGGTGAGTTCTCCATCGAGGTTATCTTGCTGTGGGACAACACCGAGGTGTGCTCGAACAAGTGGACCGAACTTCTCTGGATCCTTTCCAAGAATTTCGACAGTTCCTGATGTACGGCTAGATGTCGCAGATAAAATGCGCATCGTTGTTGATTTTCCTGCGCCGTTTGGACCAAGGAGTCCAAAGGACTCACCTTTAGCTACTGAGAAGTCGATTCCATCAACTGCTACGAAATCATCGAATTTCTTAGTTAATCCACGCGCAACAATAAGCTCTTCAGACATAGGGTCAATCTTATATGACTTAGCTGAAGCAACTTACATCCTGCAGCAATCGATTATGGGTAGAGACCACGCAACTTATGTGCTTGTGCAACGCGGCTTACGCCCAACATATGCGCAGCTTCACGCCATGTAGAGCTCTTCTCTGATGAAAGGCCTTCAACTTCACGAATAGCCTTCATCATGAGCGAATCAAGGTTGGTGCGAACTTCCGCGGCATCCCAGAAGTAATTCTGCTTATCTTGAACCCACTCGAAGTAAGAGACGATTACACCGCCAGCGTTTGCCAAGATATCTGGAACAACAAGGATTCCTTTATCGTTAAGAATCTGATCACCCTCTGGGGTAGTTGGTGCATTTGCACCTTCAACAACAATCTTTGCCTTAATTGAAGGCGCTGTGTGTGCAGTGATTGCATCGGCTAGCGCTGCAGGGATAAGGACATCGACTTCTAACGCTAAGAGCTCTTCATTGGTGAGGCGATCTACACCAGGCGCATCAAGATTTCCATGCTCCGTGAAGTGGTTCCAAAGATCTGCAACAGATTTAAATCCTGTTACGCCACCATGAACATCACTGACAGCTACGACCTTGAGGCCCATTGCTTCTAGACCAACTGCAGTCCAGTAACCCACTTTTCCGAAACCTTGAATTGCAACTGTTGCACCTTCAGGGTTGATTCCGCGAACAAGGAGAGCTTCACGTGTTGAAATAGCAACCCCATCACCTGTCGCAGAGGTGCGGCCAAGAGAACCACCAAGAACGATTGGCTTGCCAGTGACCACGCCAGGTACTGAGAAGCCAGCGTTAACGGAGTACGTATCCATCATCCAAGCCATATTTCGCTCATCTGTTCCAACATCAGGAGCTGGAATATCGCGCTCTGGTCCAATGATGGGCAAGATTTCAGAGGTGTAGCGGCGTGTGAGGCGCTCATTTTCAGCAACAGAAAGTGTTGATGGATCGACTGCGATTCCACCTTTTGCACCACCGTAAGGAAGATTGGTGAGCGCACACTTCCAGGTCATCAACATCGCGAGAGCAACAGTCTCATCCATATCGATATCAGGGTGGAAGCGAACACCACCCTTTGATGGACCACGTGTAGTTGAGTATTGAACACGGAAGCCCTTATACATCTCGACGCTACCGTTATCGCGTCGAAGCGGGACAGCAACTTCAAGAATGCGACGAGGAGTAGAGAGTGTCTGCCATTCATTCTCGCTCAAAGAGAGCTGTTCGACAGCTCTGCGCAATTGACCTAATGCTGTATCTAGCGCTGACTCCATTGTCGGCACCTTTCCTTTTTAGTACTGCAATTAATTTACTACTTTGAATTAAGAACGAAGCGCCTTTGCAAACTCAGCAAAGTCATCAACCAAGATATCAATCTCAGTTTGTGTGTGAGCCAAAGAGATCAACCACTGCTCATCAAGACCAGGAGGTGTGATGATTCCGCGGTTAAGGGCGAAGAGCCAATGTGCTTCGGCAACACCAAAATCTGTTGCCTTGTAGTCACGGTAGTTACGCACAGGCGACGTTGCCCATGTAACACAACCCTTAACTCCAAAACCAACTGTGTGTGCTGGCAATTGATACTCATCAATGATGTCACCAATGCGCTCAAGTGCCTGGAAATTAAGCTCTTCAGCCGCGCCGAGGGTCTCAGTAGTTGCGATGCGATCGATTGCGCGCACGCCAGCCATAGCAAGTGGATTACCGTTAAAAGTACCGAAGTGAGCCATCTTGTTATTTGTAACAAAGTCCATGTACTTCTTCTTTCCACCAAATGCTGCAAGTGGAAGTCCTCCGCCTATTGATTTAGCGAGAGTAATCAAGTCAGGCTTTACTCCAAGACGCATTGATGCACCATGTGCACCCGCTGTGAGACCTGTCTTTACCTCATCAAAGATAAGGACGACGTTGTACTGATCGCAGAGCTCACGAACACGCTCGAGGTAACCCTCATCCGGAAGAACAATTGCGAGATTCTCAAGAACTGGCTCGACGATAAAGCAAGCAATCTTCTTTGCATTCTTCTTAAACATCTTCTCAAGAGCTGGAATGTTGTTGAAAGGAACAACGTAGATATCACCAGGAACAAGGTTTGAGTCGATATAAGCCTTTGGCTTCTCTGGATTTCCAATCTTATCTACCGGCGGCTTTGAAGAAACCACAAATGGGTCGTAGCTTCCGTGGTAGCCACCTTCAATTTTTAGGATACCCATCTTCTCTGTCGCAGAGCGCGCTACGCGCACGGCATACATAGTTGACTCTGTACCTGAGTTGGTAAAGCGCACCTGATCAATGCCAAAGCGCTTACAGATTCGCTCTGCCGCATCAGTTGATGTTGGAGATGGCGTAACGAAGAGCATTCCCTTTTGAAGAGAAGATTCAATCTCTTCTACGACAACCGGATTGAGGTGACCGGCGAGCATTGCGCCAAAACCCATTGAGAGGTCAAGGAGCTGACGTCCATCGACATCGGTCATATATGCGCCTTTAGCAGAGGCGATTGAAATCGGGTATGGGTCCCAGTGCTGGAAGCTCGAGGTCACACCGAGCGGCAGCGACTCAAAGGCGCGCTTGCTCTCGGCCGCTGAGGCCTTGGTGTTCTTTGTGAAGAGCTCCCATTCGGCAGCAAGGACAGAGGCTACCTTTTCAGGGGAGATAGGAGTTGATGTTGCAGGGACTCGACGATACGTATTTGCATGTGGCGCAATTGTCATTTGTAATGCTGTACTACAAAAGCCTCTAACTTAGAAGCGGTTTTGTTCTGTACTCTCCTTTGGATCACGTCGTTAAACGTGTTGGGTAATTATCTCCGAAGGTCAAAAAAGTTGCAACTAATGCGAAAAGCAGCGGGTTTTATGCGAGAAACTAAGCACGCATAATTTGGATTGCATTAAGGGTAATAATTGCTACTGCGACGATGATTCCTAGGTACTTTGCAGGAAGTTTTCCTACTAAACGTGCAGCAATAGGTGCAGCGATTATTCCACCCAGTGCCAAACCACCAACGGTCGACCAATCAATATCAATTCGACCAATCTGTGCAAGAAATCCGACAGAGGCAGAGACAGCTACGACAAACTCTGCTGCGCTAACGGTTCCAATAATCTTTCGTGGCTCGGTTGCAGTTGTAGAGATAAGTGTTGGCGTAACAAGTGGACCCCAACCCCCTCCACCTGATGCATCAACAAATCCACCGGTGAAACCTAAGTAAGTGAGAAAGCGAGGGTTCTTAATCTCCACCATATTTACCTGACCCTCGGTCTTAAACACATTGCGATAGAGAAGAAGGAAACCTAGGAAGAGGAGCAGGGTTGAGATAAAAATCTTTGCATTGGATAGATCTATGAAAGATAAGAATGTTGCGCCTAGGAAAGCACCGATTCCTCCCGGAATCGCTAGGCGAACCAGAATCTTCTTATCAATATTCTCTGCATGCCAGTGCGATGCACCAGATGCCAAGGTAGTGCCGATTTCTGCGACATGGACAGCAGCTGATGCGACAGCTGCAGATGCGCCAAGTGTGACGAGAAGAGTCGAACTGGTGAGGCCAAATCCCATGCCGAGAGCCCCATCAATAAGCTGGGCAGCAAGACCTACAAATGCAAAGAGAATCCAGTTCATAGAAGAATCTTAAGGATTTTCTCTACATTCTCTTCGATTGACGCGGTTCCATCGAGATGCAAATCAGGAGCTGATGGACGTTCGTAATCTTGACCGACACCTGTGAAGTTTGGAATATCTCCAGCTGCAGATTTCTTGTAGAGACCCTTTGGATCGCGCGCACGGCACTCTTCAACCGGTGTATCAACAAAAACTTCTAAAAACTCTCCATCGTCAAAACGTGACTTTGCACGTTCGCGATCGACTGCAAAAGGACTGACTAGTGCTGAGATTACGATCAAACCTGCGTCAACCATCAACTTTGCAACTTCCGATACGCGACGAACGTTCTCTGCGCGATCTTCTGGTGTGAAGCCAAGATCCATGTTAAGACCAAGACGTAAGTTATCTCCATCAAGAACATAGGCGTGTGCGCCAGATGCAAAGAGTCTCTTCTCTAGAGCATTTGCGATAGTTGATTTTCCAGAACCTGAAAGTCCGGTCAACCATACAACTCGTGCTTTCTGCGCTTTCTGCGCACTGCGCTGGGACTTATCGACTTCATAATCTTGATGTGTCACATTTGAGGCACGCCGCAATGAGTGACGGACCATTCCTGCACCAACTGTTTTGAGCGTTAAGCGATCGACAAGAATGAAGTTTCCGAATTCGCGAGAATCTGCGTAAGGACGCATCACAACTGGAATATCTGTTGCAATTTCAACATCGCCGATCTCGTTCATAGCAAGCACATCAGAAGAAATGTGCTCTCCTGTATTCACATCGACCTTATGACGAATCTTTGTAATGATTGCAGGAGTTGTTGTTGATCCACTAACCAAGAGATAAGAGCGACTGTGGATCAAAGGATCCTCGTTGAGCCAGACAACATGGGCTGCAAGGCGGTCAGATGGAACAAGGTCATCACTGGAAGCAGCGATGATGTCGCCACGGGTTGCATCGACCTCAGGTGTGAGAACTAAGGTGATTGCATCATCAGTGTCTGCAACCGCTTTATTGCCATCAAAGGTTGAGATCGCAGAGATTGTCGCCTTCTGATTGCTTGGAAAGATTGTGACCTCATCACCCTGAGCAAAGGAGCCGCGTCTGACGGTTCCTGAGACGCCGCGGAAGTTATCTGCGCGAGCGATCATTTGGATGCGCATTAAGCCACGAGCCTGCTCATCGACAGGCTTGACCCAGCTCTGGATCGCCTCTTGAAGGGTAGGACCTGAGTACCAAGGCATATTGCTGCTTGGATAAACAACGTTATCGCCGGCGAGGGCGCTGAGAGGGATTGCCTGTATATCTGTGACCTCTAGGCGAGTTGCGGCACGGCCAACTTCGGCAGAGATCTCATTAAAGATTTGCTCACTGTAGCCAACAGCATCGAGCTTATTGATTGCAACGATGATGCGAGAGACTCCCATCAACGAGCAGATCGTGAGGTGTCGAAGAGTTTGGGTGCGCACACCTTTCATAGCATCGACAAGGACTAAACCGATATCAGCACGCGATGCAGCAACGACCATATTGCGGGTGTATTGCTCGTGGCCGGGTGCATCGCTAATGATCAGGCGCTTTCCATCAAGGAGCGTCATTGAACGATATGCAACGTCAATAGTGATTCCTTGCTCACGCTCTGCTTCAAGGCCATCGGTAAGGAGACTGAAATCAATCTCACCGGCAGGGATTGTGGAGCCTGTTCTACGGACCTTACGTGCAGCACCTACTGTGTCGTGCGGAATGCTGTCTGTCTCAACCAGGAGACGCCCAATAAGTGTGCTCTTGCCATCATCAACGCTTCCACAAGTGAGAAGTCGAACAACTGCTCCAGCCATTAGAAGTAGCCCTCCATCTTCTTCTTCTCCATCGAATCTTCATTCTCTCCATCGATCAGACGTGTTGCGCGCTCGCTAAGTTTTACTTGAAGAACTTCCTCAACTACCTCTTCAATTGTTGTTGCAGAGGATTCAACAGCCGCAGTCAATGGATAACATCCAAGTGTTCGGAAACGCACCTGCTTCATAAATGGCTTCTCCCCATTAAGTAGTGGGTAACGTTCATCATCGATCATGATTAATTGATCACCGCGCTGCACTAATGGTCGCTCTTTTGCAAAGTAGAGCGGATTCACTTCGATCTTCTCTTGCAAGATGTAGTGCCAGATATCTGCCTCAGTCCAATCGGAAAGTGGGAAGACTCGCATTGTCTGGCCTGGAGCTAAGCGAGTATTAAATGTATGCCAGAGCTCAGGGCGTTGTTCACGTGGATTCCAGCGATGGCCAGGATCGCGCACACTAAAGATGCGTTCCTTTGCACGACTCTTCTCCTCGTCGCGGCGAGATCCGCCGATAGCAGCATCAAAGCCATGCAAATCAAGGGCTTCTCGGAGCGCCACAGTCTTCATCACTCGTGTGTATTCAGAAATTCCTGTGTTAAAAGGATTGATGTTTTCCTTAACACCAGCTTGATTGGTGTGAACAATGAGCTGCGAGTTGGTCTCAGCAGCTACACGATCACGGAAGGAGATCATCTCCTTAAACTTCCAGGTCGTATCAATGTGCAATAACGGAAATGGAATTGGAGAGGGATGGAATGCTTTTCGAGCCAAGTGGAGCAAGACTGTTGAGTCTTTGCCAATTGAGTACATCATTACAGGCTTGCGGAAGCCTGCCGCAGTCTCGCGAAGAATCTCGATTGATTCATTCTCGAGTTCTTTGAGTATGCGTGCCTTTACGCTCATAAGCCCACCTTTGGAAATACGAAGTCAGAATGCTTCTTACCTATTGAGGCAAGGAAGTCATCCTGAACTTTGCTGGATTTATCTTGTTTTACAGTTGTTGGTGCCTTAGGCAGAGCGTCCCAATTTGTGAAACCGGGGAGCGCGGCAAACTCTTGGATCTCTCGCACCTTCACAGGGTCGCGAAGATCGTCGAAATCAATATCGAGCACTGCAGATCCTGCAGAGGTTGCGAAGGTGCGGTAGTGCGTATAGAAATTGGTGTAATTGGTGATAAATCTTTCAAACTCTTGGGCATCGAGAGTAATCACAAGATCAGATGTTGAAGCGGTGTGCCACTTACCAGATGCATTTGCCTTCTTATGTGAAACGAATCGGTCTAGATGATTTCTGCGCAAGAAAATAATGTGCGGCTTAAACTCTGAAATCAAAGATTCAAGAACTGGATCTGAGAGGTGTTGAGGGAAAATCTTGATGATATGAACGCCAGGGATCTTCTTGATGGCACTAAGAGTTTTATGTGCATCTAATGAAGTTTTCTCAAACTTGTCGTACTCCCATGCTTTGCGTTGTTGGCGCAGATTAAGGCGGTAACGAAGCGAGAAGAATGGATAGAAATGGGTAATGCGCTCAATACTTGAGTTCCATGCATTAAAGATAAAGAATTCGCCGTAGTACCGAAATCCCAATTTATCGTTGGTTAATAGGCTGCCGATTGCATGTGTTCCAGAGCGTGGAAATGAGAGCACGAAGACAATCTTGGAGTCGGCCCGTTCTGATGTTCCTTTGATGCGATGCATGAAATATGGCAGGAGAGCCTTAACATTGAGAAGAAACTTCTTCGTGGTGGCAATTGAGCTCTCTACCGACATTTTGCAATCTTATCAGCGCAGTAATTGAACCTTGATAGTCTTGGGCCATGTCAGCGCCAGCTATTGAGAGTTTTAATAAACTCACAAGCTTTTCCCAAGAAATCGCTGCTCTCGAGGCTCTCCGATTTGAAAGACGCTCGAAAATTAAGAGCTATCCATCACTTTCTGTACTGGTCTCGACCCTTCGAGGCGAGGATTTAACAAGTCTTCTCACACAGTTACTCAATCAAACACTGCCAAAGTTTGAATTGCTTCTTGGTTTACACAATCTGGTACTCAGCGCAGGTCACAAGAAGAGCATTGCTGCTCTGACAAAGCGCGGGATAAAGGTTTCTCATTACAAATACGACAGCACTTTCAATCTTGGGATGATCCTTACTGATCTAGCTCAGAAGAGCACCTCTGATTACATCGCCAAAATGGATGATGATGACTATTACGGGCCTGAACACTTACGCGATCTTCTTGATGTTGCCCTCGATACTGGCGCAGATGTAGTTGGCAAGGCGATGAACTATGTTTATCTAGAACCACTACAAATTACAGTTCGTCGATTTTCGCAGAGTGGCACCCAAGCTGTAGAGCTATGGAGTGATTGGGTCTGTGGCGGAACAATTCTTGCTCGTCGCACATCGGCTGAAGCAGCTGGTTACTTTGGTGATGTACACACCGCCGTTGATCGCTATCTATTAAGCGGTGTTACAAACAACGGCGGAAAGATCTACCGAACATTTGGGGCTGGCTATATATATCGCCGGACATTTACATTTCACACCTATGTGACAAATTATTCTAAGTATCTCAATGGAGCAAATAATCAGGTAGTAGGTATCTGGGATCACCCAGTATTTGGAGTCCGCGCATGAGCACTGTCTACCGATTTGAGCGCCCATCTGATTTAGAGCTTCTTTCTAAGCCAACTCTCAGCGTTGCTGTCGTCATTGCATGTCGTGGAGGACAAGAGAAATTAGATTTAGTTCTTGCGTCACTTGCAGCTCAAAGTTACCCATCGCGCCTGATCTCGGTCTACATCATCGATGATGGCAGCGAGGTTGCAATAAGCCTGCCCAAGATTCGACCAGCAAAGAGCACAGTTATTAGCTATAAGAACGCGCCTGGTAAGTGGGGAAAAACAGCTGCTACCAATGATGTTGCGGGCAAGCTTAAAGAAGATGTGCTCTGGTTTATCGATGCCGATATGGTCTTTGATCCAGACCATTTGGCTCACCACATGAAATGGCATCATGACGCAGATGATTATGCAGTTTTAGGATGGAAGCGCTTTGTGGATCAATGGAGCTACTCGCCTTCTGAACTTTCTGAACAATTAAGAGAAGGAAAATTCTTAGATCTTCACGAAATCAGCTGGGGCAAAGAATTATGGGAAGAACGCGTTGATCGCACAGAAGATTTAGTGAAACCAGCACTCGATGGATATCGCGCATTTGTCGGTGCAACTTTCTCAATGAAGAGTCAACAGTGGCGTGCACTGGGTGGATACAACCGCGAGCTCATCACGGGCGAAGATACCGAGCTTGGTTGGCGCATCTTCACCGCGGGTCTTCGCACTGTGGTGGATCGTCAGGCGCATTCTTGGCATTTGGGTTACAGCACGGTGGAGAAGAATAAAGAACTTATACATCGCCACAACGATCCAGCTTTGGCTCAATTCATCCCGCAGATGCATGTGATTCGTTCTCGTCAATCACTTGCATACAAAGTGCCGACATATAGCGTGCTGATTGATGCTCGCAAGACTTCTCTTACTCAACTTCAGAAGATTGAGAGTGATCTTCTGATTCTCAATGGAACAACCGCTGAGTTCACGCTACTGGCACCGTGGCATCTTCTTAAGAATCGCTATTCTCCGATAAGTGATGAAAATGCTGATATGCGAGAAATCTTTAATTGGCTTAAAGGCGATCGTAGGTATCAACTCATTGATATCACCGAAGATGCAGAGCTCACAATTGACCACTTACTCACATACTTCACTCCAACAGCAACGCCGTACTACCTCTTTATTGAAGGCTCATTCGGCCTTAATCTCAAAGATCTTGTGGATCACCTTCTGGCCAGTGGAAATGGCATTGTGGGAGTTGCCAATAAAGATGACCGTCGGGCCTTCGCTCTCTTTGCCCCAGCGCTAGCCCGAGGCTCTCGTACAAAGGGTCGCCTCTATGCCAACATTGCCGCTCAATTTGGCCTGAAATGGATGACCGAAGAGAATTTTGAGCAGATAAATCAAGGAAAACATAACCGCTTCCTGCGCTTTCTTCGATATCTCAAGCGAGAGGGCAAGAAGATTAATTCACCGCGCCAACTGCTCATCTTTATCAAGAAGATCGCATCTTTGTTCGTAAGAAAAGCTCTCCGTCGTGGCTAAACCAACAATCATCCTGGCAACAAGTAACGGAATTGGAATGGGCCACCTCGCCCGTGCCACTGCAATTGCGCAATCCATGAAAGATATTGCCAACCCTGTCATTGTCTCTGTTGCAGGAGGTATCGCAGAATTGCCATCAACAACAGGAATTCCATGCGAGTACATTCCTGGAAAGAATCGTGGTTGGATGGCTCGCAATCTTTGGGATTCATATCTTCGTGACCGTTTAGTCGCAATCGCCGATGAGACAGGTGCATCTGTCATCTCATTTGATGGCGTGGTTCCCTACCCAGGATTTATTGCAACGAAGATTTCACGTCCTGATTTAAAATTAGTCTGGGTTCGAAGAGGTCTGTGGCAGAAGAATGCTCTTCGTTTTGCAATTGGCCTACAGTCGCGATTAGTAGATCGCGTGATTGAGCCAGGTGATATCGCTCGGGAATATGATCACGGCCCCACTTCACATCGCAACGATTCTCATCTCTCATCGCCAGTCTCCCTCTATCGCAGAGAGCATGCAAAGAGTCGAAGTCAGGCTCGCGATGCGCTAGGTCTGGATCACGATAAGCCAGCCGTTCTGGTTCAGCTTGGCACAGGCGATAGCGATATGAATGAAAAAATGAGCGCAGCACTATTGGGTTTGAAAGGTTGGAGTAATCTTCAAATTGTCTTGACTAAGAATCCGATTGACCACAATGGAAAATCACTAGTGCCAGAAGGCCTTGAAGTTAAGGTCGTTCGCTATTTCCCCCTTGCAGATGTTTTGAGTGCATTCGATGGCGCGATTGCCGCCACTGGATATAACAGTGTTCATGAACTACTTCCAGCAGGAATTCCTACCGTCTTTATATCCAATATTCGTGGCACCGATGATCAGGATGCTCGCGCACAGTGGTGCCATGACAAGGGGTATGCGCTACGCGCAAATCATGCCGATTTAGCTTCGATTACTGCGACGGTGGCTGAACTTCACAAGAGTGAGATTCGAAGCTCTTTGAGTGTGAAGTGTCGAGAACTCTTTAATACTGAAGGTGGTCCAGAGATTGCTCAGTTGCTCATTGCAATCGCAGAAGATCAATCCATTGGAAAGCAGAGCATTATTCAGAAACTTGTGCGCATCTCAGTCACTCGTGGACTTCATCTTGCTACACGCATCTATCGTTTGGTTCGCCCACAACAAATCTCTACAAATGTGAGTAACGAACGCGTGCTCTTTAGTGAGGAAGTTGATGCAGAATTTCTAAGGAGTGCGATAAAGGGAAATCGCCGATTCGAACAATTGATTCCTGGATCGAGCAAGAAATACTTAGCACGTCGTGAAGCTATCGCTCTACGTGTCTATAAGTAAGTTACTTTAGAAAAACTTTCTCAACCACTTTATCAATTAACTCATACCAAGCATCTGGATCCATGGGCTCTGGCAAGAAGTCATCGAGCATTTTTCCGAGAGTGTAAGCCTGCACGAGAACTGCGCCTGCCCGGGAATCAAAATCTGTTGCATAGAGACCCTTATTGCGTGCCTCTTCAATGAGATCTACGAGTGCATCAGTCAGACGCATCTGTTCTGCAGCCAGTGCTAATTGAAATCTTGGGCTATGTTCGGCATTCACGATAGCTCGAGCTCGTGAATAGCGTGTTGAGCGATATGCAGGATCTTGCGTTAAGCGTGTCACCTTCTTGAGGCCGATTAGTAAGTCTTCTCGAGTATTTGCCGAAGCAAGAAGTGAGATAAGTATTTCAATACTGCGATCCACCCATGCCGAATATCTTCTTACTTGAGCAGCTTCTAAGAGCTCTGATAGATCTTCAAAGTGGTGATAAAGGCTTCCCTTGGAGATTCCTGACTTTTCGAGAATTTCATCTACAGCAATCTCGTTCGGTAACTTAGTCTCAAGAATTTCTGCTGTGACGCGGATCAGCTGGGCTTTTGTTGGATGAATAATCTGTGTCATTCCGCTTAGCCTTCAATCTCGCAAATAGTGTGAAAGCAGAGAGTCTAGAGATTAAAAAATGCGCTCACAATAGGACGCCGTTACAGTATTGCTATGAGAGCTCAGACATCAGTTGCAGTCAATGAAGTCCTTGCCACGCGTAGAAGCCCTAGGTCTTATGACCCTGGCTACCAAGTTTCAGGTGAGGACATTCGGGCGATGCTCGAGGCGGCTCGATGGGCTCCTTCGGGGATGAATGGCCAGCCTTGGCGCTTTTATGTGGGCACACAAGGGGATGAGACCTATGGCCAGATCCTGTCTAGCCTAGGCATTTTCAATCAGAAGTGGGCGAAAAATGCATCACTCTTAATTCTTGTCGCCTCAACAACGGTGAAGGCAGATGGAACACCCAATAATGATTATCTCTTTGACTGTGGATTAGCTGTCAGTCAGCTTGTCTTTGAGGCACACGATCGCGGCCTTATCGCTCATCAGATGGCTGGCTTTGATAAATCTGATGCACGTAACGCGCTATCAATGCCCGATGAATTAACGCCCGTGATTGTTGTTGCAATTGGAAAACAAGATTCTCCAGATAAGTTAGATGCAGCACTTGCCGAGCGAGAGGTTGCACCGCGAGTGCGCTTGCCACTCGAGGAGATTGTTATCAAAGGGCTTCCACTTTAAGTATTAAAAACGAGAGCGGATCTCCCAAAGATCTTTAAAGACTGGATTAAAGAGAGTGCTAGCTAGATATTGCACTCCACTTGATCCACCTGTTCCCATCTTTGCCCCAATAGTGCGTTCAACCATCTTTACGTGGCGATAGCGCCACTCCTGAATTCCCTCATCGATATCGACCAAACGCTCTGCGACAAGAGCACCTTCTGGATCGTTGCGATGCAGGTCAAGAAGAGCATCTTGAACTTCCGATGCGCTTTCATATGCAAGAGATGGGTCTCGTTTCAGAATTGAATCTGGAATCAAATGACCGCGACCATTGACATAAATCAAGAAAGAATCCCAAATTGAATTTCTTGAAGTAATTACCGCAATCTCCTCTTGCATATTCAGTGGAAGGTGGCCAGCCATCTTGCCATCGCGACGACCCAAGATTGCCTCTACCTTTCTAAACTGTGCAGATTGAAATCCACTCGAGGAAGAGAGATATCCGCGGAATGCATTAAATTGAAGCGGAGTCATTGTCTCGAGAATATCTACCTGGGTAACGCAGACCTTCATAATTGTGCGGATGCGACCAAGTAGCGCCAGAGCACGATGAGAATCTCCCGCTTCAAGTGCCACAGCTGCCTGGCCAAACTCATGGAGAATCTGCTTAAACCAGAGCTCATAGGTTTGATGGATGATGATAAAGAGAAGTTCATCATGCTCAGGCCCATCAGATAGAGGCTTTTGCAGGGCTAATAGCTCATCGACCTGGAGATAGGAGTTGTAGGTCAACGCTGATTCGTATTGATTGCTCATGTGACTCGTGAATCCGATCCCTTAATCTCTTCATATTTACGTGAAATTGTGAGATCTCGCAGGCGTTGGAAGCCATCCCAAATCTCTACATATGAGGTTGGCAGTGGTGCTATCGCCAGGCGAATAGCGTTAGGAGTTCGGTAATCAGGAATCACATTAACGAACTTACGTAGTGCCACACAGATACGTGCTGCATCAGGATGGCCGAGAGAGATATGTCCGCCACGTTCTTGCGGATCGCGTGAAGTGAGAAGTTCATAACCTAAATCTGCAAGCCATGCGTCGTAGAGATCAATCATCATCTGAGTACCAACAGCTGCCTTATGGGCGATTGATGCAATCCCCGCCTCTTCGATCATCGAGAAAGCGCTTTGTACTCCACGGATTCCAACTATCGAAGGGCTTGCAATCTGAAAACCTCGAATGCCTTTTGCCTTAACGTACTCAGGGCCCATTCCAAATTGATCTTCATTTCCAAACCATCCTTGAATTGGAACTTGTAATTCGTTCTGCACGCGATGTGAAACATAAAGCCAAGCAGGTGATCCTGGTCCAGAGTTGCCGTATTTGTAAGTGCACCCAACAGCGAGATCAACACCATTGGCATCAAAATTCATCTCGATAGCACCCGCTGCATGGCTTGCATCCCATACAACCCATGCACCAAATGTGCGAACATAATCAGTAATTGATTTGATGTCATTGCGGGCACCTGAGCGATATTGAATAACCTCAAGCGTTACAAGCGCTACATCCTCACTCATGTAATCTTTTAAGATATCGACAGTGATCCGTTCGTTATCGGAAATAGCTGGATCTTCATTATCAATAATGACAAGGTTTAGACCAAGTTGCTTCGCGATCCCATCAAGGATGTATCGATCTGTCGGAAAGTTTGCCGCATCAGTAATGATTGTCTTTCGCCCAGGGCGAGAATTGATTGCTGCAAGACAGAGTTGATAGAAATTTACCGATGTCGTATCGCAGACAAGAACCTGACCGGGTGCGGCGCCAAGTACGGAACGGCCTAAGAGGTCACCAGCCGGCTGTGCTTCATCAACCCAGTGGCTCCAGCCCGTGACGACTTCACGCCCCCATTCGTGGGTCAAAAAGTCATTAACAGCCTTGATTGTCTGATGTGGAAGGCGACCAAGTGAATTTCCATCGAGATAACAGAGATCTGGATCTGTAATGAGAAATTGTTGACGGAAATGGGCGAGTGGATCGTTCTTATCGAGCTCAAGGGCATATTCGCGGTCAGTAACCTTCATGGCGAAAAGGTACGCTCTCCTACCGTGGCGCGCAATCTTGTGAATATTGAAGAGGTCTCTAAAGCCTTTGATATTCGCCCACTTCTCATAAAGGTCTCACTGGGAATTTCAGAGGGTGAGCGCATTGGAATTGTCGGGCGTAACGGTGCCGGTAAGAGCACTTTGATGCGCATTATCTCTGGCGAAGAATCTGCAGATGCTGGACGTGTGACTAAATCAAACTCGACCAATATTGGCTTTCTTGCACAAATTGATAGCGCCGATCCAAAGGCGACAGTAGGGGAGATTGTCTTAGGCGATCGAGAGAAGCATGAGTGGGCAGGCGATGCCCGTATTCGTGAAATCTTTACTGGGCTCTTTGGCGGCTTTGATGATCACCTCTTTGAAAGAACAATAGGCAACCTCTCTGGTGGCGAAAAGCGCCGCGTGGGTCTTGCAAAACTCTTAATTGATGACATTCAGTTGATTCTCTTGGATGAGCCAACAAACCACCTTGATGTTGAAGGTGTTGCATGGCTTGCAGATCACCTAAAGAAGCGAAGCGATCTTGCAGTTCTTGTCGTCACCCACGACCGTTGGTTTCTTGATGAGATTACAGAGCGCACGTGGGAAGTTGTTCAAGGAAACGTTGAAGAGTATGACGGTGGATACTCAGCATTTGTACTTGCTAAAGCAGAGCGCTCTCGACAGGCGGCATCTACTGAAGCCCGACGCAATAACCTTATTCGCAAAGAACTCGCATGGTTACGTCGAGGGGCACCTGCACGAACTACAAAACCGAAATTCCGTGTGGATGCAGCTAATGAGTTGATTTCTGCCGAACCAGCCCCTCGTGACGGAAGTGAACTTCTTAAATTTGCTTTGAATCGTTTAGGTAAGACGGTTCTCGAAACAAAAGATATGCAGGTTAAGGCTGGAGATAAGGAACTCCTCTCCCATCTAACCTGGAATATTGGCCCAGGAGATCGCATTGGAATTGTGGGTATCAATGGTGCCGGCAAGAGCACTTTGATGCGAGTACTTGCAAGCGAACTACAGCCAGCTGCGGGAAAACTAACAACTGGAATAACAGTGAAAATAGCCTTCCTTACGCAACATTTGGATGAGCTAGATCCAACATGGCGAGTCCTTGAAGCGGTTGAGAAAGTTGCCCAATATGTTGAACTCGGAAAGGGAAAGACCCTTTCTGCATCTCAGCTCTGCGAACGTCTAGGTTTTGATCGTGATGGCCAATGGACACCAGTAGGAGATTTATCTGGCGGAGAGCGCCGTCGCTTACAGCTAACACGACTTCTCATGGATGCTCCCAATGTTCTTATGCTCGATGAGCCAACCAATGACTTTGATATCGAGACATTGACTGAGTTGGAAGATCTACTTGATAGTTTCGGAGGAACTCTTCTCGTTGTCTCCCATGATAGATATTTCCTCGAGCGAGTCTGTGATCGTTTTGTTGGGCTACTCGGTGATTTGCAGTTGCGAGATCTTCCTCGTGGAGTAGATGAGTATCTTGAATTGCGCCACCAACAGGGCACACCGGCACAAAGCTCTGGAAGTAAAGCTAAGAGTTCAAGCGCGGCAGAAGAGCGCCAACTTAAGAAAGATCTCAACCGAGTAGAACGTCAGATTGAAAAAGGTAAAGCTGAAGTCTTGCGCCTGACTGCTGAACTTGAAAATGGCGGTAGCGACTCTGGAAGGCTCATTGAGCTCACTGAGCAACTTCATAAAGCTCAAGGCGATTTAGTGCTGCGCGAAGAAGAGTGGCTCTCGATAACAGTGGCTCTTGAGGGTTAGTAATGGCAAAGAAGAGTCATCAACGTTTAGATATTCTCGCAACTGTCTCAGGAGTGATGATTGCTCTCCAGGCACGTGCAAATGGCGAACTCTCTCATCGGCTCGACAATGGGGTTCAGGCGGCTCTGATCTCTTTCGGTTCTGGTTTAGCAATCATTGCTTTAGTTGCGCTCTTCTCTCCATCAATTAAAGAAGGAGCGCGCAATTTAGGTGGCGCTGTAGCGCGTCGAGAGATTCCTAAATGGACGCTCTTTGCAGGAGCCCTTGGGGGCACCTTTGTTGCTATCCAGACCCATACAGTCCCTCTAATAGGCGTGGCTATTTACTCTGTAGCCTCAATTGCTGGGCAGACAGCGGCCTCACTATTGGTCGATCGTCTAGGAATTACTGGCGGCGGGAAGAAGAAAATCACTTTCCGCCGAGTAGCGGCAGCTCTCTTTACCGTCTTTGCTGTACTGATTTCTGTTGCAGATCGAATCGAAGCGGCGGATTTACAACTCTTTGCTGTTTTCTTGGCCGGCATTGCTGGTGCTGTGGTTGGTGTTCAACGCGCACTCAATGGTCAGATTAATGAACACTCACATCAGAGTTACACAACATCATTATTAAACTTCTTGATGGGAACATCTTTCCTTACAATCTTTCTGACTCTCATCATCGTCTTTGGGGATGCTTCGCTCTCACCACTTCCTGCTGGCCCATGGTGGATCTACACAGGGGGAGTCATTGGCGTTATTTACATCGCCTTCACATCGAAGATAGTTCAGCATTTAGGTGTTCTGACATTTACCTTATTTAGCGTTGGCGGAAACCTACTGGGCTCACTTGTCATTGATTTAGTCTCTCCAACAGAGGGAGTTCAAGTCAGCTGGTATTTGGTCACCGGAATCGCGATGACATATCTTGGAGTTATCGTTGGCGGCGTGAATAATTCACATACACGGAGATTGCAGAAGCAATAATAAAGAAAGCGGCAATCGCATAGGAAGATGTCTTCACCCATGGCAGGGAGTGCGCGTAGTAGCCGGCGAGTGTGATGCCAGCGCCCCACAGGATGGCGCCGATGATGTTTGCAGATAGAAACTTGTAATAGTTCATCCCTGATGCACCAGCTATCGGTGGAACGAATGTGCGAATCCAAGGGAAGAAGCGAGCGGTGATAACTGCCCACCAACCCGTCTGCTCGTAGAATTTTTCTGCACGAACAATCATTCTTTGAACACGTTGAGATTTACGTTTATCCAGATATGGGCGTCCAACAACTCGCCCCAATACGAAGCCAACTTGATCTCCAATAAAAGCGGCAGCAACGATTACACCCACCAAAATCCATATATTGGCATCGCCCTGTGCTGCTGCGACTAGTCCTGCGCTAAAGAGAATGGAGTCACCCGGTAGGAAGAAGCCAAAGAGAAGCCCTGTTTCGATAAAAACGATTGCTCCCACCACTACATAAAGCAGTAGTGGCCCCAAAGTCGAGAATTGACTATCAAATGAGGCTGCAATCGGATGCATTGCTTATCGTTTCTGAGAGATTCGCTTAACAGCCGTCGCAACCTTGGTCACTACTTGAGGATCAAAGACGCTCGGGACAATAAATGATGCGTTGAGCTGTGAAGGAGACACACAATCTGCAATTGCCTCCGCTGCTGCAACGAGAAGATCATCTGAAATCTGGCTTGCACCAGCATCGAGAAGTCCACGGAAGATGCCTGGGAAAGCAAGAACGTTATTGATCTGATTTGGCTGATCACTGCGCCCAGTAGCAACGACAGTTGCATAATTGCGAGCGATAGCTGGATCAATCTCAGGATTTGGGTTAGCAAGGGCAAAAACAATCGATCCAGGGTTCATCGATGCAACATCTGCCTCATTGAGAACATTAGGGGCACTAACTCCAATAAAGACATCAGCACCTGCCATAGCTGCGTGAATATCTCCTTGGAAATTATTTGGATTGGAGTTATCGATAAACCAACGACGCATTGGATCTTCACCCTGTGATGACTGTGAGATCACACCATCGATATCAAATGCAATGATGTTCTTTGCACCACTGAGAACCAATAGGCGCGCAATTGCCGTGCCCGCAGCTCCCGCTCCACTCATGATGATCTTTACATCACTTAAGTTCTTCTTCACTAACTTCAAGGAATTGCGAAGCGCGGCAAGAACAACAATCGCGGTTCCGTGCTGATCATCATGGAAGACCGGGATATCGAGGAGTTCACGAAGGCGAGCTTCAACCTCGAAACAACGTGGTGCTGAGATGTCTTCTAGGTTGATTCCTCCATAGACGGGTGCAATCAACTGAACTGTTCGAACAATCTCATCGACATCTTGAGTATCGAGGCAGACAGGCCATGCATCAACATCTGCAAAGCGCTTGAAGAGAACAGCCTTTCCCTCCATCACTGGAAGGGCTGCTGCTGGGCCTATATTTCCGAGCCCTAAAACAGCAGAACCATCGGTGACAACAGCGACAGTATTTCGCTTCATTGTCAGGCGACGAACATCTGATGGATCTTCGACGATCGCTTCACAAATTCGAGCAACACCTGGGGTGTATGCACGGGATAGATCATCGCGAGTTTTGAGAGGTACTTTCGAACTAATTTCAATCTTTCCGCCAAGGTGCAAGAGGAATGTTCGATCACTGACCTTACGAACTGTTAAACCTTCATGGGCAGCAAGTGCGGCGTTGATTTCTTGGGCGTGATCTTTATCGACTGTATCGCAGGTGATATCGACAACGACACGTCCTAAATCTGATTCGACGACATCGAGTGCTGTAATGGTTGCACCAGCACGTGTAACGGTTGCTGTAACGAGTGCGACAGGTTGAAGCTCTGGTGCGCCTTCAACTCGAATAGTGATTCCGTAGCCCGGGGATGTAGATGCCATTACACAACTCCATATAGTCGATCGCCTGCATCGCCGAGTCCAGGGACGATGTATCCATGTTCATTGAGCTTCTCATCGAGAGAGCCGGTTACAAGAGTGATTGGGACACCAGAATTTGCAAAAGCATCTTCTACAACTTTGATTCCTTCAGGAGCGGCTAGAAGACAGATTGCCGTGATCTCTGTGGCACCACGTTCGATAAGAAAATTAAAAGCTGCGACAAGAGTTCCACCAGTTGCGAGCATAGGGTCGAGCACAAAACATTGGCGACCCTTGAGATTTTCTGGAAGACGGTTTGCATAAGTACTCGCCTGAAGTGTTGTCTCATCTCGCACCATACCGAGAAATCCGACCTGTGCTGTTGGTAGCAACTTCGTCATGCCTTCGAGCATTCCAAGACCAGCGCGAAGAATTGGAACAACAACAGGACGAGGTTCTGCCATCTTCAGGCCTGTCGTCTCTGTTACTGGAGTTTTAATCTTGACAGTTGTTGTGTGCACATCTCGAGTCGCCTCGTAAGCGAGCAAGGTGACGAGCTCTTCAACAAGCCTTCTGAAAGTCGGTGAATCTGTGTTTTCATCTCGCAGAACCGTTAATTTGTGAGAGATAAGCGGATGGTTGGCCACATGTACTTTCATGGTTCTAACGATACCTATAAAGTCTGGCTATGCAGAATAACGAGGAGCTCATGCGCTTGGCGCTTGAGGTAGCTCACACTGCTACTGCCACCGGCGATGTCCCGGTCGGGGCAATTATCGTCAATGGCGACGGCATCATCATCGGTAAAGGCTTTAATGAGCGAGAAGCAAATAATGATCCGACTGCTCACGCCGAGATTGTCGCAATTCGAAATGCAGCTGCACGTTTACAGAAATCTCGACTCGATGGCTGCACCCTCATTGTCACACTAGAACCTTGTGCGATGTGCGCCGGCGCAATTGCTCAATCACGCATCTCACATCTTATATTTGGGGCGTGGGATGAGAAAGCTGGCGCTGTTGGCTCTGTCTGGGATGTATTAAGAGATCCGAGATCTATCTTTAAAGTAGAGGTTACTTCAGGTGTTCTCGAAAAAGAGTGCGCTCAAATCCTGACGGAGTTCTTCAAAGATAAGTAACTCTTAGGAAAGTGTCGGATTACTCAATCACCAATTCGTATGATGGATTGAGAATGACGAGTGTTCCATCTTCCTCACCAACCATACCTTCGGCACGAATTTCCATACCAACTTCAAGACCTGCAATGTCGCGACGACCTAAGAAGTTAAGCGTGACGCCACCAGTCTCATCCCATACCTCAACTTGAAGGGTAGGGGCGCTTCCACGGGGAGCAGTTGAAAGTGATGTCACCCGACCTTGAACATGGGCACGCTTGCGCCATTCAATCTTTCCGATTGGAGTGATGTGCTCTGCATAGTGGCTTACTGGAGTAAATGGCATATCAGCACGAAGCACAGGAGTTATTGGAGCTTCCTTTACTGGAGCAACCTTTTCGTGTGACTCGTGAACTACAACTGTATTTCCAGCCACGATGTTATTTACGTCGAAAGGAATAATCGTTGCAACTACTCGCTTGAGTTGAGAGATAGGTGCTGCAATCTCTTCAGCAGTTTGATCATGGAGCAAACGTCCCAAGAAACGTGAATATGAACGACGTGGAAGCAAGAGTGTGAGTTCAACATCAGGTTTCTCAGTCTTTCGAATTGCATAATCCATTGCAGAGTTAGCAATGCGTCGATCTGGACAGTCAATGAGCTCGAGAGTGACATCATCTAGCGCTTCAGACTTTGCCCATGCTTCTTGAATCTCTTCTGCGTGGCGATCATCAATAACAAAGTGAACAGCCTTGATTTTATGGGGCTTCAAGCTGCGTGCGTAACGGACAGCACCCACAGTTGCTAGGTCAACGTTATCTACAAGGATGGTTACATCATGGCGAGCAATGGAGGTTGCGCGCTCACCATCTTCCTTTACTGAAAGAGCTTCTTGTTCGCGCACATATTGCTTACGGAAACGAAGAAGAAGTGCAACCAAGATTGGCGCAGTAACAAGGACAATCCACGCACCTTGGTTGAACTTCACAATTGAGAAGATGATAACGATGACAAATGAAACAAAACCTGAAACACCGTTGATTGCAACTTTGTACTTCCAGTGTGGTGGGCGTGTACGTAGTGCATGTTTTGTCATTCCCGCACCAGCTAATGTAAATCCTGTAAATACACCTAAGGCATAGAAGGCAACGAGATGTTCTACCGATCCGCCTGTGAGAACAACAAGGAGTGTTCCACCACCTGCAAGGAGAAGAATTCCGTTAGAGAAAGCTAGGCGGTGTCCGCGCTTTGTAAGCCAACGAGGTAGATATCCATCTGATGCAACAAAGTTAACAAGGAGTGGGAATGCGCTATAAGTGGTATTTGCACCTGCAAAGAGAATCAACATTGTTGCAGCCTGCACAAGAATAAACATCACTGTTGCAAAGCTGCCGGTGCCCAGCGCAGCCTTTGCTACCTGTGAAATAACTGTTGGAGACTCATCTTCGTAAGGAACAGCATGGACGTGGCTTGCAAACCAAGAGACTCCCAGAACCAATGATCCAAGGAGCGTCGACATGATTACCATCGTGCGCTTTGCATTGGTGTGCTCTGGCGCCTTGAAGAGCGCAACACCATCAGAGATCGCTTCAAGGCCTGTCAGTGACGATCCGCCATTTGCAAAAGCTCTCAGCAAGATAAAGACTGCAGCAGCAGACATCAGCGCTTGGTTCTCGCCAATCTGAATAGCACCGTCAACATATGGATCAAGCTTTGGGAGTGTGCCGTTAATCAGGCGCCATGTTCCCATTCCAAAGACGATTGCCATGCAGCCCACGAAGAAGTAGGTAGGTGCAGCAAATGCCTTTCCTGCCTCCTTAACGCCACGTAGATTTCCAAAGGTAAGAAAGACAATGACTGCAAAGATCATCTCCATCTTAAGATGTTCAAGAGAAGGAAATGTTGAGATGATCGCAGCTACTCCTGCAGCAGATTGCACCGCAAGAGTCACGATGTAATCAAGCATGAGGGCAACAGCGGCAACTTGAGCAACAACAGGCCCGAAGTTATCTCTGGCAACAATGTATGCGCCACCAGTCTTTGTGTAGACATCAATGACATTGCGATACGAAAGTGTGAGCAAAATAAGGATTCCAACAACAACTGCTGTCATTGGCATCAGGATTCCGAATGCTGCCAGACCAAAGGCAGGAAGCAATGCAATCAAAATCTGCTCGGTGCCATATGCAGATGATGAGATGCAGTCAGAGGAGAGGATTCCGAGGGCATACCTCTTATCCAGACGCTGATGGCTTAGTGAGTGGCGGTTATGAGGAGCACCGAGGAATGCGCGCTTAATCTTGTAGCGCAGCGGATCTTTCAGGTGTGCATGTTCTTGGAGAGCAACCGGTGTTGGTGCTCCATCTGTCCATGACTTCGCCACAGTGACTCCCTCAATAGGCACCTTAGGTACCGGTTTTTATCGCGATTTAGTAGGCTCATCTTATGCGCACTCAGTTATATATCGATGGCCAATGGGTAGATGGAAGCGGCAAATCGCCAGTAATCGACCCAAGCGATGGCTCAGTTATCGCCGAAGTATCGACCTCCAGCGATGAGCAAAACCTCGCCGCTGTAGCAGCAGCCGATGCCGCCTCTGCGAGCTGGGCCAAGGTCGCCCCTCGCGTTAAGGGCGAGATCCTTCGTAAGGCTTTTGAAATCATGATCGCCGAAGCTGATCAATTGGCCGAGCTGATCTCACGCGAAAACGGCAAAGCACTACCCGATGCAAAGGGTGAAGTTCTCTATGCTGCAGAATTTTTCCGTTGGTTCTCCGAAGAGGCTGTGCGCACATCTGGAGATTTCCGCATGGCACCTTCCGGTGACAAGCGCATCTTGGTAACACACCAACCTATTGGAGTCTCACTCCTTATTACTCCGTGGAACTTCCCTGCAGGAATGGCCACACGCAAAATCGGTCCAGCAGTTGCCGCTGGTTGCACCATGATTTTGAAACCAGCGGGTGAGACACCACTTACTGCCCTCGCTATCGCAGACATCATGGAGCGCGCAGGTCTACCTAAGGGCGTCCTTAATGTAATTCTGCCTGCTGAGACCGGACCTGCAATTTCAAAGTTGCTCCATGATCCACGGGTAAAGAATCTTTCATTTACCGGCTCAACATATGTTGGAAAGATTTTGTTGCGCGAGGCTGCAGATCAAGTAATTCGTTGCTCAATGGAGCTCGGTGGCAATGCGCCATTTGTAGTTCTAGACGATGCAAATATTGAAGAAGCGGTAAAGGGCTTGATGCTTGCAAAGATGCGCAATGGTGGAGCTGCATGCACTGCCGCTAACCGCATCTATGTAGCACGCTCTATTGGAGATAAGTTCATTGCAGAATTTGCAAAGGCTATGTCTGCAATGAAGATGGGTGTGGGTCGCGAAGCTGGAATCACACTTGGAGCGAGCGTTTCAATTAAAGAACGCAACAAGATTGCAGAGCTAGTAGAGGGTGCTACCTCACGCGGTGCAAAGGTGCATACAGGAGGAAGAACTCCTGATGGACCTGGTGCTTTCTATCCACCAACAGTCATTGAAGTCTCAAACGATGATGCAATTCTTGCTCAGGAAGTTTTTGGTCCAGTAGCTCCGGTAGTTCTCTTTGATACAGATGATGAAGCGCTTAAGCTCGCAAACGACACCGAATACGGCCTGATTAGCTATGTGTATTCTGAAGATCTCAAACGCGCCATCCGCTTTGCAGAAGGTATCGAATCTGGAATGGTGGGAATCAACCGTGGTTTGTTATCTGATCCTGCCGCGCCATTTGGTGGTGTGAAGCAATCTGGCCTCGGTCGCGAAGGCGGCTTCGATGGAATTCATGAGTTCTTGCAGACTAAATATATTGGTGTAGAGATTTAATCTTTCTTCTTCTTGCGCACCTTAGCAACAGCCTTTGAAACATGATGCTTTGTGCGGTTGAGAAGTACTTCTGCCCAAGTGAACTCTGTCGCAAGAATTGCAAGCCCTGCGATGATGATTGGAATTCCTGGTCCCGGCAGAACTAAAAAGACAATTCCAGTGAAAACAAGAGAGAAGCCGATTGTCGCTGCAAGGATCCAGCGAAAGGGATGCGGAAGGCGCTGCCAGTTGTTCTTAACCCAGAGCCATTTCGTGCGCATGAGATGAGTGTATTACTAACTCAATGGTTCTATGCAGTCCTTACAGCTTTTTGGCAGTTAGCCAACTCTCAGTAGCGCGCATCCACTCAAGAGGGGCCTCCGTAAAGGCGGTATGTGCAGCGCCCTTAATGCAGTAATACTCAGATCCCTTAATGCGCGCCTTCATAAACTTCTGCATGGCAGGAGTCGCCTCATCATTTTCACCATTAATCAAAAGAGTAGGCACCTTTATTTGTGACAACTCTTTTTCGACAGACCAATCCTTCAGTGAGCCTCTGACTGTAAATTCAGTTGGACCCCACATCGCTTCATAGACATGCTTACCAAATCTACGTTTGGGTGGGTTATCTACCAACTGCGGGATCTGACGAATATGGCGTTTTGCAAAGACTTCATTTGCTGCCAAATAATCTTTATGGGTGTACTTCTCTAACTTCTCATACTTATAAATTGCAGCGCGATGTTTTGCAGGAAGCTTCGCAACTAACTTACGAGTCTCTTGTACCCACATACGACTAGATGGCAATGAGTTGGCCAAGATCAAACCCTTGAGCCCCTTAGGTCGCTTCACAGAGTAATTGAGGGCAAGCATTCCGCCCCATGATGCACCTGCAAGGATGTAACGCTTCTCTATCTTGAGATGCTTAATCAATCGAGTGAGTTCCTCTTCAAATAACTCAAGAGTCCAGAAGTGGGCAGGTTTTGATTTCAGAGAGGTAGATCGTCCACAACCAATTTGATCGTAGAGAATTACCGGACGACCAGAGTCGTGTAACAACTTCGCCATCGCAAGAACGCCGTGATGTGAACTTCCCGGGCCACCATGCATTACAACGACTGGCGTCAACGGTGATTTGAGATCCCCCATAACGCGAAACCAGGTACGTCCATGCTTCCACGTAAGAAATCCGCTGCGATCTTTAACTGCCATGGGGAGAGGGTATTCTGCACCTTCAGTCTATGAGAACGTCCGCCTCTGATTTAGCGAAAAAATTTGGTAGAGCCTTCAATTTTGACGATTTGCTCCAGCCCATTCGATGCCAAGAACCCATTCTGATGCCATCTGCATTTTGAGAGGTATAGAAACGACACCCTAGTGGCGTAACCTTGTACGAGATCTCAATGCCATTGATGGATACCTCAATTATTTTATTCTCTAGTAATGATTTCGCTTGGCTTTCGTATCTAGAAGCATTTCTCTCTGATAAATCAAGAATTAGAGAGAAATACTTTTTCTCCCATACCTCATCGATAAAAGACTCTTGATCTTCCGTTGCGCTCATGCAGAAATTTTAACTCAATGCCCGCAATTAAGAGTTATAGTTTCTGCAGAGGTGACCTTTAGAGTCTGTTTTGATTCTCCATCGATAATTGCACTCGCATATGCGACCCCGTAGTACTTAGTTGGAAGTTGCGAAGAACACTCAGAGTAGGCCTTTTCATTTCTGATGATGCGATTTGGGTAGATTAATCCATTCACTACTGTCAGACCTTCCCCCACTTTCTTATCCCAAAAGAATCCATCCTTATAGATCTCTACGATGAATTTAAGATCACGCATAAACTTGTCACACTTGGATCGGGCATTCACCTTTACGGCAAGGATTCCCCGCGTACGCAGGATGTACTTAGAGATATGCGGGTTATCGACACGGATATTGCATTTTGTTACCGGTGGCGTTACTGCGCCAAGGGCATCTATGGAAGGATTAATTGCTTCAAAGATGATGGTGAAAAGCAAGAAAGAGATTTGTAAATGCCGTGATTTCTGCATCCGATGAATCTAGATTTAGAGAACCAGAGGCAAAATCAGGAAAGCCCTGCTGGCGGAGGATGAGGGATTTGAACCCTCGATAGGTTTCCCTATACACGCTTTCC
>CAZXVL010000005.1:0-2312 GCA_964644425.1 uncultured Candidatus Planktophila sp.
ATCTGCATTTGGAAGAGTGCCATGGGTTCAGTGTAGTATTCGCGAGCAGTACAAGCCGGGTGGCTAGCTCAGTGGTAGAGCGCCTCGTTTACACCGAGGATGTCGGGGGTTCGAACCCCTCGCCGCCCACAGTTTTTGAGAAGTGTTATTTCCTTGTCACCCTGACAACATCTCCAAAGTCACCTCGCTCAATCACTTCAATGAGGTATCCATCCACCAACAGGGATTCATTGAGCTTTAGCGGTGCATCTCTAAAGAGCATGTCATCAGAACCCGGTCGAGCAACTACTCGCATGGGGCCGTACCCACTCCTAATAGTGGTGTTGACCTTGTAAACAAGTGCTCCCTGAGATCTGATTCCGAGTCTAGAGTCATATCCAATTGCTCGTCTGGACTCAATCACAATTGCCTCAGTTGAAGATAGAGGGATGACCGCGCCCTTGACGCCACCACTTGTTGCTACAGGAGAGAGAAGTGTTGTTGTGCTCGCAGGAGGAAGACAGCGCATTTGTTCATCGGAGATTAAATCAATCAACCATCGATTCCAAGCAGTGAGCTCCATTCCTTCTGCGCCGACCCAATTCATTAAATCAAAGATTCCCATGTATCTGAATTGAAAATTATTGGCATTTGGGTCGCCAGGCTTTGCTGCGGATTCATTTGCTCCTTCATAGTTGTATAGATCGGCCAGACCCATGAGGTGGCCGATTTCATGGGCAGTCATGTAGTACGGAAATCTTGATGCGTATGCCTGGCCATCAAGCATGGTTGCATTGATTTGGTCAGGGCCACTGGCAACAAATGCAGGGCCTACTGCAATTTGATTTCTAGAAGTTGTTAGAGGTGGTGCGTATACAATCAAATCGAAATCCGAGACATTCACAGCTTTCCTTGCCAGTTTAAGTGCCTCTTGAGAGAACTGGCCGTAACCATTAGTAGTTCTGCCTCCTAGATTGGCGTCGGCAACCGGGATCGGATACCTCACAAACTGTGGGTGAATAGTCCAATTGAACTTTGTTCTTCCTTCAGAGGCACTTGTAAAGAAAGCAGATATTCCATCAGTGATTGGAGCAAAATCGGCTTGAGGGTTTGCACTTCCTGCCAAATCCGAGAAGTCAATTGGCAAAATCAGAGCACGAATAGTTTTTGTAGTCTTTACGCGATACGGGTTCTGCTGGAAGCTTTGGTTAACACTTAATTGGTCACTCCCGTTATTGAGCTTGCATTGATTGATGTTTAGATAACTACTTGATGAAGAGAGCGCACTGCTTGCCTGTTTAGGGGTAGGCGTAGGTTCTGGCGTAAGTGTTGGCGTTGGCGTTGGGGTAGCAGAAACTGCAGGTTTTCTTACAGGAACACCCTTGCTCCAGATAAGCTTCTTGCCAGATTGAATGCAGGTAAATACTTTGTTTTGATAAGCCACCGTCTGCTTCTTTATTTTGCAGGTTGAACCTGGAGTGACTTTCTGTGCCGAGAAAGCTGTAGGTGCAAGCAAGGAGAGGGCAATCGCTACAAGGAGCCCTTTGGACAGACCAGCTCTGATTCTCATGATTTCAAGAGTAATAGCGAGAGAAAATAATCGACAGTCAGAAGTGGTCAGTAATCTCGACCAAAGATGAGTACTTTCCATTCCCCAATAGACTTAGCCAAATGAGTCAGAAGCGACATCCCATGCAGGCCCTAATGACTTCGCATTCCGGTATGCGTCGGATGCTCAATCTGTGGCCGCCCTTTCTCTTCTCTGGCATTTCTGTGCGTGAGATCTCTCAGGATTTTCGCCACACAAAAGTGCGACTTAAGAAGAAGCTACTCACAACGAACTATGTAGGAACACTCTTCGGTGGATCACTCTTTGCAATGACCGACCCCTTTTACATGCTCATGATCATGAAAAACCTAGGCAAGGATTACATCGTCTGGGATAAGCGAAGTGAGATTGAATACGTATCTCCCGGAAAGAGCACTGTTTATGCAGAATTTCATATCGGAGATGAAGATCTAGATGAAATCAAGCGTGAAGTCGCAACATTAGGAAAGTATCTGAAGTGGTTTGAAGTTGATATTAAATCAGCCGATGGCACAGTTGTTGCGGTGGTCAAGAAGCAGATTTATATTCGCAAGAAAGGCTAATCATCACACCAGACAGAGAAGTTTGACCACTGATGGCGCACGTAATCCCTTCCCATCAAATACTGCTCGTGTGAGAATTTTCTCTATGAGCAAAATTAACTTTAGACTTTTGATTGGAATCGCACTTATTGTGCAGGTATTTAATTACTTGGGAATGCGCACAATCCAATGGGTTTGGATGA
>CAZXVL010000005.1:2412-6238 GCA_964644425.1 uncultured Candidatus Planktophila sp.
CTGCATCTCCTGAAAGCGAATCAAGGTAAATTCTGCATGGATGCGAATCACTTCATTATCTGATTTAGCCGCATCTTGAAGTGGCTCGACTATGCAATCGCCCAGGGAGCAGAGAAATCTTGTGAGATCAAATTGCATATCTGAATCTCCTCGACCGAGTTGAGTGATCAAGATCTTTGTCAGAGCAGAGCGTTCATTCTCAGGAACTAACACCGATGCGGTTCTCCATGCTGTCACTGCAACTTTATCTACCTCATCTAAGTGATGCTCGAGAGTAATCAAAGGATAGTTAGCCTTATCGCCGATTTTGGAGAGCGTGTGAAGAGCTTGGCTTCGTGCTTGAGCAACTTTTGATGAGAGTTCTGGTTTGAGGTGACTAACAACTTGCGTTACGTCATGGCGCATAAGGGCCCATGAAAGCGTGTCTCGAACGAAGAAATCTGGCTCGTGTGAACACTGTTTGATTAAGATCTCTATATACGAAGGCTCAGGATATGTGCCTGCAGCAAGGGCAGCCTTTAGGCGAACAGACTGATCGGGCGATGCCAGAAGTGCCTGAAGGGTTGCCATGCCAAAACCGTATCAGCACTTTTACGGCCCAAGTCTCGAGTAGCAGAAATACATGCACGGAGTACCCTTTTGAGTATGAAGATTGAACCCACAAAGAAGAATGGCCTGATCGCAGTTTTGGTCGCAGCAATTCTGGTTTTGCTCGGCATGCAATTTGCCGGAGATCACAATGGGATGTCCCATATGGGCAACAGTTCAAATAACACTAGTGAGTTCTCTTCCAATGATGTGATGTTTGCGCAAATGATGATCCCACATCACCAGCAAGCAGTTGAGATGTCTGATCTAGCAATCTCGATTTCAACCAATGAAGATGTGCTTGCACTTGCTCGCCAGATTAAGGCTGCACAAGATCCCGAGATTACTCAGATGAAGGGATGGCTAACAGCAGCTGGTGCTTCGTTAACCATGGATCACGATATGGGCATGGATGGCATGCTCTCGGATGAAGAAATTGCCGCTCTCTCAAAAGCAACCGGTTCTGAATTCGATCGTTTATTCCTCAGCGGCATGATTGCCCATCATGAGGGCGCTCTCTCTATGGTCTCAATGATTGAAGATAGCCAGAATGACGAGGCGAGAAAGTTAGCTGCAGATATCAAGAGCTCACAGAGCGCCGAGATTGAATTGATGAAGGGTTTCTTGAAAACTCTCTAATATCCTAGCGCTATGGGATTATTCGACGAGACACTTCTCAGATATGAAGAGCTCTATCCGGGTTCACCATTCTTAACTACATGGGTCCCTCGCGAAGGCTTTATCTCTAGCCAAAGTGATGCTCACGGTAATCTCTCAATTACTCGCAATGGAGAGAAAACCTACGGTTTTGCATTTGGCAATACTCCAATATTTGATCCCAATTGGCAGAGCTGTTCGATAGAGACCAGGGGAGTTACACATCTGCCATCTGACTTCGCAGCAATTGATCAATGGGATTGCTATTGGGCGCCAACAATAGAGGGCTCATATTCTCCTGAGGACGAAGCAACTGATCGTGATATTGAAAGTTTTCTGAAAGAGCACGCCCCTGATTCATCCGTCTTTCCGGGCAACAAAGAGATCTTGCAGTGGGTGCAGATTCACGAAAAAAGGGAACTTCTAGCTGTTGCAGCTCTCTGTCGATGGGAATCCGGAAAGGTCGTGATTTCATCGGTGGGAACGCACTCCCAACATCGAGGTCGCGGTCTGGGCAGAGAGCTTATGAGGCGGGCGTTGATCGTGGGGCATGAATTGGGTGAGGAGCACTTATCTCTCGGGGTTATGCATCAAAATGAGAGTGCTCAACGTCTCTATGCAGCAGCTGGCTTCACTTTGATGCACCGCTTCACATTCTGTGAAAGACGGTAAACTCGCCCCATGTATGAAGCAGGCACAATCGCTCGTTTACGCGTCTATCGCAAGACCTATATTGCGATGCTTGTTTCATCGACACTAAGCCTTATCGCCTCTCTCGTTCTCTCCTACGATGCAGTCAAGCTTGCAGCTAATCCGGGATCAAAACTTGCCTGCGATATCAACGCGCTTGTCTCTTGTGGCAAGGTGGCACAGTCATGGCAATCGAACCTTCTCGGTTTTCCTAACGCCTTCCTAGGGTTGATGACTGAACCGGTTGTGATGACTATTGCAGTAGCAGGACTTGGCCTTGTTGCCTTTCCGCGCTGGTTTATGCGCGCAGCACATGTTGTCTACGGGCTAGGTTTAGTCTTTGCGCTCTGGCTGCTCTCACAATCATTCTTTGTGATCAAAGCCTTCTGCCCTTGGTGCCTCTTGGTGACAGTTTCAACAATTACCGTCTTCTCAACAATCACACGAGTTGCCATGCTTGAAAACATTTGGAACCTCTCAGAGCAGCGCTTTGAGAAGGTCGCCAATTTTCTCCATCGTGGCTGGGGAAGAGTCGCCTACACCCTTACATATGCTGTACTCATCCTTGCAATTCTCTTCAAATACGGAAACGAGCTGATTTAATGAAGGCATCCCCAAGTGATCAGCAGGCAATTCTTGAGGTGCAAAAGCTTGATGATCAACTAGCTTCACTTGCGCAAAGAGAGGCAACTCTTCCTGAAAGCGCAGCATTGAGTGCTACAACAATTAAACGCAATAATGTTCGCGACCTTCGTATTGCCGCAGAGACTGAGTGCACTGATGTTAAGCGCGAGCTTGCTCGTGCAGAAGGCGATGTCGAACAGATAGTTACCCGAATCAATCGCGATGAAGCACGCCTGTCATCTGGAACAGGAACAGCGAAAGAGCTTGAGCAGACACAACACGAGCTGGTCACACTCAATGCTCGCCGTGCAGAGCTTGAAGAAGTAGAACTTGCAATCATGGTGAATGTCGAAGGCTTAAACAACCGAATTGCAGAACTTCGAGGCGAAGAAGAAGCCCTCAATGCAGAGATAGCCGACCTTGAGATTAAACGGGAAAATGCTCTGACAATCATTGTTAATGAGCGCAACGAGGTGTCAACTCACCGCTTAGCAATCGCAGCTCCTATCGCAGATGATCTAAAGACTCTCTACACAAAACTTGCTGCAGATAACAACGGCAATGGTGCAGCACTTCTTGTGGGCAATGAGTGCAAAGGCTGTCATCTCACAATTAATACAACTGAAATTGGTCGCATCGCAGGACTTCCGGCAGATGAGGTAGTCCGTTGCGAACAGTGCCGTTGCATCTTGGTAAGAGGCTAACTCTTCAATGGGGCGTTCTTTTAAGTTAACTGCCGATGGCGGCTCCCGCGGAAATCCGGGACCTGCAGGATATGGCGCGGTAGTTACTGAAAACGGAAAAATCGTTGCAGAGCTCTTTGATGTTATTGGTGTGGCAACAAATAACGTAGCTGAGTACAGCGGTCTCCTTGCTGGCTTGACCCATATCCATCAGCTTGATCCAAGCGCAACTATTGAGGTAGCGATGGATTCAAAACTTGTTGTGGAGCAGATGTCAGGGCGTTGGCAGATCAAGCATGCAGATATGCGCGATCTCGCAAAGCAGTGTCGCGATGCCCACGATGCACGCCTTGTAACATATTCATGGATTCCACGTGATGAAAATTCACATGCAGATCGCCTTGCCAATAAGGCACTCGATGGGGGTTCAGCGCATAAACCAACAGCAGTTGTGCAAGAGAACTACCTAACAGATCGTCTTCGTTCCTCAGAGGTTCCGACGATGGTCTACTTTGTTCGACATGGCGAAACAATTTTGACGCCCACACGTAAGTTTTCAGGAGTAGGACCACTCGATCCTGAGC
>CAZXVL010000005.1:6248-30010 GCA_964644425.1 uncultured Candidatus Planktophila sp.
GGCTTGGCACAAGCTGCCCTTGTCGCTGCTGAAATCGCAAAACTAGAACCAGAAGTTCTTATCGCCTCACCATTGCAGCGCACACGTCAGACAGCTGCAGCTATCGAGGCGACTACAGGGCTGGCAGCAATATTCGATGAAGCTTGGTATGAACTCTCATTTGGCACATGGGATGGGAAATCTATTGAAGAGGTGAAAGAGCAAGAGCCTGATGCTTATCAAGCATGGCTTAATTCATCGTCCTATCGAGCAGGTGGTGGAGAGTCTTATGACCAGGCTGCCATCCGAATCAATGAGGCCCTTGAACGTTTAGTTGCTCAATATCCGGGAAAGCGCGTTGTTGTTGTGACACATAACGGTGTCATCAAGAGTGCAGTAAACCTTGCAATTGGTGGCCCTAATGATGGGGTCTTCCATCTTGATGCTGGGCCATGTTCTATCTCTAGTATTTCGATCTGGCCATCAGATGGCCTTCGCGCAGTGCGCAGCCTTAACGAATGCGGACACCTTCGCTAAAGCGCTAGCTACTAGTTAAAGAGATCTGCAACCTTCTTGGCTTGAGCAGATGAACCTGGCAAGTCATAACCCATAAAGTTGATGTTCTGCTCATCGATAGTACGCGCTGCATCCACATGAAAGCCGTTCCATTCAAATCCAGTAGTGGTGTGAGCATCTGCAATAAGGGTGATGTCATAGCCGGCTTCAAGTGCTGCATGAGATGTATGGCGAACGCAGTTGTTTGTCTCAGCCCCACATATGTAGAGGTGGCCGGCATTCAGTCGTGACAAGTGGCTCTCGAGATCGGTTGAAACAAATGAGCTGCGATAGAGCTTTTCAACGATGGGATCTCCTTCAAGTGGCTTCAACTCAGGAACGATCTGCCACCCATCAGATCCAATTGGCAGCTCTTCCTCTGAGTGGCGCACCCAAATCACGGGAATCGACTTTGCTCGAGCCTTTTCGACAGCGAGGACCATATTGGCAATCTTTGCATCTCTGTCGTAAGCATCTTGTACAACGTTAACTTGAACATCGATAACGATAAGGACAGATTTGGTTCGCTCGCTCTTATTAATTGCCATGAAAGCAGTGTAATTCAAGAAGAGGAAAACTAGTGGCGCAGGTAATCGATAATCGCTTGATGATCTCGCTGCAGCCCCTTGTATTCGATTGTTTCAGGAGAGAGAGTTGCCAGCGTTTGAGCAAAGGCTGTTGAGGCCTCAGGGCTTTCCTTAATCTGGGAGAGTTCTTCAGCACGGTTACGAATGGTGAAGTAGAGAAATTCTCCGATTGCGCTACGAGTAAGGGTTTGTCGCTCTGTGCGCCACCAGTAATTATCAGGGCTTGTTGCCTCATGTATAGAGGTGGGCTGATGTAGATGTGCTGTGCTGTGTAGCGACCAGTTCTTACGCCACACTGGACGATCAACAGCAATCTTGTCGAATGTTGCAGTCATATAAGGAGCCAGTGCGCTTTGATAGCCCGGTACAGGTTGATGCACCGCATCCATGCCTTTGCCTATCTTCTCGCTGAGGCGCCAACGTGAAGGAAAGATCACAGCGCCGGCGACGATCTTCCACTCGTCATTTTCGCGAGAAAGAACTACAAGGTCTTCACCAATAATGGATGCAAGATCGAGAAGGACTGTTTCCGACTCTAGATTGATCGTGGTGGCAGTGGGCAAATGTGTCAGCTCGTGAGCTTGAGCCACGTATCGAGAAGAGTGATGGTCAATCAGATTTTTCACAAGAAGTCTGACGAGCTCATCAATAGCTGAGCGATACCCAGGCAGTTCTTGGTAGACAACCTCTCGCGCGTTTGAGGCTAAATCAAGACGTTCAGGAATCTGAGCCTCTAAATCATCACCATGCTCGAGCCAGCTAGGGGCCTCAAGAGATCGCAACCCCATGTTGAGCTTGAAGGCCTTTCCATCACTCGGTGGGGGATAGACGAAGCGTGCGACCATGGCTTTAGTATTACCGAGTGAATTCATACCTACAATCACATACGCAATCTCATATCCAAGAATTGAAAGCGCGCGATGAGGTTCGTATCGAGATGGTCTGCCTAGGAAATATCTGTCGCTCTCCGATGGCTGCTGCAGTGCTTGCAAATCGAGCATCTGAGCTTTCGGCTCCTCGCATTATTGTTTCAAGCAGCGGAACATCCTCATGGCATGTAGGAGAAGATGCCCATCCGCTCTCGCGCCAAGTCTGGGAATCAAATGGATATCGTCACGAACACCGCGCCCGACAATTCTCAGCGGCCTCATTTGATGAACTCGATCTAATCCTTGCTATGGATGAGAGCAATTACGCCAACATCATCGCCCTTGCTGACAATCAGGACGATCGCAAAAAAGTGGCTATGTTGCGCGCATTCGATGGCGATGCCGACTCCCATGAGGTTCCTGATCCATGGGGAAATGAGGCTCCCGCCTATAGCGCCACCCTAGAGATGGTTGAGGCTGCGGTGACTGGACTCCTGAAATCCCTGCGTAGATAGTTAATTACGCAACACTTATGTTGCGTAATTCCAGCACATGTATTACCCTCGGATAGAGCCAGGCTCACGCTAGAGAGCCGCAGATCGAGTTAGGTAATCATGAGAATTAGAAGCAGAGCAGGAAAATTCTTGGCCGCAGCGGTGACTGCCCTCCTTGGCGCCACACTATTGAGCAGCTGCACATCATCGAATGAGCAAGCCTCAGAGGTCACAGAGCTGACTATCTACTCAGGGCGCTCAGAAGAGTTCATCGCACCTTTCTTTGCTCAGTGGGAGGCAGAATCGGGGATCAAGCTCAATATCCGCTATGGAGATTCTGCAGAGCTTGCAGCCCAAATTCTCGAAGAGGGAGATAACTCTCCTGCCGACCTCTTCCTTTCACAGGATGCAGGATCTCTTGGAGCAGTTGCCGATGCAGGTCTATTCACAGAGCTACCCAGTGATGTGGCATCAGATATTCCTGCGACCTATGTTGCTGCTAACCGCCAATGGGTCGGAGTCACAGGTCGCGCTCGCGTCTATGCATATAACCCAGAATTGAAGACTCTTCCAAAGAGCGTGACCGAGCTTACTGATTCTGCCTATAAGGGTATTCTCGGCATCGCTCCAAGTAATGCATCATTTCAAGCATTTGTTACCGCTCTCATTAACGAGAAGGGCTCAGCTGTAGCTGAACAGTGGTTAATGGGGCTTAAGAAGAATGATGTCAAAATTTATGCCAAGAACAGCGCAATCGTTGAGGCGATTGATAGCGGCGAAATCAAAATTGGTCTCGTCAATCACTATTACACATGGGAAGTATCCGAAGGCCTGGGCCGCGAGATCAATGTGAAGAATGGCTTCTTCAGCTCTGGTGATGTCGGAAATCTGATCAATGTATCCGGTGCAGGTGTTCTAAAATCAAGTAAGAAGTATGAGGCGACCCAGTCGTTGATTAACTTCCTTACCTCAAAGAAGATTCAAGATGAGTTTGTGGCAAAGACACATGAATACTCACTCCTTGATGGCGCGCCAGCACCTGAAGGTCTACCAAAGTTGACTGAGATCGGTGCACCTTCTGTAGATCTTGAAGCGCTTAAGAATGTAAAGATCACTCAGGACCTCTTGGTGAAAGTTGGATTGCTCTAACTCATGTCCACCAGGTTCGAGCTCTCATCGCCAAGAACCCCCTCTGCAACAAGCAAAGGGCGTCCTTGGCGTGAGCTCGCACTTGCATTCTCAACAGCGCTAGTCCTTATCTTTGCCCTTATCCCACTTACATACCTGTTAATTAGAGCCTTTGAAAAGCCTCTTCCGGAGATAGTTCAACTTCTTCTTCGAGATAAGACCGTGGAGGTCGTAGGAAGAACGACTCTTCTTGTCCTTATCGTTGTTATCTTTAATGCAATTGTGGGAACAATTATTGCCACAGGAATTTTCTTCGTAAAGCTTCCGTTTGCGCGATTCTTGATCATTCCTGCAATCCTGCCTCTTGCAATCCCATCTTATGTCTTCACCTATACCTGGCTTGCTTACATCCCTTCTTTATCAGGGGTATTTGCCTCGGCCTTTATATTGATTCTGACAACAATGCCCTATGCAGTTCTAGCGGCATTTGTTGGACTGCGCCGAGTGGATACAGGACTCATTGAAGTCGCTCAGACGCTAGGTCTCAGTAGAATTCAAATATTCTTTCGAGTCATCTTTCCGCAGATTCGATTCAATGTCAGTGCGGGTGCACTTCTTGTCGGCCTCTATGTGATGAGTGACTTCGGTGCGGTCTCACTGCTCAATACAGAGACATTGACTGTATCGATTCAAAATATGTATAAAGCTTCATATGATCGAAGTGCAGCTGCCGTGATCTCGATAATTCTGATCCTTGCATCAACAATCTTTATTGTTTTTGAGGAAAAGTTCAAAGGAAATGGCAAGAGAGCAAGTATTGCGAAGAGTTATTCAGTAAAGGCGCTGCTGATAGATAAGTTCTCTTACCGTCTCACCGTACTTTCACTCCTTTCTCTCTACCTATCTTTAGCTGTTATCGCTCCCTTCTATCTTCTCATCAGTCGATTTATTGGAAATCCAGAGCCAATTGAGTATGGCGAGCTCTTCGGCGCCGCGATATCGACAGTGACCGTTGCTGGACTTGGTGCACTCATTGCACTCTTGCTTTCTATACCGGTTGCGATTCTGAGTTCTCGCTCTACAGGCAAGGCAATTCAAAGCGTGGAGCGAGTGATTTTGATCAGCCATGCTCTTCCTGGTGTGGTTATTGGTTTAGCTCTGGTGTCGTTGGGTTCAAAGATCGGCCCTCTCTATCAAACAACGCTCCTACTAGCCTTTGCTTACTCATTGCTCTTCCTAGCGAAGTCCGTTGCATCAACTGCAGCTTCATTGCAACAGGTTCCTTCAGCGCTCAAAGATGTTGCAGCCTCACTTGGAAAGAGCCCATTGAGAGTTGCAACCCACGTCACACTTCCGATGGCACTTCCAGGTATTGGACTTGGTGCGCTCTTGGTATTTCTTACTGCAATGAAAGAGTTACCTGCAACACTGATGCTTCGCCCCACAGGGATGGAGACGCTAGCGACGCAGATCTGGAGCTATGCATCAATCAATCGATTTAATGAGGCTGCGCCTTATGCATTACTCTTGGTTTTAATTGCTGCAATTCCAACCTTCCTTCTCAGCTTGCCTGAGAGGCTGGAGAGTCAAGATCGCAATGTAGAGATTGGGGGATAGTCGATGACATCACTCGATATTGCCCATCTCGAAGTTTCTTTCGGTGCAAAGAAAGTTATTGATGATCTCTCACTCTCACTCAAAGAGGGAGAGATTGCAGCCCTTCTGGGTCCGTCAGGATGTGGAAAGACAACGCTGCTTCGCTCTATCGCTGGCCTGATTCAACCAAATTCAGGAACGATTCGATTTGGCTCCCAATTAGTTGGACTTTCATCAGTTGTCCTTCCTCCTCATCGTCGTGGCATCGGCTACGTTCCTCAACAGGGAGCACTCTTTCCCCACCTCAGCGTTGCCAAGAACATTGCTTTTGGATTAGATAAGAAGAGTTATAGCAAGATAGAGATTGAAAAAGTTGTCTCTGAGATGCTTGAGCTCATCTCGATGAAAGGTTTTGAAGATAACCTCCCCTCTGAGATTTCTGGAGGCCAACAAACTCGTGTTGCCCTTGCTCGCGCGTTAGCTGTTAAGCCAAAGATGGTTCTCCTCGATGAGCCATTTTCGGCCCTAGATGCTCAGTTGCGAAGTGAACTTCGAAGTGATGTTGTCTCACTCCTTCGTTCAGCCGGAACTACAGCCATCTTGGTGACCCACGATCGCGAAGAGGCGCTGGTCTCAGCTGATCGAGTTGTCTTGATGCGAGCGGGAAAGATTGCTCAGCACGGCACGCCTGAAGAGGTCTATGAGAATCCAATCTCTCCTACTGTGGCGATGAGTACTGGTGATGCTCTTGTTCTACAAGGTGTGCGCTACCCGGATGGAAGCACTTCATCTGCAGTACACCCCTTGGCAAGCAGCCAGCTTTCTGGCCAAATTGGTGAAGTTGTCATCCGCCCTGAAGAACTACAGCTTTCTACCTCTCCCACGAAGAATTCAGTAGAGGGCACAGTCGTCAAGATTGATTACTACGGCCACGATGCGATGTTGGAAGTGAAGTTGAATGAGAACTCCCAATCCATCAGCGTTCGAATCGGCTCTCCTTTTGATTTTGCTTTAGGTAGCACCGTCTTTGTTGAGCACAGCGGACCTATTCGCTTCTTCGCTACAAAATAAATCTGCGCACCATTCGCCTGTCAAGGGTCCTGGTGCGCAGATTTACTGCCTAATCACTCTTTATGCGAGATCGTAGCGATCTGCATTCATCACCTTTGTCCATGCTGCGACAAAGTCCTTTACGAACTTCTCATGGCTATCATCTTGAGCATAGACCTCAGAGTATGCGCGCAAGATTGAATTAGATCCAAAGACCAAATCCGCTCTTGTTGCTGTGAACTTTACTTCGCCGGTAGTGCGATTGCGAAGGTTGTAAAGGTTCTCACCGGCTGGCTCCCAGACATATGTCATATCTGTCAGGTTGACGAAGAAGTCATTCGTGAGTGTGCCAACGCGGTCAGTAAATACTCCGTGCTTGCTGCCTCCGAAGTTAGCACCCAGTACGCGCAATCCACCAAGTAACACAGTCATTTCAGGGGCAGTAAGTCCCATCAACTGTGCACGATCGAGAAGCATCTCCTCTGGAGAGACTGCGTAGTTCTCCTTCTGGTAGTTGCGGAAGCCATCATGAAGTGGCTCTAGAACAGCAAATGAATCAACATCTGTCTGTTCTTGAGTTGCATCACCACGACCTGGTGTAAATGGAACGGCAATTGAAGTTCCGGCTTCCTTGGCAGCCTTTTCGATTCCAACACTTCCTGCAAGAACGATGACATCTGCAATAGATGCACCAGTTGCAGTGGCAATTGGCTCAAGGATTGAGAGAACGCGTGCAAGACGAGCTGGCTCATTTCCTGCCCAATCCTTTTGAGGTGCAAGGCGAATACGAGATCCATTTGCTCCACCGCGATAATCAGAGCCACGGAATGTACGTGCGCTATCCCATGCAGTTGCTACAAGCTCTGCAACGGTGAGATCTGTTGCAGCAATCTTCGCCTTCACATCATCAACGTTGTAGCTCTTGTTTCCTGCGGGAGTTGGATCTTGCCAAATCAAATCTTCTGCCGGCACATCAGGTCCGAAGTAGCGAGCCTTTGGTCCCAAGTCACGGTGAGTGAGCTTGAACCATGCGCGAGCAAAGACTTCGCTGAAGTAAGCAGGATCTGCATAGAACTTCTCAGAAATTGCGCGGTATGCAGGATCAACCTTCATCGCCATATCTGCATCGGTCATCATTGGGTTGTAACGGATAGATGGATCTTCAACATCGACAGGCTTATCTTCTTCTTTTATATTGATTGGCTCCCACTGATGAGCTCCAGCAGGTGACTTTGTCAGCTGCCACTCGTGGTTAAGGAGGAGGTGGAAGTAACCGTTATCCCACTGAGTTGGATGTGTTGTCCACGCTCCTTCAATGCCTGAAGTCACTGTGTCACGCCCGATTCCGCGCGTGGTGTGATTCATCCAGCCAAGGCCTGCCTCTTCAATGGGTGCACCCTCTGGAGCAGGTCCAAGGTTTGAAGCCTTGCCATTTCCGTGGGCTTTACCGACTGTGTGACCACCTGCTGTCAGCGCAACGGTCTCTTCATCGTTCATCGCCATTCGTGCAAAGGTCTCGCGCACGTGAGCTGCAGTTCGTGCAGGATCTGGATTGCCATTGACACCTTCAGGGTTAACATAGATCAATCCCATATGCACTGCAGCAAGAGGATTCTCAAGAGTTGTTGCATCATTGAGATCCTTGTAACGCTGCTCTGATGGAGCTAAGAACTCAGTTTCGCTTCCCCAATAGATGTCAGTCTCAGGAGCCCAGATATCTGCACGACCAAATGCAAAGCCATATGTCTTAAGGCCCATGGATTCGTAAGCGATTGTTCCCGCGTATGCAAGAAGATCTGCCCAGCTGACCTTGTTGCCATACTTCTTCTTAATAGGCCATAGAAGACGGCGTGCTTTATCTAGATTTCCGTTATCTGGCCAAGAGTTCAGTGGGGCAAATCGTTGGTTTCCAGTACCTGCGCCGCCGCGACCATCAGCAACGCGATAAGAACCTGCAGCATGCCAAGTGAGGCGAATAAAGAGTCCGCCGTAGTGACCCCAATCAGCTGGCCACCAATCTTGCGAATCTGTCATGAGAGCATGAAGATCCTTCTTCAGCGCCGGGATATCTAGGTTTTGAAGTTCTTTGCGATAATCAAAGTCAGCACCAAGAGGATTTGTCTTTGTGTCATGCTGATGCAGAATGTCGAGGTTGAGGGCGTTAGGCCACCAATGTGTATTTGAGGCTCCGACAGTTGTCATTGCACCATGGGCTACTGGGCATGTGCCTGAATCTTGCATATAAGAATCCTCCGCGGTTGGTCGAGATACTGCGAGTTTATCGAGGTATCTCGCCCCTTTCCTGCCGAAATGGGGGTGTGAAATAGTTGAAATTTCAACTAAAGTGCTTTAAACTTCAACCATACCGCCACAAGCGGTTCAAGCCCGATTTATCGCCAAACAAAGGAAAAACAATGTCAGTTCTCTCAACTCTTCCAGCAGGTACATACACAATCGATGCTTCACACAGCCGCGTGGGCTTTAGCGCACGCCACGCAATGGTGACCAAGGTCCGTGGATCATTCAATGAGTACTCAGGCTCAGCAGTTGTTGCAGAGGGTGCAGCAACACTTTCAATTGAGATCTCAGCTGCATCAATCGACACACGCAGTGCAGATCGTGACGGACACCTTCAATCACCTGATTTCTTTGATGTCGCTAACTTCCCAAAAATCACATACAAGTCAACATCTGTAAAAGATGGTGGCGCAGGAATCGTCGTTGAGGGCGAGCTCACAATCAAGGATGTAACAAAGCCTTTGACAATTGAGTTTGAGTACACAGGTACAGCGAAGGATCCATTCGGTAACGATCGCTACGGTTTCGAAGGTGAAGCTGAGATCAACCGTAAGGACTTCGGTCTCACATGGAATGCGGCACTTGAGACAGGCGGACTCCTCGTCTCTGAGAACATCAAGCTTGAGTTTGAAATCTCAACAATCGCAGCAAAGTAACTCTAAGTGAAAGGACCCTCGTGTTTGTCACGGGGGTCCTTTTTATTTTATTCAAGTAGTCGAGCTTTTATTCACTCATAATCTGCAAAGCTTAAAGTAAACCTGCAACTGCGGCTCGATGGACTATCTCAGTGCGTGAATGCACATTGAGTTTCTTGCAGATATTTTGGATATGGAACTTAATCGTGCTCTCTGTGACAAAGAGTGATGTTGCAATCTGCTTATTACTCAATCCATTCGCGAGTTGGCGAATGACCTCGAGTTCACGATCTGAGAGATGCTTGCCTGCTCCACGAGTTGATCCAAGACCTCGAGCGACCATAGAGCCGACGCCTTTTCCAAGAACCGTTTCCCCATCTTGGACGCCACGAACGCCTTTACTGAGCTCATCAGCTTTTACCTCGTCCTTGCAGAGATAGCCAGTGACCCCTCGGCGAAGAGCTTCAATGACAATTAACTCCGAAAGAGTTTGAGCCAGGACGAGAATTTTTGTCTGCGGGTACTTTTCGGTGATGTCCTCACAGACCTTCAGACCCCGGGTGGTGTCGTCGCCCAGGTCGAGGTCGATGATCAACACATCCGGGCCATGCTCATCAACAGCATCGATTACGCCGTCATAGGTCGTTGACTCGGCAACCACCGCAACTCCTGGGGTGCGCTCGAGAATCGATCGGATACCAACACGAGAGATGACATTGCGGTCTGCGACAACGATGCGAGTCCTCGCCATTGGTGAGCGTCGCCCCACAGGGACATCGCTGCGAACCTCACTCTCCATATTTTTATCGTACTCGCCGACCTAGCCACTTGGCTAGGGGTCTACTAGCCGAGATGAGCGTTTATGGCTAGACCCTGGCTCAGACCGTATCTATTGCCCAGGAGTCGGAGTACTTTGCATTTTTAGGAGGGCAAAGGTGCCTTCTGAGAATTGGATTACACCTATGACTGTTTATGCACAACCTGGCCAAGCTGGGGCAGTTGCTGAATTCAAATCCCGCTATGACCATTGGATTGGCGGAAAGTATGTTGCTCCATCATCAGGCCAGTATTTTGAGAATGTCACACCCGTTACGGGGCGCGTTTTCTGTGAAATTGCTCGCGGAAATGCTGCGGATATTGAACTAGCACTCGATGCAGCACATGCAGCTGCAAAGACATGGACAAAGACTTCTGCGACAGAGCGCGCAATCATTCTCAACAAGATTGCAGATCGCATGGAGGCAAATCTCGAGAAGATTGCCGTTGCAGAAACTTGGGACAATGGAAAGCCTGTTCGCGAAACTATGGCAGCCGATATCCCACTAGCAATTGATCACTTCAGATATTTCGCTGGCGCCATTCGCGCACAAGAAGGATCTATCGGAGAACTCGATCACGATACTGTCGCATATCACTTCCATGAGCCACTCGGTGTCGTAGGACAAATCATCCCTTGGAACTTCCCAATCTTGATGGCTGTCTGGAAGTTAGCCCCAGCTCTTGCTGCAGGAAACTGTGTTGTATTAAAGCCAGCAGAGCAGACACCGGCTTCAATTCTCTTCCTTATGGAGATCATTGCAGATCTTCTACCGCCAGGAGTTGTCAACATTGTTAATGGTTTCGGCGTTGAAGCGGGTAAGCCACTTGCATCATCTCGTCGTATCGCAAAAATCGCATTCACAGGTGAAACCACTACAGGTCGCCTCATCATGCAGTACGCATCTGAGAACATCATTCCTGTCACTCTCGAGCTTGGTGGAAAGTCACCAAATATCTTCTTCCGCGATATCGCAGATGAGAACGATGCTTTCTACGATAAGTGCATTGAGGGCTTCAACATGTTTGCTCTCAATCAAGGTGAGGTATGTACCTGCCCTTCACGCGCACTGATTGATGCACCTATCTATGACAAGTTCTTGAAGGATGTCATGGTTCGTACAGCTGCCATCGTCCAAGGAAACCCATTGGATACAGCAACAATGATTGGTGCACAGGCATCTAATGATCAGATGGAGAAGATTTTGAGCTACATCGAAATAGGCAAGCAAGAAGGCGCAAAGGTGCTTATGGGCGGAAAGCGCGCCGATCTTGGCGGGGATCTATCTGCTGGTTTCTATATTGAGCCAACAATCTTTGAAGGCACAAACAATATGCGCATCTTCCAGGAAGAGATCTTTGGTCCTGTTGTATCGGTTGCTAAATTCGATGGCTTTGACCAGGCTATGGAAATTGCAAATGACACTCTCTATGGCCTCGGCTCTGGAGTGTGGACCCGCAAAATGAATACTGCATACCGTGCAGGTCGCGAGATCCAGGCTGGTCGTGTTTGGACCAACTGTTATCACGCATATCCAGCCCACGCTGCTTTCGGTGGTTACAAGTCTTCAGGTATTGGACGCGAGACTCACAAGATGATGCTCGATCACTACCAGCAGACCAAAAATCTTCTTGTCAGCTACTCAGAGAGCAAGCTTGGTTTCTTCTAAGCCGAACTCACTTACATCACTGAAGGGATTTCACTGAAGTAAGTTCATTAAGGGGGGGAAGGGCGAGAGTCGTAATGGCTCTCGTCCTTCCTATTTTTCTTTAAAGGAGTAATCTATTTATATGTCTAGAGCATATGTCGGCCTTCCGTCGCGAATCGCATCAAGCGAGGCGGCCAATGATTTGCTCCGCAAATTGAGCTCACTTCATGGGCCGCTCATGTTTCATCAGAGTGGGGGATGTTGCGATGGCTCTGCACCCATGTGTTATCTCAAAGGTGAATTCAAGGTGGGCGGCGCTGATGTTCTATTAGGAGATTTATTAATCGATGGAATAGCCGAACCAATTCAGGTGTGGATCTCACTTGAACAATTTGAATACTGGAGCCACACTCACATCACAATTGATGCAGTGCCAGGTCGAGGCGGCGGATTTTCGCTTGAAACCCCTGAAGGGTTGCGATTCATTATTCGCTCTCGCCTCTTTACGGATGAAGAAACAGCACTCCTTGGAGGTCAAAAGGTAATCTTGGGCTCAGGAGTAGAATTAACTTATGGCAACATCTGATGGCTCTCGCGAGAAGCACTTTCCTGCAATAGAGAAAAAGTACGGCGAGAAGATGTCGTACTGGTTTAAGGTGATGAAGGAAGTAGAGGGGGAGAAGTACCCCGTTCAGATTGCCCACCTTCGTGAGAACTACGGATTCTCTCAAGCCCACGCCAATGCACTTGTGATGTATTCGCGAGGGTCAGAATCTTCAAAGAGATTTGATACACCTGCCCAGTATTTCAAGAGCATTCCCGCAGACCAGGCGAAGACCTTGAAAGCGATTTTCAAGACGATACAGAGTAAGTATCCTCAACTAGAGCTCGTGGTCGCATGGAACCAGCCAATGCTCAAACTAGATAAGCACTACCTTTTTGGTGCAGGTGTGGCCACCAATCACATCCTTATTGCTCCATGGGATCAAGAAGTGTTAAAGAAGTACACACCTAAGTTCTCTGAGTATCGAGTGAATAAGAAGACTATCGCCCTTCCCAATGATTGGAAGGTCGATGAGAAGGTTTTACTAGCGATGATGAAAGATAGCCTGAAGGCTAAGCAAGACGGAGTCCGTTAAAGATTTGGCTTAAGCCAACTCACAATTGCCTTCCGGACATTAGAATCTCGATAATAATCAGTGTGAATTGAAAATGGGTTTTGCCAAGATTTCCAGTCGCGCTCTCCGAGTGGTGCACAGACAATATCGCCAGTAAAGCACACTGAGATGATATTCCTGATTCCCTGTCTTTGCCCTATTTCTGCACTCGACTCACCCTTACCAATAAAATATTTTACAGTGCGAATTTGCGCAGATGTGCAGAGTGATCCCTCTTTATTTGGTGGGATAGCGCAACTGAGAGAGAAAAGAACTTCAAAGCTTTTTGACACAATTTTTAGTTTGGCAGTACTGGTAGTTGAATAACATCCCAAGTCGTCAGTGGCAATTACCCGGACTACACCACAAGTATTTCGATTTTCAGTCCAACCGTTTCCTGCTACAGGTAGTCGTGGATCAGAGGGAGATAGGAGCGGATCTGCAATTAGAATTACGCTTTTAATTTTCTTGAGAAATTCTGCATCAGCAACTGGATCCAGCCGTGCAATCGCTAGTCTCAATATTGCCGCACCCTGAGAATAACCGGCCAAAATATACTGAGTATTTGGACAGTTGCTTGCGTAGGGCAACACTGTGGTTTTTAAGAGCCCTACATTAAGAATTGAAACTTCTGCGGTGTAATTCTGAATCTCTGATCCAAATTTGCCTATAGAAGGAACATCAATCGCTGGATATGAAGTTAAGTTCTTACCCACACCATAACTAAGCCACGCAACAGTTTTTTTCTTACTTGGGTTTGATGTTCCTAGAATTGCCAACGCGCGATCTTTATCAACGGCGAGGGTTTGAAACATCGTGCCAACTGTTCTGCCCATCCATTCGACAGGCAACCCTTGTTCCTTAGCGCTGTATGGGTCTCTATTCTTTTGCCCTTTTTGGTGCGGTGTCTGCTCGCCACTGCCACGTGCCCCAACAAATAGATAGTCAGGACACGTTAATGTATTTGTGGGATTGGCCGAAGGTGAAGCCGCATTGGCACTCGTAGTTGGAATGAAGACTGTTATGGCGAGAAGGAGGGCTATCCCTTTGCGGTTGCTTTTCATGATTAAGGGTGGCAGTAGGAGCTATGGCTTGGGAATACTCCACACTTAGTTTCTCGTTCTAGAATAAAGGTATGTCTGCCTTTGAAGATGAAGTTCGCCAACGCTGGGGTGATACCGACGCCTACAAGCAATCTCAAGCTAAAAGCTCTAGATACACTCATGCAGACTTTGCTGCCGCAAAAGTTGATCAAGAGGCCGCTACTGAGCTCTTTGTTTATGCATATGGCAACGGCCTACCAGTGACATCAGAGAAAGCTCAGATAGCCGTCGTTGCTCATCGCGCTGCAATATCAAAGTGGTTTTACGAATGTTCCGTTGAGATGCAAAAGCAGTTAGCCGAGATGTATGTGGCTGATGCTCGATTTAAGAAGTATTACGATGACCGAGCACGTGGACTTGCTCAATATGTCCACGATGCAATCGTGGCTCAGTAACTACTTTCCTTTTTCATCCATTTCACGTAAACGCTCCTTAATGATTTTGCGAAGTAGCGTCTTTGGCATCGCCTTATTCAGGTCAAAGTGGATTGAACCTTTGGTAGTTGCATATCCAGTCAATTCAGCTTTGAGGCGCGAGCTTATTGAACCGCTATAGGGAAAGATGCTGTTATGGGCTTTGTAGCCATCAAAGCCGATTACGCCTTTACCATCGATGACAAAGGTCGGAATCCCATACTTAATTGTCTCTTTCGCCTCTGGAAGAGCTGCAGCAATAGTCTCGCGCACCTCTTGAAGCGCCTTGCGCTGTGGTAAATCAAACTTCTTTAGATGAGAAGTAACTTCGGCCTTACTCATTTTCTGCGACCGCTTTCAGCTTTACAAGTGACTTCGCTACAACCATCTGAGTCCACGGATACGCTTTACGAAAGTTAAGCCAGAGCTGACCGGGCCACGGAGAGTAAGTTCCATCAAATGTCTCGGTAACCTCAGTCTGACCATTTCCTAAATCGTTGAGTTCATAGCGCCAGCGCCAGCGGCCAAGATGACGCCATGCAATCAATGAGTTCTCTTGATACTCAACCACAGTATTCATAATTCTGTAGTTGATGCCCAGATGCATCTGCATACCAAATTTCGATCCTAAGACAAGACGATCTGGCCCGCTGATATTTGCTCGAATGGTTTTGCTGCCATCAGCATCTATATGACGATGCGGATTTGCAAGGATATTGAAGATGGTGGCAGGTGTTGCCGCAATAACAATGCGGGCAGATTTGATCTTGGAGTTGCCTGTCTCAATTATTTCCGAACGAATTTCACCTGAACTCATGTCGAAAGCATAGTTATGACATTGGAATTAGCTACCCTTTTCACATGACATTTTCTGAACTTAACCTTGTGGGCGTACTCGTAGCTTTCGTAATCTCATTTATCAGCGGAGGTATCTGGTTTGGACCCAAGACCTTTTACCCAATCTGGATGAAGGCACGCGGAATCCAATCAGGACAATTGAGTGCTCAGCAAAACAAGCCAGCGGTCCTCTTCGGTGGAACCATTGCCGGGGTCCTCATTCAAACCCTTACTCTCGGGGTCATCATTTCTTCGCTCATGAGCGGCAATGAAGATTTTTCAGTCGCAGATGGCGCACTAGTCGGTGCAGCTCTAGGTGTTGGCATCGCAGCATTCGCCTCGCTTTCTCACCGCCTATTTGGTGGGGAGAACTTCAAGGTGTGGCTGATAGAAACATCTAACGATGCGATTAACCTGACTATTGCAGGTGCAGTTATCACTTACTTTAACTAAGCGAGAGCTTCTCGCTTCTGGTCTTTTCTAGCCAAGAAGAGGGCGAAGCTCGACTTTGCGGTTGCAGGCGAGTGAGCCCTTAAAGGCTAGATCTCGTGCGACCTCAAGAGATTCTGCTTGGATCAACCAGAATCCACTGACGTTCTCAGCTGCGTCAAAGAGAGGCTTACCAGTTTCAATTGCAGCGCCCGCTCGATTATCAATCACAGTAGCGTTTACTGGAGCTGCCAACCCGCCTGCGAAGATCCATTGATCGTTCGCGCGAAGTGAGTCATTGAATGCATCGATTGCAACCATCTCCTCAGGTGTGCCTGATTCTGAGAGATTATCAATTACCGAGATAAGAAACTTTTTAGCCATAGAGTGATTTTAAGGCAAGCGAGGTCGAATGTCGAAGTTCTATGCGGCAGAGAGTCCAGCTGTGCGCTTAATGAAATCTACAGTCAACTTTGGAAAGTTCCACATAATCACGTGAGCGCAATTATCAACGACAATCCAGCGTGAATGTGCTGGGGCAACAGAGCGCTCTTGAGCAAGCTCTTCTGGCAACATCTTGTCGTTATCACCAAAAACTATTGAGATTTCTACATGCTCTGGAATATGGGATTCAAATTTACGGTGGCGAATTCCCCGCCATAGCTGCATATAACCCTTTGAGTGAGCCATAGCTAGTACTGAATCACGGCAACTCTCATAGCTGAGTTCGCGCCATAGGTGAGTAATCTTTCGATAACCAATTGCCTTGAGAGGTGGAAGGCGAAATGCAATTGGCATGAAGAAGCGAGATATCTTTGCGAGTATTCGTGCATCCATGCTTGCTGGAATCTTCTGTGTGGGACCTTCATGCCATAAGCCAGCAGGAGCAAGGGCGGTAACGCTCTTAACGCGATCAGGGGCAACTGCCGCCATTTCTAGTGCAATCCAGCCGCCTAAAGAATTTCCAGCAACGTGAAGCTCGGTCACACCGTGATCGCGCTCCATCATTTCAACGATGTCTTCAGCGAGAGCGCGTGGAGGTACTTCATTATCTGTGGGTAGCGGTGCATCACCATGGCCAGGAAGATCCACAGCATAGACATCAAAATGCTGCGAAAGATCTTCGAGCAATATCTTCCAAATAGATGCAGCAGAGCCCAACCCATGAACGAGTACGAGAGCAGGCTTATTGCCATCGGTTGCATAAACTTTTGCAATTGCACTCACCGCAGTAGTTTAACGGTGAAACTCAACTTGGCTGATAAAATCCTTCTATGAATATTGCACTGATCATTTTTTCATCACTTCTTGCCTTCGCCGCTATCGGATCAGCTATCGCCAAGCTTGTGAAGGTTCCAGATGTAATGGCCTCTATGGCATCTGTTGGAGTCAAGGCCAATCTCATTCCAGTTCTTGCTCTCCTTGAGATTGCAGGCGGCCTCGGCCTCATCGCCGGTATCTGGAATAAGGACCTTGGCGCCCTATCAGCCATCTGCTTAGGCCTCTACTTCGTGGGAGCACTTGTTGCACACATTAAGAAGAAGCATAAAGTCGCAGATTTTGGTGCAGCACTCGGCATCTTTATCATCTCGAGCATCACAATCTTCCTTCAGCTACAACGCTAAAGGAGAAGAGTCTCCATGATCGGCAAGTGGCACGGGGCCGTTATCGATTGCTCTGACCCCAAGAGCCTCTCTTCCTTCTATGCCACACTGCTCGGCTTCACAATTGTGCAGAGCGAGGATGATTGGTGCGTGATTGGCGATGCTGAAGATCGACCAGGCATCGCTTTTCAACGCATCGAAAATTATGTGGCGCCCACATGGCCCTCTGGAGAAGTGCCAACGCAGATGCATATAGATATCCGGATTGAAGATTTTGATGCAGCTGTGACTGAGATTGAATCCCTTGGTGGAAAGCTGCTCTCTAACTCAAGCACTATCTTCTGGGTCTGTCAGGATCCAGAAGGTCACCCGTTCTGCATCTTCAAGCCCCACTAGAACTGGGCATGAGTTGGGCACTAGCCCTTTACTAAACCGTTCTTCACGAGGAATTCAGCTGAGCTCTTGATGCTCTGCTCGACTGGGATAAAGTCAATTCCGAGTATCGCTCGCGCTTTGGAATTACTTACCAACATCGACTTTCCGATCAGAGGCAAGATCGCCTTTATCTGAGCATCAAAGAGCGATAGAAATTTGATCAGCAAATCTGGTGCCTGAATTGCCTTAGCTTTGCTAGCTGGGAACTGATCCTTAATGTATTTGGCAATCGCTACAAATGAATATGTCTGCGAAGAAGCAATGATTCGCTCACCAACAGATTCAGGCCTTGATAGCGCAAGCACATGCATCTTTGCTACATCCTGAACATCAACAATGGCAAACTTCAAATTAGGCAGCATCGGATCGCTGCCCTTCATGATTCGCTCTACAACAGAGATAGAAGATCCGAAATTCTTATCAAGCGGAGCACCTAAAACCAAGACAGGGTTGATTGTTGTCAGGTTCATCTCTGGTGCCTCGTTCTTAACAAAGTCCCATGCAGCCTTTTCGGCAAGAGTCTTCGACTTTGTGTAGGCGACTCGACCAACTGGATGAGTGACATTGCTCCACATGCTCTCGTCGAAGGCAGCTTTATCTTCTGGAAGATCTGAGCCGTAGATGGCGGCCACTGATGAGGTAAGAACTACTCGCTTCACACCGGCTTTCTTTGCAGCCTTGAGAGCACGAAGAGTGCCATCGACTGCTGGTCGGATGAGTTTGTTCTCATCCTTAGGAGATGCAATAGGAAAAGGTGAGGCTGTATGCAATAGAGCATCAACGCCTTCTAGCGCACTTTCCCAACCTGCATCCTTCTCCAGATCGAGCTCTACAAAGGTCAGGCGAGAATCTAAGTTCTTAGAATCCTTTAGGTGGGCAGTAACCGCATCAATTACCTCTGCCGCCTTCTGAAGGCTTCGAAGGGATGCGCGGACCTCATAGCCCTGATTGAGAAGCTCAAGGGTGATGTGCTTTCCGATATATCCGCTGGCACCTGTAAGGAGAACTTTTGTCATGGCAGGGATTCTGCCACATCGCAGACAGGTTCTCTCAAGATCTCTTTAGAGGTCTACCTGAGTTCCCAATGTGATTACACGACTCTCCGGCAATCCAAAGTAGCTTGATGCTGTCGCAGAGTTTCGGTGGAGGATGCCAAAGATCTTCTCAGTCATTCCCTTTAGTGATCCACCTGAGGATTCGAGGAATTTACGATCTGCAAGATAGTAAGTGCATTCAAACTCTTCTTCGGCAGTCATAACGCTCTCAATAATGGATTGCTGAATGTTTACATCTTGCTTAAATCCAACCCAGACATAGAGCTGCTGCACACGGTCATTGACCTCTTTGAGCATAGGTTTAGCTGTCACGATTGGCACATCACCTTGAACAACGCTGACAATCAGAATCTTATTTGGGCAAGAGTGCAGATTGTTGAGTTGCGCAACTAGTGCTTGAGGGACTTTCAGCGCTGAAGCAGATAGATAGATTCCTGTATCGGGGATGATTGAAATCGAGCCAGATGCAATCCGCTCCTCAACTTCTTCCCAGCTCATATCTTGCTTGCGAAGTGCGTTCTCAAGTGCTGCCTGACCTTTGCGCCATGCCCACATGAGATATGTGATTGCAACTCCAATTAACAACGGCACCCAGGCACCTTTAAAGATCTTGGTGACAGTTGCCAAGAAGAACGACAAGTCAATTGCAATCAGAATTGGAATAATGATGTAGAGCAACTTCTTGCTCCACTTAAATTTAGATGCAGCGATATATCCAAAAGCAATCGTTGTCATCAACATGGTGGCTGAGATAGCAAATGAGTAAGCATTTGCTAATGCACTTGAGGTCTTAAAGTTGACCACAAGGAATACGGAGCCAAGACCAATAATGAGGTTGACCGCTGGGACATAAATCTGGCCGATCACGGTGCTGCTTGTATGAACAATCTTCAGGCGGGGGAGCAGGCCAAGGCGCACAGCCTGTCGGGCAAGTGATGCCACACCTGTAATCAGCGCCTGTGAGGCGATAATGGTTGCAAGAGTTGCCAGAACAACAAGATAAATTCGCACCGAATCATTTGGTGCCAGGGCAAAGAAGAGACTCTTATCTTCTCCTGGATCTTGGATAGCGACTACTGCCTGACCGAGATAGTTCAAAACTAGAGCTGGTGCAACGATAAAGAACCAACCGATGCGGATTGGACGTTTACCAAAGTGACCTAAATCAGCATAGAGAGCTTCTGCGCCAGTGACTGCAAGAATTACTGATGAGAGGATGATAAATGTGTGGAATCCATGGTGAATCACATAATCAACTGCATAGACCGGCGAGAGCGCCTCAATCACTTCAGGATGTTCTTGCACCTTAATGAATCCAAGATAGCCAAGGGTTGCAAACCAGACCAGAATGATTGGACCAAAAATCTTTCCCAGCAGGTTGCTTCCTTTATATTGAAAACCAAAGAGCAAGACCAAGATCAAGACTGTTAGTGGAACTGTCCATGAGGCGAGATCTGCATTCAGCGTCTGCAGGCCTTCAGTAGCCGATAGAACTGAAATTGCCGGCGTGAGCATTCCATCAGCAACAAGAAGTGCGGTGCCTAGAAGCAGGAATAGGATAAAGAAGTACTTTGTCCCCTTAGTAGCGTTCTTCACTTTATTAGGCAAGAGAGCAAAGAGGGAGAGGATTCCACCTTCTCCGTTGTTATCTGCACGCAGAACGAAGACAAGGTATTTCAGAGAGACGACCAACATCAACGACCAGAAAATCAGAGAGACAACACCGTAGATGTCATAAAGCTCTGTGCCTGCTGTGTGAAGAGACTCACGAAGGGCATAGATCGGGCTGGTTCCGATATCTCCGAAGACTACGCCGAGAGCGCCTAGTGTGAGCGCGCCTAAAGAACTTGTTTTCACATGAGAGGACATGGCTTAAGTCTAACAAGGCCATTCACAGCGAAATCTCGGCTCAATAGGGGTCATTTCTAATTCCATTAAGCTAATTTTCATACATGAAATTAAATAAGCGCCTCAAGATTATCGGAGCCCTTCTTGGACTCACCCTTCTTCCTCTGATTGGCTCCCCGATATCTCATGCTGCGACCTGCACACCAACTCAATCTCTATCTGAAGGTCCGTATTACTCGACCAATACCCCCATCAGATCAAATATCGTCTCAGGTCAGCTTGGGACTAAAACAGTTCTTACCATCACCGTCGTAGATGCATCCTGCAAAGCGGTGAAGGGTGCCAAGGTTGATATTTGGCATGCAAGTGCGGCAGGAAAATACTCTGCTGTTGAGGGCAACACACAAAACTTTCTTCGAGGCTCACAGATAACAAATGCAGCTGGAAAGGTAACTTTCACAACGATCTATCCCGGTTGGTATCCCGGACGAACCATGCATATCCACTTTAAGGTCTGGCGTAATGGTCAAGATGTACTAACCTCGCAATTTTTTGCAAGCGATTCAGGAAATGCGAAGATTTATGCAACTGGGGAATATGCAAAGAGGGGCAATCAGGACACTTCTTTGAATAGTGATCGAATCTATAGAGAGCTCTCTGATCCCAAGTCTTTGACTTTATCTCCTAAAGTCTCCGGAAAGAGCATTACTGTCTCAGGAAAAATTACGATTTAGAGCCCATTCTTCTGACGGAAAACAGCAACTATTGCATTAGCGTGCCCGTGGCCCATTTCAAAGTTGGTCTTGAGGTGTGCAACTTGTTCCATATGGGCAAGCTTGGAGACCTTCTTGAGTTCCTTCATCCAATGCTCAATCGGCTTGCCGTATTTCTTCTCGATTGAGGGGAAGTAAGAAGCTGGTCCTGTGATCTTTTTCTCTGCCATGCCAAATTATTTCACACTCCTCAGAAAATGGAGAAGGCCCCGATCTCTCGAGGCCCTCTCTTGCGTAGCAGATGCAATTCTTTTGACCATTACCAACAGATCGAATCACGTGAGCTAAGACTGTGGTGGAAGCGACGGGGTTCGAACCCGCACCTCGGGTTTGGTAAACACGTTTGCTGCCAATTACAACACGCCCCCAACACGGAAGTGAAGTTAGGGCGCTTCTCTCAAAAATTTATCTTCGGCGATAACACTCTGTGGATAAAGCAATGGGGAGTCGGCAATATGCCAACTCCCCGTTACTACCAAACCCGTAGTGCCTCTAAATTATGTCACAATAAATTACCTGTGTAATTGAAGACTTTACTACTCTCCGTATTTAAACAGGGGTGTAATTCGGTAGCGGAGCTACCTTAAGAAGCGCGCCAGCAGTACCACGCAACAACGCTGCGCATCCCGATGAACTGGTCACCTAATCCATTTAAGACTTTCGGCTTAATGGGTTCGGCATTTTTATGGATAACATCCCAACCACGGCGAACAGCTAAGTCATCAATTGGCCACACATCTAAGCGACCAAGTTGGAAAATCAGAAACATCTCTGCGGTCCATCGCCCAATTCCAAAGAGTGGAATCAAATTTGCGATGATCTCTTCATCATCCATGTAGGTAAAGCTCTTGAGCTTGAGATCTCCCGAGAGAGTAGCTTCGGTGAGCTCATCAATGCTTCTCACCTTTGCGGTGGTGAGGCCGACGGATTGAAGTTGCTTCAGAGAAAGAGAGCCCACCGTCGCAGGCGTGATGGTGCCACTACATAAGTTCTGAAGGCGCCCACCAATGGTGTCTGCTGCAGCGACGCTTACCTGCTGGGCGATGACGGCTCGCACAAGTGATTGATAATTTGTTTGACCGCTCTTTTCAAAGCCAAATGTGCATGTGGGAAGGTTCTTAATGGGTGCGGTAAATGCGGGATCAATCTGAGAAATCTTTCTCTTGATTGATGCCATCTCTCTCTTGCGAACTGTAAGGCTTGAATCCATGGCTCCTAGTCTAGTAAACACAATGCAGATGGCTTCAATACCCAATAAGGCAGATCTGAGCTTTAAACTTACGACTATGCAGATTGATATTGGTGTCGAAGAATCTCTCACCGACGAGTTGGCACAAATACTTCAAGCTCACTGGCAATTCTGCACATCTTCAACGCCCATCGAACACGTCTACGCATTAGATGCTTCAAAACTCTTTGCTCCGGAAATCACGGTATTTAGTGCGCGAGTAGAAGGCAAGGTGGTCGGTGTTGGTGCGCTCAGGAAATTGGATGGAGAGCACGCTGAACTCAAATCCATGCACACACTTGCCTCAGCGAGAGGCCTTGGAATCGGCAGAGCGATGGTTGCTCATATAGAACTATTTGCAAAAGGTCAGGGGATTAATCGAATAAGCCTTGAGACTGGGGCTACAGAACCTTTCAAGCCCGCTCGTGAACTTTATAGCTCTCTGGGGTATCAAAAATGTGAAGCTTTTGGAGAGTATGTTCTTACCGAAGATAACACCTGCATGAGTAAATTGATTTGAGTAACGATAGAAGGCATGCTTTGAATGTGATGACGCCCGAGAATGAACTTGAGCTTATTGAACTTAATGAGCGAGCTCGAGAGTTCCTGCTTCTTGAAGTCCATGAAAGCCAGAAAAATCTGGTTGCCTCAGTCGCACAGAGTTTTGCAGATGCACTCTTTCCTCCAGAGGACCCGAACGGCCCACCGTTAGTTTGGATAAGAGGTGTATTGCGAAATTCTCAACCTGCCGGCTTTGTTATGTGTGCTGATCAGACTGAACAACAGAAAGATCCTTGGCTCTGGCGGTTATTGGTTGATAAATCTCACCAGGGGACTGGTGTTGGCTCATTTGCATTGACCGCTGTAATTGAACGCTATCGGGAATTAGGAATGCAACGAGTTTTAACCGCATGGCACCCCGGTGAGGGCAATGCCGGAGCGTTCTACAGGAAATTCGGCTTTATCGAAACCGGGGAAATGATCGACGAAGAAATCGTCGCAGAATTGATTCTTTAAAGGCAGATATGAACTTTAAAGGCCAGATCGGAGAATTTTCTCTAATGGGCGACCTTTTGCAAGCTCATCAACTAACTTATCCATATAGCGAATCTTCTTCATGAGCGGGTCTTCAATTTCAGCTATCTTCACACCACAAATAGAGCCGGTAATCAGTTTTGCATTGGGGTGAATTGTGGCTGCCTTAAAGAATTCTCTGAATGTAGT
>CAZXVL010000006.1:0-6799 GCA_964644425.1 uncultured Candidatus Planktophila sp.
GGCGGCGCCACTCTTGAAGGTACTTATCGATTCCAATTGGAGACTTCTCTACTTCGTCGCGAAGGATTTCAGCCTTCTCCTGAAGTCGACGTAACCGTCCCTCAAGTATCCGAACACGGCTCTTTGTAGGTGTTGGGCTAAAGAAGGCGAAACGAATTTCAAATCCTTCATCTTCCCAAGCATCTGCGCTGACGGTTTCGGTGAGCGCCTCGAAACGTGCCATTCCTTGAGGGGTGATGGCATAAACAATTCTTGGACGCTTGCTCCCCCGGTCGACTTCTTCTTCCTGGATTGAGCCAGCAAGGAGCATTCGACGAAGTTGCGGGTAGAGAACTGAGAATGAGATCGCCTTAAATGGCCCAAAGATGGTCACCATTCTCTTGCGAAGCTCATAGCCATGCAGCGGTCCCTGTGCCAGGAGGCCAAGGAGTGCAAACTCCAGGGATTCCACACGTGAACGCATCTATTGACCAGTTTCTCTGATTTCGGCCTATGCCGAAAAATATATCGATTCGATATATCTGGGCGTAATGTATCTCGATACATCCCATTTCGCCAAAGTATTGGCCTAAAGCCTTCGGCGAGTCGCTCTCACTGCTCGACCAGTCATATCTACCCTTAAAGCATCTTCCCCGCCCAGATACATGCCGCTGTGGTCTGTATCACGCGAAAAGGCCATTAGGCCAAGATCGGAAGGAAGAGAATGTCACTTACCTGGAAACTCCATGGAGATGGCAAGCACATTGCCGCTGGAGATGTCGTCTCAACGGATGAGCGCCTGAGCTGGCCTCGAACCGCTGGAATCGGATTACAACATATTGCAGCTATGTTTGGAGCCACCTTCTTGGTTCCAATCATCACAGGTTTCCCAGCCACCACCACCCTTCTCTTTTCGGGAATTGGAACCATCCTCTTCTTGCTCATCACCCAGAATAAGGTTCCAAGCTACCTCGGCTCATCCTTTGCATTCCTCGGACCAATAGGTGCTGCCACTATGGCTGCAGAGGGTGGAGGAATGGCCGGAGCTCTCGGTGGAATTGTTTTCACCGGCGTGGTTCTCGCTCTGGTTGGCCTGATTGTTCGCTTCGCAGGAATTGATTGGATCAACTCACTAATGCCACCTGTGGTGACTGGCGCAATTGTGATGCTGATCGGACTCAACCTCGCCGGGGCTGCCAAGAATAACTTCACGGGCGTACTAACAAGTAATTCTGTAGATCCTGAAACTGGCGTGTTAAGTATTACCATCAAAACGGTAGATCAGAATGCGACATTGATTGGAATAATCACGCTTGTCTCAATCGGACTCCTTACCGCTTTCTCACGCGGAATGATTGGTCGCATCAGCATCTTCCTCGGTATCGCAATTGGATATCTCACCTCACTCTTCCTTGGATATATCGACACCACAAAGATTGAGGACGCTAAATGGTTTGCACTTCCCGAGTTCACTACTCCAACATTTAAGTTCAGCATCATGATTCTCTTCTTGCCAGTTGTTCTTGTTCTTATCGCAGAGAACGTTGGCCACGTTAAAGCAGTGGCAGCCATGACAGGCAAGAATCTTGATGATCAGATGGGCAATGCACTGATGGCTGATGGAGTTGCTACAGCGCTGGCAGGTTCTGGTGGTGGATCGGGAACAACAACATACGCAGAGAACATCGGTGTCATGGCATCTAGCCGTGTGTACTCAACCCTTGCTTATTGGTTTGCCGGATTGGGTGCGATCCTTCTCTCACTTTCTCCAAAGTTTGGTGAAGTACTTGCGGCAACCCCAATGGGTGCTCTTGGAGGAGCAGGAACCGCCCTCTTTGGAATGATCGGTGTCCTCGGTGCACGAATCTGGATTGAAGGAAAGTCAGATTTCGCCAATCCAATTAATCTTCTTGTAGTTGCAACTGCACTCATCATCGGAATTGCAGATTACTCGTGGACAAAGGGAGATTTCACCTTCACAGGAATCGTCAACGGAACAGTAGTTGCAGTTCTTGCCTATCACTTACTCCATGCGATTGCGAAAGTGCGCCAGAAGTAAAATCAATCAACTCAAAAGGCGATAACTCAAGAAGAGAGCGCTAGGATTTTCAGGTGATTCCGAGTCGGTACCCTGAATACCTCATTGCAGCGATGATTATCATCCTTGCACCAGGTCCTAGCGTTCTCTTTGTTATTGCACGCGCTATCGCCTGGGGTCGAAAAACGTCGTTTCTGACGGTACTGGGCAATGTCAGCGGGTCACTAGTCCTTTCGACTCTAGTCGCGTTGGGCATCGGTCCGGTACTTCAAAGATATGAGATTGCCTATATTGCAGTCCAATGGGGCGGCGGTCTCTACCTGATCTACTTAGGCGTTGATGCAATACGACAGCGCGCGGTACATGCATCCGATATGACAAATCAGGGACCTGTCGGGCCCACCGCACTTCAATCAATTCGAGATGGTTTCTGGGTAGGAGTCCTTAACCCTAAAGCGATTGTTTTCTTTGCAGCAGTCCTGCCTCAATTCGTAGACATCAAGAGCAATGATGTGACGGCGCAGTTGATCTTTCTCGGCCTCACATTCTGCGTTCTTGCACTCATCTCAGATGGTGCCTGGGGACTTCTCGCCGGAACTGCTCGACTATGGCTTGCAAAGAGCAATGCCCGCTTAGAGAGCTTGCGCGCTCTTGGAGGCCTGATCATGATTATTCTGGGACTCGCAGTCCTGTACTCAGCACTTGTCGGTAGCTAGCGAGAAGATATGCCCATGAGCATTGCAAAGCCGGCGCAACCAGCGCGAGAATTCATCGCACCTTCAGATCTCACTTTTGGCTTCTCGACCTGCAAGCGGTGCATCTGGATTAAGTATTGGTACTCCTTTGAGCTTAAAAAGGATTTCCCTCTCGTAAAGACTCTCTCAACAGTTCAAGAAGAGCTCTTTCGTCGGGCACCAATGCCATCACTTGATCCCAGCCTTGCCCCAGGTGTTGTGAAGCAATGGGGGCAGTGGGTAAAGAGTCGCAATATTGTTATCAACGGCGTGGAGACTCCATGGAAACTGCGAGGAATTTATGACCTGCTGGGCCATTATGAAGATGGTTCTGTTGGAATCATCGATTGCAAAGTTTCAGATTCAGATCGCGATAATGGCGATTTCTACGCGCCACAGCTTGAGGCATATGCATACACTCTTGAAAACCCGCTCTCAGGCAAGGCATTCTCGGTATCGACTATGGGTCTTCTCATCTGGAAGTTAGCAGGGATTGCTCAAACCCGTCCCAATGAGCTCGTATCTCATGAGATGGGTTTTGGCGTTCATCAACTCTATGTTCCGGTCGCTCGCGATCCAGAACGCCTGACTCGCTTGCTTGAAGAGTTCATCACAGTCATCGATGGCGAGTGCCCTGATGCAGGCACAGATTGCCATGCATGTAATTTCTTTGATGCCCGTACAAAGCTGGAGAGCTAAAGGCTACTCGTCGCTCTCTTCTGAATCTTTTCCAGCGCGCTTAGCTTTAGTGGCATATTCATCCACATACTCTTGACCTGAGAGCTGCTGGATTCGTTTACTGATTGTGTCTGCAACTTCGCGAAGGTAGAGAGCATCACGAGAGTCGCCTTCGAAATACATTGGCTCACCAAAAGTCATTCCAACTCGCTTGACCTTAGGGATAACAGTTCCTGTTGGTTGAATCTTGTCTGTATTAAACATCGCCACAGGAATAACGGGAGCACCTGACTCGATCGCAAGGCGAGCAATACCGGTACGCGCTTTGTAGAGACGGCCATCTGGAGAACGTGTTCCTTCAGGATAGATGCCTAGGCATTTTCCATCAGCTAATACTTCAAGGCCAGTAATCAGAGCGGCTTCGCTACGGCGACCACCGGAGCGATCTACTGGAACTTGGCCCAATGCAATAAAGGTGAGCTTCTTGATCAGACCCTTAGGGCCAGGGCTTGTGAAGTATTCACTCTTTGCCAAAAAGGTAACTTTACGAGGCACGACAAGGGGCATAAAGATTGAATCACTAAATGAGAGGTGATTTGAAGCGATGATCACCGGACCGGTTGCTGGTACGTTGCGAAGACCCTTGACCTTAGGGCGGAATGCGATCATCAAGAACGGCGTCAGAAATGCACGCAGGGTGCCGTAAGGCAGGTTGTTCATGGCGATAATGTAATGCACGCCAGAGCTAGAGGGGAAATATGGCCAGGCCAATCCTGCGCTCATTCCCATACTTCTATGCAAGTATTGCTCTCATGACAGGTCGAAATCGAGATGAATCTCGACGCGATGATGATGAGATGGATCTCATCAATGCCGAGTTTGAGTCCATGGTCTCTGGCCTGTCCCTAGATGAGTCCGCTCCCACGACATACCTCGACGAACTCGATGCGATTGCTGAAGCTGACTCTGATGCAGAGGTTTATGCACTTCCACCTCGCCAGAAGATGACACTTCATCAGAGAGTGCAATCGCTGCGCACATCCTTTAATAATTGGTGGAGACGCGGTCATCGCGATGACGATGGCGCTGTTCTGTGAAGAATTTTCGTTGGGCCATTTTAGGTACAGGTGGAATAGCTCAGGCATTTGCGCGTGATCTTCAATCACTTCAAGGGCATTTGGTTGCAGCCGTTGGCTCCAGGTCAATTGATTCAGCACAATCCTTCGCTGAGAATTTCCCTGACTGCATCCCTTACGGAAGTTATCAAGAGTTAGTCGAGTCAGATGTGGATGCAGTTTATGTTGCTACTCCCCACACATTTCACTTTGAGCACTCTCGACTTGCTCTCCTTGCAGGCAAACCTGTCTTGTGTGAGAAGCCGTTTACGATTAATTGCAAGGAGGCAAAAGCTCTCATTGAGTTAGCTTCTGAAAAAAATCTTGCACTGATGGAGGCAATCTGGACTCGCTTTCTGCCCCATATTGCAACCGTTCGAGAGATTCTTCGCTCTGGCGTTCTAGGAAAGATCCAGAGCATTACGGCAGATCACGGCCAGTATCTTCCACGTGATGCCCACCCACGTTTATGGCAACCCGAACTCGGCGGTGGCGCACTCCTTGACCTTGGCATCTATCCCATCACCTTTGCAGATATTGTCCTTGGCGCCCCTGTCTCGATTACCGCCAGAGCTGAACTTACCGATGACGGTGTGGATCTGCAGAGTTCAATGATTTTTCAGTACTCAAATGGCGCGCATGCACTGCTGAGTTGCACGATGGCTAATCGCACACCAAATACAGCATTTGTTGCCGGTGATTTAGCACGTCTTGAAATAGATGGTTTCTTCTTTGCTCCCACATCAATGCGAGTGATAACACGAGAAGGTGTCGTTAGCCAATATCCATCGAGCTATCAAGGAATTGGTCTGCGCGAAGAGGCGATTGAATTTGCACGCATAGTCGGTGAGGGCGCACTTGAATCTCCCCTTGCCCCGCTTCAGAAGACGCTAGAGATTATGCAACTCATGGATGAGATTAGATTGCAGATTGGCGTGAAATACCCCAACGAGTAGTTAAGCGGTGCGTGCTAAATCTGCCGCACCGACAAGGCCTGCTTCATTGCCCAACGTTGCAGCGATGATTTCAGGAGATGGGTGCTTTCCCGCAAATGGCATATAGCGCTCAAGTGCAACCCGAGTTGGAGCAAGAAGGATCTCTCCAGCATCGATGACTCCCCCGCCAATCACAACGCACTCAGGATCGAGAATGACTGAAAGAGATGCAATGCCCGCACCTAGCCACTGCGCCGTTGTATTAAAGGCAGCCAGCGCGACCTGATCGCCATCGCGCGCTGCATCAGTAATTGCTCGCCCTGTTAATCCTTCAAGTGTGCCATCGCCTCGTGCCAATAAACCACGAGCTAAATCAGGACTTGCCGCAATTGCCTCTCGCGCATGGCGCAAAAGAGCATTGCCTGATGCATATTGCTCGAAGCATCCGCGCGCTCCACAACCACAGAGATGGCCTTCAGGAAGAACTCGTAGGTGGCCAATCTCTGCAGCAACACCAAAGGCACCGCGAAGCAACTGGCCATTAACAATGATTCCGCCACCAATACCTGTGCCGACTGTGACCATCAACATATTGTCACGACCGACACCTGCGCCAAAGCGCGACTCTCCCCATGCAGCTGCATTTGCATCATTTTCTAATACAACCGGCATGTGAATCATCTCGGTAATTTCACGATCGAGTTGGACTCCATTCCATCCTGCGATGTTAGGAGTTGCAAGCATTGTCTTTCGATCAGATGAAACAAAGCCTGCTGCAGAAAGTCCAACGCCATCAACTGAATAACCTGCAGCGAGTTCAAGGGCTACATCTGCAATCGTACGAGTCAGGGCTGCGCCACCTTCATGCGGTGTATCGCGGCGGGCAGTCTTTAAGACTTTTCCGTCCTGATCTACTACGCCACCAAGAACTTTGGTGCCGCCAACATCAATTCCGATTGTGAAAGACATGGCTATGAAAACTACTCGAACTGAGACTTGAGCTCTTCGAGAGCATTTTCAATGGTGCTCTTCTCTGTCTTTGCAATCATCATTCGCGGAACCGGCATCGATAGTTCAACGCCTAGCTCGTATGTGACAGAGGTAGTGTCGGCATCGAGTGCCTTAAGAATGTACTTGCCATTCATAGCAGTCATCATGTCTGCCTCATCGAGGGAGAAGCTGACTTCTGCAGGAGCTGCGCTCCAATCAAAGTCGAGGATTGCGCGGTCCTTCATGACGCCGGCATCGACTGAGACATCGGCCTTGAGGGCGCGACCCTGGTCGTCACGTTCCTTGACCTCAACCTTCTTCATGGAGGAG
>CAZXVL010000006.1:6809-11203 GCA_964644425.1 uncultured Candidatus Planktophila sp.
GCCACTGCGGGTAGCCTTCGATATTGAACAGGGTGGCAGCCACCTCTGCGAGAGGGGCATCGATTTCGACTGTTGCTGATGAGTAATCTGACATGGCCGGAAGCTTACAACTCTTTCCAATTCCTACCTCTCACCGCTAGCGTTAGCGCCATGAACGAGATCAAAACACCAGCCCTAGTCCCTGCCGCTACCGCGGGAAACCTCACTAACCTCATTGCAGAGCGTGCCTGGTTTGAACCTGAACGCATCACAATGTCTCGTCCACTTGGCGAAGGTTGGCAAGCGCTCACTGCTCGCGAAGTTGAAAATGATGTGCGTGCTGCAGCTAAAGGCCTCATTGCTGCTGGAGTGCAAGTTGGCGACCGTGTCGCGATCATGGCACGTACACGATACGAGTGGACGATTCTTGATTTTGCTTCGTGGTATGCAGGAGCTGTAGTTGTCCCTATCTACGAGACTTCATCTGCAGAGCAAGTTGATTGGATTCTTAACGACTCAGGATCTGTCGCACTCTTTGTAGAGACACCAACACATCGTGAGCTTGTTGCTCCCGTACTTCCTTCACATACAAAGCATGTGTGGACGATGACAGAAGATGTGCTCGAAGTTCTTCGTCGCTCAGGTGAGCACATCCCTGATACAGAAATTGATAACCGTCGCGCACAGTTAAATCCAGAGACACTAGCAACACTTATCTATACGTCAGGTACTACAGGCCGCCCTAAGGGAGTGCAACTCACACACGGTAACTTCCTGGCAGAGTGCGGAAACGTTGTTCAAGGTGCGAGTGATCTCTTCCTGAAGGAAGGTGGATCAACACTGCTCTTCCTCCCTGTTGCTCACGTCTTCGGTCGCATGGTTCAGATTGGTTCCATTACGGCAGGTCTTCACCTTGCACACTGTGGAGATCCAGCGACTCGCCTTCCTATCGATCTCGCATCATTTAAGCCAACATTTGTGCTTGCTGTTCCACGCATTTTCGAGAAGGTCTATAACGGAGCCGAAGCGAAGGCAACTGCTGCGGGCAAAGGCAAGATCTTCAAGAAGGCAGCAGATGTTGCTATTGCATGGAGTGAGAACCTGGATGCAAAGAAGTTCAAGCCTCTGCTATCGCTCTCACATAAGCTCTTTGATGTCCTTGTGTATTCAAAGATTCGCCACGGTCTTGGTGGACGCGTGGAGGCGGCTATCTCAGGTGGTGCACCTCTCGGTGCTCGCCTCGGCCACTTCTATCGTGGTGCCGGCGTCACAATTCTCGAGGGTTACGGTCTGACTGAAACCACAGCTGGCGCAACGCTCAATCTTTCAACTGATCTTCGTATCGGATCTGTTGGTCGACCAATTCCTGGCACCTCAATCAAGATTGCAGAAGATGGAGAAGTTCTCATCGGTGGCGCAATCGTGATGCGCGGATACTGGCAGAACGAAGAAGCAAACCGCGAAGTATTCGATGGTGAGTGGTTTAAGTCTGGTGACTTGGGACGCCTTGATGAAGATGGCTTCCTCTACATCACAGGACGCAAGAAGGAGCTCATCGTTACAGCCGGTGGAAAGAATGTGGCACCTGCCGTGCTTGAAGATCGTTTGCGTGCACATCCATTGGTGAGCCAGTGCATGGTCGTCGGTGATAACAAGCCATTTATCGCAGCGTTGATCACAATTGACCCAGACATGATTAAGGGTTGGATTGCTGCAAATAATAAGACTGGTGCAACAGTTGAGACCCTCACCAATGATCCTGACTTGATTGCAGTGATTCAGACAGCTGTCGATGAGGCAAATAAGGCAGTATCTAAGGCTGAATCCATTCGTAAGTTTGCGATTCTCCCAGTTGACTTCACAATTGCAGATGGTCAATTGACGGCAAAGCTTTCAGTTAAGCGCCACGTTGTTGCAACACAATTTGCATCAACTATTGAAGAACTCTATACAAAAGAGTAATCGAAACGATTATGAGTGAGAGCGAGCGAGTACAACTTGCTCGCTCTCTTCATGATGGCATCGCCCAAGAGCTTGTGGCTCTGAGCTACCGCATTCAGCTCATTGGAATGCGTCCGGATCTCACTCCTGAACTCGCATCTGAGATGCGCGCCCTGCATGCCTGTGTGGCCGATTTATCTCGCTCAATCAGGGATGAGCTTTGGGATTTGCGCTTGCCCACGGTAGGCGACATCACCGCTGAGCTCAATCGCATTGCATCCGATGCAAACTTTCCTGGCGAGTTCACAATCAATATCTCACTTGCCTCCATGCCCCGATTAGCTGCAGATATCCTCATTGAACTCACTCGAAACGCAATCACACATGCTCGGGCTTCCCACATTGAAATCTCTGTCGATTTCATTGAAGGTGATCTCCATCTGGAAGTGCAAGACGATGGAATCGGTGGAGCATGTGTTAAAGAAGGTCATTATGGAATTCTGGGAATTAGCGAAAAGCTCGCTTCGATGGGTGGTCAATTTCATCTGGAATCCAGTAATGGCACACGCGCATGGATAAAGGTGCCGCTGCAGTAATTAAGGATCAGAGAATTCTTGTTGTTGATGATCATGATGTTGTTCGCAAAGGAGTTGCCTCCTCTCTCCATGCACTTGGCTATCTAGAGACTGTTGAGGCATCCTCATATAATCACGCTCTTCAACGATCACACGAGAGCAACTTTGCCTTAGCAATTATTGACTTTAATCTGGGTGGGGCAAATGGGATTGATTGTGCACTGGGACTATCCATGGTTCAGCCGCAGATGCGCTTTATTCTTCTTTCGATAGAAGAGGATTTGCGGGTTGTGAGAGCGGCAGAGCGTGCAGGCTTTCAAAGCTTTATCTCCAAGAGCGCTCCCCTAAGTGAGCTCATTGAATCGGTGGAATGCGCCTTATCGACCCCGGGAGAATTCAGGCTCTCACTTTCACGAATTGCTACTCGTATTGACGCGCAACGATTGCCCTTTCTCACCCAATCAGAGCTCGATGTGCTCGCCTTTCTGCGTAAGGGTCTGACGACGCGAGAAATTGCTCAAAGGAGGTTCTGTAGTCAGGCAACTGTGAAAAGCCACCTCAGCGCCATCTATAGAAAGCTTGGCGTGAATAATCGAACGGGGGCGATTGCAGCGATGGAAGGTTTGCTGGAACGTTAGAAACGGCGGACAGCAACAAGTCGCTTTGAGCCAAGTGATGACGCGCTTGCAATCTTTACACGCGAACCCGAACGAGGTGCATGCACCATCTTTCCGCCGCCGATATAGATACCCACATGTGAGACTGGGCGACCAAAGAAGACAAGATCTCCTGGTTGCTTCTTGCTAAATGGAATTGATTTACCCATACGTGACTGCGCTGCAGATGAGTGCGGAAGATTAACTCCAGCCGCTTGGAATGCGCGCATCGTAAGGCCTGAGCAATCCCAATAGGTCATTCCGTCAGCGCCGAAGACATATCGATCACCGATTTGCTTAAAAGCAAACTTCAATGCAATTCCGGCTCGGCCCGAGACTCCACTTGCTGCCTTAGCTGCCTTAATTGAGTTTGCTTGATCTGCATCTTCTTCTGCTTCAGCAAGACGGGCAAGTCGCTCGCGATCTTCCTTCTTAAGCTGCGACAAAATCTTCTCTGCCTTTGCAAGCTTTGCATTTGCAACTGCTGACTGCTGAGCTAACTTCTTCTCTAGCGCCTTGACCTGTGCGAGGCGATCGGCAACTGTAAGTTCGGTTGCATTCAGTGTCTGGGTTGCAGATTGATACTTCTTGAGCTGGATCGACTTTTGACGAGTAATTGCCTCTAATGATCCAGCTGAGGAGAGATAGAGAGATGGATCGCTGGAGAAGAGGAGCTCAAGGCTTGATCCGAGTGAACCTGACTTGTATTGAGTAACTGCTATAGCGCCAAGTGATTGTGAAATCGCATCGACATTCTTTCCCTGAATCTCAGCCTGTGCCTGAATACCTTTAAGGCTCTTCTGCAACGATGCGAGCCTGACCTTCGCCTCTTGCGCTCCCTCTGCCGCAGCTGTCGCCTCTTCTTGAAGGGTCTTTACCTGCGCCTGGATTTGAGCCAAAGTTGGCGCTGCCTGAGATTGTGGCGTCGCCAATATGAGCCCTGATATTGCCAGGGCCGCCAATGCCGTGCTTCGTAGCGCCTTCATCCCTCCAAGGCTAACGCACCGCCTAGAGATGGGCTCAAGTTGAAGTGAAGCAGCCCAGCTGCGAATTCATTGTGAATCTCACCTATTCTAGGTAAATGAGCGTAATCGCCACCCTTGTAATTGGCTCAAATGGGGCTACAGCCCTAGGTGGTGGCTCTACCGGCCTTTCAACTCCGGCTGATCGTCAGCGATTTCTTGCCCTGCACCGCAGCGCCAATGTTTACATCACAGGGCGTAATTCATTTATCGCTGAGAGC
>CAZXVL010000006.1:11213-27233 GCA_964644425.1 uncultured Candidatus Planktophila sp.
CGAGTTCACCGGTACTGATCCTCTCCCGCAGCTTGGAGCCAGTTGTGGGCGCACGGGTTATCGATGCATCCCACGGACTGCCTCATGCAATGCGCGAGATCGCAAGAGCTTACGTTGGACCAATTGTCGTGGAGGCAGGTGCTGGGCTTTTTCTAGAACTCTTACGAAGTGGCACTCTTGAAGAGGTGGAACTTTCAATTGTTCCCATAGAAGGTGACTCGCACTTTATCAATCTCGCTGAAGTTCTCAGTCATGTGGAGATCATTGATGATCAAATGATCGATGGAACGCGCTTATTGAAATGCAGCTATGCAGGCAGTTCCGCCTACAGCTAAGACAATTCCCCAATATTGAATATTGTGAAGTCTTTCCTTTAGGAAGAAGAAGGCGAGACCAGCAGTTGCAATTGGGTAGAGCGAACCCAGAACCATAGAGAGCGAGACAAGTCCCTTCGTTGTGGCAATACCCAAGAGAAGATTGGCAAGGAAGTCTGTGCATCCAATGAGTACAAGCAGGGGAAGATTCTTAACTTTAACTCCCCCAAAATTTCTTCGGTTGACGAAGTAGCCAATTGAGATAAAGAGAGTTGCAAATCGCATCGAGACCATGGTCATTAATGAATCTTCCTGAGAACCGATACTCATAAAGATCAGGGCTCCACCAAAACCACAGGCGGCGCCTAAAGCGAGTAACACAGGACGTAGTGGCAAACCTTGCGAAAACTCTGGACCACTTGCAAAGAATCCACCGATTACCGCAGCGATTACCCCTAGTGTCAGTGGAAGTGTGAGTCGCTCATCTTTGAAGATAAATGCAAAAAAGAGTGGGAAGAGAACACTAAGCGAGCTAATAGGAGATACAACTCCCATTCGCCCAGTTGATAGACCCGCATAGAGACAGAGCAAACCCACATATCCGGTCAAACCAGCTAGTGCTCCACTTACCAAATAGCCATCTCTTTCAAGGGATGGGGCGAGCCAACCGCTTGTTGCAATAATGAGAAAGATTCCAAAGAGGAGACCGAAGAATTGATTGATCCCTAAAACGACCATCGCTGGAAATCGCTTACTGAGATTTCCAGCGTGATAATCGGCACTTCCCCAAAGGGCGCTAGAGAAAAGGGCTAGGAGTGAGGCCATAGTGGCAAGCTTAACTGCGAACCTCCCCAGATTAGCTGCACTAGAACTTTAGAATTACTCCATGAAACCAGGGGCAGAGACCTTCGATGAGATAGTCGCCCTATTGCGCGAGTTCACCCCGCGATCTGAGATTGAACTTGAGGAAGTTCCAGCTCCACAGAAACTTGCAGAGTTCTCATTCGCATTTACCGCAGATGTCGGTAATGGCCTCTTAGGTGATGCTGAAGATGAATTGGCATCTGGCCGTTTTGTAATCTTGCATGAACCAGGTGGGCAAGATACCTGGGAGGGTGAATATCGCTGCGTCACCTTTATGCGCGCAAGTGTTGATACAGAGATGCAAGAAGATCCCCTTCTTCCTGAGGTTGGTTGGAATTGGCTTCTCGATAGCTTGCAAGAGGCAGATGCTCTCTATAGCGCTCCTTCTGGAACGGTTACTCGTGTATCGAGTGCCTCATTTGGAAAGCTAAGTTCACGTCATGATGAATCTGAGATTGAGATTCGAGCATCATGGTCCCCAATTCTTACAACTGCACAGGAGATGCTCGCCCATGTTCAGGCATGGTGTAACTTCATCAGCGAGGTAGCAGGTCTGCAACCCCTCGAGGAAGGCGTTGCATCTCTCAGCGCTGCACGTCGCCGTGGCTGAACTTCTCACCTCACCATACAACGGGCTTCCGGATGTTATTGACACTCCAGAGAAGTTTCGAAGTGCCCTCGATCAATTAGCAGCGGGCAACGGTCCATACGCAGTAGATGCAGAACGCGCTTCAGGTTATAAATATAGTTCACGTGCATATTTGATTCAGGTAAAGAGAACCGATGGTGGATTACATCTGATTGATCCGATTCCATTTGGCCCGATGCATCCTCTCTTTCTCGAACTCAATCGGCAATGGGCAGATCACGAAGTCATTCTTCATGCCAGCACGCAGGATCTTCCATGTATGCGCGAACTAGGTTTATCGCCTCAGCATCTCTTTGATACTGAACTCGCTGGAAGAATTCTTGGACTTCCCCGTGTGGGGCTAGGCGCACTCGTTGAGTCACTTCTCGATGTTTCACTTGCAAAAGAACATTCATCACAAGATTGGTCTATCCGCCCACTTCCCACAGATTGGCTCAATTACGCCGCCCTTGATGTTGAACTTCTCATTGATCTTCGCGATGAGATTGAAGCGCTCTTGGAAAGCTCTGGAAAGATTGAATGGGCCAGACAAGAGTTTGCGGCAATTCTTGCCGCTCCTGCATCAGCAAAGAGAGTTGACCCTTGGCGTCGCACCTCGGGCGGACATAAGATTAAAAAGGGCTCTCAGCTAACTGTGATGCGGGATCTCTGGCTCAGTCGTGATGAGCTGGCTCAATCTCTGGATATCTCCCCCGGCAGACTCCTTACAGATGCAGCCATTTCAACTCTTGCTCTAGCAAGTGATTCCTCCCCACTGACCACTCGCAAGCAATTGGAGAAAGTTCTTCGTCCAATCGGATTGCGTGCACGATGGTTTGAGCACTCTGATCGCTGGATCGCAACTATCGCCTCCGCCTTAGCAACCCCTGAAAACCTCTGGCCTGCCTTGCGCGTGAAGAGCGATGCCCTGCCTCCCATCAAGCTCTGGAGGGATAAGTTTGCCGAGCGTTACACCCCTTACTCTCACGCGCGCTTTCACCTGACCGAATTGGCTTCCAAGCTCGAGCTTCCCGTGGAGAACCTGCTCACCCCTGAAATTGGACGTCGCATCTGCTGGAATATGGGCGGCCAGAGCCCTTCCTTGGGCGAAATTGAGCTCGCCCTCACGGAGCTAGGGGCTCGTCCATGGCAGATTGAGGCGACAGCGGCCATCTTCGAGGCAGCCCTGCGTGAATCCGAGCCACTTGAGATTGCCGAATCAGGCGAACTCGGCGAAGAATCTTCCGAAAGCTCGTAGCGCTTTCCCTTACTGACGAGTAACCTAAAAGCCATAGTCGCACCCCCACGAGGTGCGCAGATCACCTCTGGCTTATAAAGGAGCGCTCCATGTCAGGTTCAGTTCAGAACTCCGTAGTTCTTGTCGATGCCGTACGAACCCCCTTCGGAAAGTCAGGAAGCGCATTTGTAAATACTCGCGCTGATGATTTGATGGTGCGCGCTATTCGCGGACTCCTTGAGCGCAATCCACAACTACCACTAGATCAGATTGATGATGTTGCAATTGCTGCCGCATCACAAGCCGGTGATCAAGGAATGAATATTGGTCGCAGCGCATCACTTCTTGCAGGAATTCCTAACACTGTCCCTGGTTACTCCATCGATCGATGGTGCGCAGGTGCACTGACTGCAACAACAACAGTTGCAGGTGCAATTGCAATGGGAGCAATTGATATTGCTTTAGCTGGAGGCGTTGAGCATATGGGCAACCACCCTATTGGAGCTCTCGTCGATCCAAATCCACGTTATCTTGCAGAGCGCATCGTTGATACTGATGCACTTTCAATGGGTGCAACTGCCGAGCGTCTCCACGATCGCTTCCCTGCAATCACAAAAGAGCGCACAGATCGTTTTGCAATGAATTCACAACTAAAGACAGCAAAGGCGTATGAGGAAGGAAAGATTCAACGCGATCTCATTCCGACCGCGGCTCGCTCTGAAGAGTTGGGTTGGACAATCATCTCCAACGATGAAGGACCACGACCATCTACCAATATGGAAGGACTTGCCGGACTCAAGACTCCATTTAGAGCAGGCGGTCGCGTCACAGCAGGAAATTCATCAGGCCTGAACGATGGAGCGACAATTGCACTGCTTGCCAGCGAAGAGAAGGCAAAGGCACTTGGCCTACCAATTAAGGCAAAGATGGTCACATTTGCATTTGCAGGCGTTGAGCCAGAGATTATGGGTTATGGCCCAGTTCCTTCAACAATCAAAGCTCTTGATAAAGCTGGCTTGAAGATTGAAGATATTGGCGCATTCGAAATCAACGAAGCCTTTGCTGTGCAGGTACTTGCCTTCCTTGATCACTTTGGAATCGCAGATGATGATCCTCGCGTTAATCCTTACGGTGGTGCAATCGCCGTAGGTCACCCACTTGCATCCTCTGGTGTGCGACTCATGATCAATCTAGCTCGTACCTTTGAAGCGCAACCAAATGTGCGCTATGGAATTACAACCATGTGCATCGGCCTCGGAATGGGCGGCACAGTTATTTGGGAGAACCCACACTTCACAGGAGGCTCAAAGTAATGACAACTGCAATCACACTTCCAGAAGGTGCTCCAGAAGAGGTTGTTACCGTCTCTCGTGTTCGCCAAGTAGATATGACTCCATTTGGATACAAGGGCTCACTTGCTCTGATCACAATGGATAACGGCCTGGATCACACACGTCCCAACACACTTGGACCTAAATCTGTTGCATCACTTGATGCTGCCATCACAGAGGCGGTAGCCAGCAAGCCAGCGGCGATCGCTGTCATCGGTAAGCCATTTATCTTTGCTGCAGGAGCTGATCTCTCTGGTCTTGCATTTCTTTCAAACCGAGAGCAAGCCCTCGCTATTGGAAAACTTGGCCACGATGTTTTCCGTCGTCTAGGTGAACTCGATATTCCAACGTTCTCATTTATTAATGGATTAGCCCTTGGTGGCGGATTAGAGATTGGTCTACACAGCACCTATCGCACACTTGCATCAACTGCATTTACGGCTCTTCCAGAGGTTTTCTTGGGGCTAGTGCCGGGTTGGGGCGGAGCGACCTTGTTGCCTAAGTTGATTGGACCAGAGCGTGCAGTTCAGGTCATTATTCTCAATTCACTCAATAACAACACAATGATGAAAGCAAAGGATGCACTTGCACTGGGTGTAGTCGATGCAGTCTTTGAGCCAGCTGACTTCCTTGAGAAGTCTGTCGGATTTGCCGCATCTGTTCTCTCCGGTGCAACAAAGATTGAGCGAAAGGATTACAGTAACGATCCAGCTTGGGATTCAGCCCTTGCAACTGGAAAAGCTGCAGCGCTCAAAAAGTTTGGTGGCGCAGATATCACATCACCTCGCAAGGCTCTAGAGCTCATCGCCGCTGCAAAGAGCAACACACGTAGTGAGGGCTTCGATGCTGAGGATCAAGTGCTTGCAGATCTGACCATGTCAGATCCACTTCGCGCTTCACTCTATGCGTTTAACTTGATTCAAAAGAAGAAGAAGAAAGTTGAAGGTGCACCAAAGGCAAACCTTGCTCGCAAGGTGACGAAGGTTGGTGTAGTGGGAGCAGGTCTTATGGCCTCACAGCTTGCTCTACTTCTGGTGCGCAATCTCAAGGTGCCTGTTGTTATGACAGATATTGACCAAGAGCGCGCCGACAAGGGCGTTGCATGGGTCAGAGCAGAACTCGCAAAGTTGGTCGAAAAGAAGCGAATGAACCCAGAGAGTGCGGCGCGACTTTCAGGCCTGATCTCAGGTTCTGCAGATAAGGGCGTCTATGCAGGATGCGATTTCATAATTGAGGCAATCTTTGAAGAGCTCTCACTAAAGCAGAAGCTCTTTAAGGATCTAGAAGAGATCATCTCCCCTGAGTGCATCTTGGCCACCAACACCTCTTCACTATCTGTAGAGAAAATGAGTGATGGTCTTAAGAATCCTGAGCGCGTCGTTGGTTTCCACTTCTTCAATCCCGTCGCTGTAATGCCGCTTCTCGAGATTGCGCGCACTTCACACACTGATGATGCAACTACCGCTACAGCTGTCGAGGTTGGCAAGAACCTTAAGAAGACAATGATCATCTGTAAGGATGCTCCAGGATTTGTCGTCAATAGACTTCTTACTCGCTTTATGGGTGAGATCACCGACGCCGTTGATGAAGGAACCGATCCAGCAGTTGCAGATAATGCAATGCGTTCGATCGGATTCCCAATGAGCCCATTTGAACTCTTGGGTCTAGTGGGTCCAGGTGTTGCCCTTCACGTGGCTGAAACTCTCCATGAGAACCTAGGTCCTCGCTATCGCATCTCCCCTACTATGCAGGCGATGGTCAAGGAAGGCGTGAAGACTTTCTATATCAAGGGTGAAGATGGAACTCTCTCAGTAAATCCTGCCGCTGTTGCTCTCATTCATAAGGGCACCACACCATCCACAGAAGAGCAGGTTCGCGAACGCGCGCTAAAGGCCCTTGCTGAGGAAGCTCGCATGATGCTCAATGAAGGTGTTGTCAGTACTCCTGCAGAGATTGATCTCTGCATGTTGATGGGCGCCGGTTGGCCAATGCACCTCGGTGGAATTTTGCCGTTCCTAGATCGTGAAGGAATTAGCGATTCTGTGGGCGGTCAGCGCTTTCATGCTCCTGGAATTGCATCGGTACTGAAGTAGAGCTCCACTCTACGATTTCACGCGCGATCTTCTGAGCAGTGATTCCTAGATCTTCTAGGATCTCTGCTCGCTTGGAGTGCTCAATAAACTCAAGTGGAACTCCGATGCTGTGAATTGCAATATCAAGGCGTGCATCGCGGAACATCTCTGAAAGAGAGGAAGCGATTCCGCCATGGCGGATTCCATCTTCGAGCACTACAACGCTCTTATAGCGACGCGCCATTGTGATCAAAGATTGAGGCAGAGGTTTCACCCAACGCGGATCTACAACTGTGACGCCTACACCTTCGCGGTATGCCTGGGATGCCGCCTCGACTGCGATTGCAGCCATGGATCCGACGCTGATCAGAAGGACATCTGCGCTCTCGCCTCGATAGAGAATGTCGACGCCATCGCGAGTTTCAAAGGCGGGAATATCGCTCTGTACTGCTCCCTTAGGGAAACGGATGAGCGTTGGTCGATCGTTGATATCTACCGCTTCACGAAGAGCTTGGCGAAGGCGTGAGCCATCACGCGGCGCTGCAACCTCAAGGGTTGGAATGATTCCGGTGAGTGCGAGATCCCAAATTCCGTGATGTGATGGTCCATCATCGCCTGTTACACCTGCACGATCGAGAATAAAGGTGACGCCCGCTTTATGGAGAGCGACATCCAGAAGTACCTGATCAAATGCGCGATTGAGAAATGTTGAGTAGACAGCGACAACTGGATGTAGCCCTGTATATGCAAGTCCAGCTGCACTCGTGACCGCATGCTGTTCTGCAATACCCACATCGATGGTGCGAGAAGGATGCGCCTTCTGGAAGCGATCTAGACCTGTAGGTCCGAGCATCGCAGCTGTAATTGCAACAATATCCTCGCGCTTATTGCCGATCTCTACGAGTTCTGTTGAAAAAACTTCTGTCCATGAGGTCGCACTCTTTGCAACCGGTAGGCCCGTCTCTGGATCAACAATGCCGACCGCGTGGAATTTCTCTGCCTCATCTGCAACTGCAGGGCTATATCCACGACCTTTTTCAGTAATGACGTGAACGAGGACTGGCTCGCCAAACTCTCTTGCCTGCTCAAGTGCGCGATCCATTGCAGCGATATCGTGACCGTCAATTGGTCCGATGTATTTGAGGCCAAGATCTTCAAACATGCCCTGTGGTGCGACGATATCTTTAATGCCCTTCTTCATTCCATGAAGGGTTTCAAAGATTGGTGTGCCAACCACTGGAGTCTTTTGCAGGACCTCTTTACCCCAATCAAGGAAACGCTCATACCCTTGAGTCATTCGAAGTGTAGAAAGGTGTGATGCGAGACCACCGATTGTTGGAGAGTAAGAACGTTCATTGTCGTTCACAACGATAACTAGTTTGCGCTCTCCTGCTGTTGCGATGTTATTGAGCGCCTCCCATGACATTCCACCGGTAAGTGCGCCATCACCCACTACAACTACAACATGGCGATCACTCTGACCTGTCATCGAGAAGCCACGAGAGATTCCATCTCCCCAAGAGAGAGCGGTAGATGCATGAGAGTTCTCGATGACATCATGATCGGATTCAGAACGGCTTGGGTAACCGGCAAGTCCCCCGCGTTGGCGCAGGTGATCAAATTGATCGGCGCGACCAGTGACTATCTTGTGAACATAGCTCTGGTGACCAGTGTCAAAGAGAACAAGATCGCGCGGTGAATTAAAGGTGCGATGGATAGAGATAGTCAGCTCAACAACACCGAGGTTGGGACCAAGGTGGCCACCGGTGCGAGAGACTTTTTCGACAAGGAAGGCGCGAATCTCGCCAGAGAGCTCTTCGAGCTCTTCAGGGGTTAGCCCTTTGAGGTCCTCAGGTCCCTTGATCGATTCAAGCATGTCGGCAAGTCTAGGCGATGGAGTCGATTAACCGCGCAGTGAACGCAAGACGTACTGCATGATTCCACCATGGCGATAGTAATCTGCCTCACCCGGTGTATCGATTCGCACCTTCGCGTTAAATTTCTTATCGCCGGCCACGACCTCAACCTCCTTAGGAACCCCACCCTCATTGAGTGCAGTGATTCCTGAGATCGTGAAGCTCTCTTCGCCAGTTAGACCAAGTGATGCTGCATTTTGGCCATCGAGGAATTGAAGTGGCAAGACTCCCATACCGATCAAGTTAGAACGGTGGATACGTTCAAAGGATTCTGCAATAACTGCGCGAACGCCCAGAAGAGCTGTTCCCTTGGCTGCCCAGTCACGAGATGAACCTGAGCCGTACTCCTTACCGGCAAGGATCACGAGTGGAACGCCAGCTGCTTGATATGCAACTGATGCATCATAGATTGTGCTCTGCTCACCGTTGCTCATGAAGTTTCGGGTGAAGCCACCTTCGACTCCATCGAGCAACATATTCTTAAGGCGAATGTTTGCAAATGTTCCACGAATCATTACCTCGTGGTTGCCACGACGTGAACCGTAAGAGTTGAAGTCTTTACGATCGACACCATGTGCCTCGAGGTACTTTCCAGCGGGTGAATCAGCCTTGATATTTCCTGCAGGAGAGATGTGATCTGTTGTCACTGAGTCTCCGAGGATTGCAAGGACGCGTGCGCCCGCTATATCGCGTACTGGAGCTGGCTCAGCTGGCATTCCTTCAAAGTAAGGAGGCTTGCGAACATATGTTGAATTTGCATCCCATTCGAATGTCTTTCCAGTTGGGGTGTCGAGTGACTTCCAACGATGATCACCGTCAAATACAGATGCGTAATCCTTAGTAAACATCTCAGACGAGATGGATGAGTCGATCACTTCCTGAATTTCCTGAGCAGATGGCCAGATATCGGCAAGGAGAACTGGCTTGCCATCTTTATCGTTACCAAGAGAATCCTTCTCAAAGTCATGATTCATGGTTCCTGCTAGCGCATAAGCAACTACTAGTGGAGGTGATGCAAGATAGTTCATCTTCACATCTGGGCTAATGCGACCCTCAAAGTTACGGTTTCCTGAAAGCACGGCAGTTACTGCAAGATCGTGCTCGTTAACACTCTTGCTAATCTCAACTGGTAGTGGACCTGAATTACCAATACATGTAACACAGCCATAACCCACGAGGTTAAATCCGAGCGCCTCCATATATGGAGTAAGACCAGAGCGATCGTAGTAATCAGTGACCACCTTTGATCCTGGAGCGAGTGTGGTCTTCACCCAAGGCTTTGAGGTAAGACCCTTCTCAACCGCCTTCTTTGCAAGAAGTGCTGCTCCGATCATCACGGAAGGGTTTGAAGTATTGGTGCAAGAGGTGATGGATGCGATAACAACATCACCATTCTTAATCGTTGTCTTCTTATCTCGAACAGTGATGTCATAGGCATCTTTACCTGTCTTTTCTGAGAAGTATGTAGGAAGAATCTCCTCAAATTTAGCCTTTGATTGAGAGAGTGAGATGCGATCTTGTGGACGCTTTGGCCCGGCAATCGAAGGAACAACAGTTGAGAGATCGAGTTCTAGGTGTTCTGAGTAACGTGGTGTTGCAGATGGATCAAACCACATTCCCTGAGCCTTTGAGTATTGCTCGACGAGTGCTACTTGATCTTCACTGCGACCAGTCAGACGCATGTATCGAAGTGTCTCTTCATCGATTGGGAAGATTGCACATGTTGATCCGTACTCAGGTGACATATTTCCGATTGTTGTTCGGTTAGCCATTGGAACAGCTGACACGCCAGGTCCATAGAACTCAACAAACTTTCCAACAACTCCATGCTTACGAAGCATTTCGGTGATAACAAGTGCCATATCTGTTGCAGTAGTGCCGACTGGAAGGCTTCCCTTCAGTTTAAATCCAACTACGCGAGGAATAAGCATCGAGACAGGTTGACCCAGAAGCGCTGCCTCTGCCTCGATTCCACCGACTCCCCAACCGAGCACACCAAGACCGTTGACCATGGTTGTATGTGAATCTGTACCCACCACGGTATCTGGGTATGCACGCAGGACGCCATTGACTTCTCGTGTCATGATAACGCGTGCTAGGTATTCAATATTTACCTGGTGAACAATTCCTGTTCCTGGTGGAACTACCTTGAACTCATCAAATGCACCTTGTCCCCAGCGCAAGAAACGGTAACGCTCGCGATTGCGCTCGTACTCAATATCAGTGTTCTCTTCAAATGAAGTCTTTGTACCAAAAACATCTGCAATAACTGAGTGGTCGATGACGAGTTCAGCAGGGGCAAGAGGGTTGACCTTTGATGGATCTCCCCCGAGCTCAACGATGGCCTCGCGCATAGTCGCAAGATCGACGACACAAGGAACTCCCGTGAAGTCCTGCATCACCACACGTGCAGGGGTGAACTGAATTTCGGTATCTGGTTCGATGCTTGGATCCCATTGAGCTAGCGCCTTGATGTGATCAGCTGTGATGTTTGCGCCATCTTCGGTGCGAAGCAGGTTCTCAAGAAGGATCTTGAGCGAGAATGGAAGATCACTGGCTCCTGCGATTTTTGAGATATCAAAGATCTCAAAGTTCTTGCCATTGACTGTCAGAGATTTCTGGGCACCGAGGGAGTTCTTGCTCATCGCGCGATCTTCTTTCCTAAAAGTATCTTGACGTCAAGATACCTCACTGCGGCTATAGAGCGCAACACATTCGACATGGTGAGTCATTGGAAAGAGGTCAAAGGCACGCGCCTTTTCAAGAGTGTAACCCTGATCGCGAAGATAGCCAGTATCTCGGGCTAGGGCTGCAGGATCGCAGGCGATATAGATAACTGAACGCGGGGCAAGAGCTGCAATCGATGCAATCACTGACTCCCCTGCACCAGTGCGCGGTGGATCTAAAAGAACAATATCGGCGCTTGTAAAGTTGCGAATCTCACGAGCGACATCGCCAGTAATGATCTTTACATTGTTGTGATCTCTAAAATTTCCAGCTGCATCTCGAGTTGCAGAGCGACTGGCTTCAACAATATCGACACGGCCGTTGGCTCCAATAATCGGAAGCGCTGCTGCAGCAAAAAGGCCGACACCTCCGTAGAGATCAATCAGGTGATCACCGGGCTTTAATTGTGCGAATTGAAGGAAAGCGTTTACAAGAACTTCCGGAGCATTGATATTGCTCTGCCAGAATGATGTATTGCTCACTCTAAACTTGAGAAGGCCAGAATCTGCTGCAACTTCATATCGTGCACTCTCACCTCCCTCGATAACTGTGACAGGAGGATTCTTCTCTGTGCGCGATGTGCGCTGCTGAGCAGTGGTCACTGTCCTCTCTCCACCTGTTGAAAGGCAGACCTCAACTCTTTGATTCGCTTTTATCTTCTCGTGTGGAAGAGTTGGAAAATCTATTTCAGGAATCAGCACTGGGCAATGCGAGATAGGAATCATCTGATTACTTCTCGCCCCCTTGAAACCAATATCTCCACGAGCATTTGTCGTAGCAGCAAAACGTGTGCGCCAATGGAGCGCAGATGAAACTGCCTCTACTTCAATATCAATCTCCATCTTTGCAATACGTGCAAACTGTTCAGAGATGACCTCTGACTTTAAATTGCGTTGACGTGCATAATCGATATGTTGGAAATCGCATCCGCCGCAACCATCGGCCCGGGCGTATTGACACGGCGGGGCTACACGATCTGTACTCGCCTCGATTACTGCAATGACATCTGCGCGAGCAAGGGATTTATCGATGGAGGTGATTGCCACTTCCACAATCTCACCCGGTATCCCGTGGCGCACGAAGATCACTGCCCCTTCATGGCGGGCGATGAAGTGTCCCCCGTGGGCGACCTTTTCAATCTCAACCCGGAGAATTTGGCCAATCTCTAGGGTTTTTCTCTTTGATTCGGTCATAGAGGTAAGAGTAAGGGGGTAAGTTATCCTCATGCACGTTGTCATTATGGGTTGCGGTCGCGTGGGTTCACTCCTGGCTCTGGAACTAGAGTCAAACGGCCATTCAGTAGCTGTGATTGATCAATCTAAAGAGGCCTTCCGTAGATTAGGTCCTGATTTCAAGGGACGGACAATCACCGGCGTAGGTTTTGACCGCGATACCTTGCTCGAGGCAGGCATCGAGGGAGCTGGAGCTTTTGCTGCAGTAAGTAACGGCGATAACTCAAATATCTTGGCAGCTCGCGTTGCTCGCGAGAGCTACGGCGTCACCAATGTCGTCGCACGAATCTATGACCCAGGCCGCGCTGAGATTTATCAGCGTCTAGGTATTCCCACTGTTGCTACAGTTATTTGGGCTACAGATCAGATTTTGCGTCGCCTCACACCTGAGGGAACTCGATCAGAGTGGCGCGATGCATCAGGAACCGTGCAGTTAACTGAGGTTGCACCACATCGTGATTGGTTTGGACGTCCTATCGCAGAGATAGAGGCAAGTGCAGCTCTTCGCGTTGCTTTTCTTACCCGACTTGGCGAAGGCCTTATTCCAGATGAGGGCACAGTTCTTCAAGATGGAGATTTGATTCATGTGATGTTACGCGATGAAGATCTTCACGCTGTTGAGCTAGTGCTCGGAAATTCACCGGAGGCATAAAGAATGCGCATTGCTATTGCTGGTGCTGGAAATGTTGGTCGTGCGATTGCCCGCGAACTTCTCGATAACGGCCATCGCGTTCTTCTTATTGACCGCGACCCAAAAGCGCTGAAATTAGAGTCTGTCCCTGATGCAGAGTGGCTTATGGCAGATGCCTGTGAGATTGCATCACTTGATAAGGCAAGTTTGAATGATTGCCAGGTACTAGTAGCGGCAACAGGTGATGACAAAGTCAATCTTGTGGCATCGCTTCTTGGCAAGACTGAATACGGTGTTCCAAGAGTTGTTGCACGCATTAATCACCCAAAGAATGAGTGGCTCTTTGATCACTCATGGGGTGTTGATGTCGCAGTATCTACTCCACGAATTATCGCTGCCCTCGTCGAAGAGGCAGTTAGCGTCGGCGACGTTGTGCGCCTCTTCTCATTCCGTAAAGGTCAAGCAAATCTCGTTGAAATCACTCTTCCCGATACCTCTACATGTATTGGAAAGACTGTAGATGAGATCACTCTTCCCGATGATGCATCATTGGCAGCGATTGTTCGTGATGGTCGAGTCCTTGCCCCAACTGCCTCTGACGTATTTGTTCCAGGAGATGAATTGCTCTTCGTTGCATCAACAACTGCAGAGTCTCTTCTCAAAGATTGCTTTATTTCAAAGGATTAATCTGATTCTTTAAGCTCATTCGTAGGTGGATCTTGAGGCGCAATCGCAGTGGGCACCTTCTTCAGAACCCACCATGTGAGTAAACCTGTGAGCAAGAAGAGTGGCACACCCATCAATAAATTAATCGTTCCAAGGGCGTTGACATTCTTATCCAAGAGTGGAACTTGGACAGCAAGGCGAAGTGCAAAGAGGCCAATCCACAGCCAACCAGCCCTAATGTAGGCCTTCTTGCGCTCCGGAACTTTTCTCCAATGAAGGTTCTCTCCAAGAAGCGGTCCAAGTACGAGTCCCAGTACTGGATAACCAGAGAGATTTCCAATCAGGTAAATCACCATATAGACAAGGTTGATACCAATTTTGGTGATAAAGAATCCTTCTGCGCTTCCTGTTTTCCAGGCAATAGCAGCACTGATAAGAACTCCGAAGAATCCTCCGAGTGCATGCTGGACCGTATCTCTTTGGATTAACCTAAAGATAGTAATGAAGACACCTGTTGCGATAGCTCCATAAATTGCATCGCTAAGAGAATCGCGAACATTGAGAATTATGAGAAAGAAAATTGACGGGATGCTCGAATCAAAAAGCCCCTTCTTTCCCCCAAAGGCAGCGAGGATTGTTTCGCGTTCTTGATCCTTATTCATGCTCTCCCCGTTGAACCAAAACCACCAGCACCTCGATCAGAGCCAGGTAGCTCTTTCACCTCTATGAATTCTGCTCTCTCGACCTTTTGAAAGACGAGTTGGGCAATACGATCGCCTCTTGAGAAAGAGACAGACTCGTTGCGATCATGATTAATCAAGATGCATTGAAGCTCTCCACGAAATGCTGCATCCACTGTTCCTGGCGCATTCACCATGGTGACTCCATGCTTTACCGCCAACCCTGAACGTGGGTGAACTAGAGCAACATAACCATCAGGAAGTGCGATAGAGACTCCAGTTGGAATAAGCGCCCTCTCCCCTGGAGCTAAAGTGAAATCGATGCGGGTATAGATGTCAGCACCGGCATCACCGCCCTTTGCATACCGCGGAAGCGGTAGACCTTCATCTAGACGTGTGATCAATACCTGAAGGTGACTCATGGGTTAATTGTAAATTCTGGGTCGACAAATGAGAGGAGCTCAGGGTTTGCTTTGATTGCAGCGATGTACTCGGCTGGAGCATTTTCAAGGAAATGTTTCATCGGAACGACTACAAAGATCGATGCAGCCCGCACCGCTATATCTCCATCTGGGCCATTGAGGCGACCTTCAGCCTCTGAATAGACCTTGCGCCCAAGCTGACCTGTGATTCGTGCTGAGATATGCAGGACAGTTCCGATGGGTACTGGTCGTAAGAAATCGGTTTCGAGTCGGGCCGTCACAGCTGGGGCGCGCAATAACCACATCAACTTACCAAGGGCCTCATCAAAGGCAAGTGAGAGAAGTCCACCATGGGCCAGGCCCGGTGCACCTTGATGATTTTGCGTCACAGTAAATTGGCCGCTGATGCTCAACCCCTCGCCCACGAAAGCTTTGAGATGAAGACCTGTTGGGTGGAGATCGCCACAACCAAAACAATGCTTGAAATGTGAAGGAATCTGCGAACCGGTTGCCGGAGATTTTGGATGGCGCTGCGGGATGATGGCCCCCGCTGGAGGTGTTGTGCTGGCCACGCGACTCATGGCCTCAGTTTACTTGATTGCAGAGTTACTTGATACCGAGCAACATTAGGTGAGCTAACCTTTGAACATGTCTGAGAGAGCTATCTTCCGCGAGGTTATTCGTCCACCGCTTTGGCTGATGGCCTTTATCTACTTCATGTTCTTCTCACTCGTGATAGCTGTCTGGGCCGCTCTTGATACTCGCAGCGCTGCAATCACCGCCGCCATCTCTTTAGTGCTTGGAATTGTGATCTACTTCAAGGCAGGTAGTGAGATTTCATTCGATGGAGAAGTTTTACGAGTCGGCAGAGCTCATATTCGCAAGCGCTATCTCGCAGATGTATTAGTTCTAGATCAGCACGATTTCATCAAAGCTCGCACTCGCGATGCGGATCCGGCTGCCCACCTATCCCTGATCTTCTGGGTTTCTAAAGGGGTAAAGATTGCGATTGCAGACGAAAGAGATTCAACTCCGTATTGGCTAATCTCAACAAAGCGCGGAGCAGAACTCGCGCAAGCACTGAAGAGTTAAGCGCAATCCTTACAGACTGACTTAGCGCCTTCGCCCTTGGCAAGTTGTGTCATGTGGTGGATCAAATAGCACCGTGAACATGTGAACTCATCCACTTGCTTTGGAACCACTCGAACAGCGAGTTGCTCTCCAGAGAGATCCGCACCTGGCAGCTCAAGGTTTTCAGCTGCCTCTGCCTCATCGACATCGATCTGACCGGATTGTGCAT
>CAZXVL010000007.1:0-26500 GCA_964644425.1 uncultured Candidatus Planktophila sp.
GCAACGGACTTTTAATCCGTGGGTCGTCGGTTCGAGCCCGACAGGGCCCACTTATTCACTGTAGATTTGTAGCTATGAGAGAAGAACTCGCGCTATTTCAACAGCACACCACTGATTTCCTTGATGCCCTTGCTCTAATTCCAGATCGCAAGCGCAATGAAGCACCAGAAGGTGAGTGGTCTGCAGCATTTATCGTCCACCACACAGCCGATGTAGAGGTCCACTTCTCCGCCCGGTACCTCTTAACTTTGGGGGCCGATAACCCGCCCCTGATCTTCTTCGATGAGAATCAATACCCAGAGCGCCTCAATTACGCCAAGCGCTCACTCAACAAATCATTGGCCGCCATCGTCGGAATTCGCGCCATGATCGGTGAGACTCTTGAGCTCTTAGATGAGGCTGAGTGGGAGCGCACGATGACCCACGGTGAGGGAAAGAGGGCAACCCTGGCTCGCCTTGTGGCAAAGGCGGATGGTCATATCCTCTCTCACACCGAGCAACTACGCTCGCTCGCTGCGACCCTCTAGCTCAATTGACCAGCCAGAGACTGGTCGTGATTTGACTGGTCAGAACTGGTTATAGCATCGCATAAATAAAGGGTTCTCCCTACGGTATCCACTTCAGAGCAATCTGAAAGGGAGTACTACATGTACGAGATCCGCAACTTCATTGAGTGGCTGAGTTATCACCCAACCTCGGATGAGATCGCGCGCGCCCTTGTCCTTGAGCACCTGGCCAACCTTGGCGCATGCTGTGCACGAATCGGATTGCTCAACCCAGATGATTCTCTGACCTTTGCTGGTGAATATGGTTTTGAAGATGGTCGCAAAGGAAAGACATTCCCAGGTTCGGAGTGGCGCAGCTGGGAGCACGATGCTGCAGATATCGCTCTAGGGCGTAATCCAAATCGCTGGTCTAATGATCACAAGATGTTGATGTTCACACTTCGCCACCATGGATCCATTCAAGGACATCTATTGGTGCGCTTCTCTCAGCCAGTTGAAAATCCTCAGCAGGTAGAAGACATTGTTCTAGATTACGCCGTTCCACTATCCCTCTATCTCTCTTTGATTCATGAGGGTCGTAAAGCTCCAGGAACTACCTCTCGTGATGACACAGGAGCTGAGCAATTAACCGCTCGTCAACTTTCCATTCTTGGCGGAATGGTAGAAGGCAAGACGAATCACGAATTAGCTACAGAGCTCGGATTTAGTGTGAGCACAATCCGTCACGAAACCATGCGCATCTATCAGGCACTTGCCGTCAGTGATCGTAAAGAGGCTGCAAAGAAGGCGCTCGCTCTCGCACTTGTCTAGTACCGTAATTGCGTGAAGAAGAGCAGCTCGTGGCTACCGGTATACCTAGCACTAGGAATTGTCTGGGGTTGCTCATTTATCTTTATTAAGTCTGGCCTTGAATTCCTTACTCCATTTGGGGTTGCATTTATTCGCTGCGCATTAGGGGCTTTAACTCTCTACATCTTTGCTAAAGCTCGCAAGATCACACTTCCTCGCACACCTAACGCACTCTTTCATATTTGGATTGTCAGCCTATTACTCAACGTTTTACCAGGCATCTTCTTTGCAGTTGCTGAGACAGAAGTGACTTCAGTTCTTGCAGGGATCATTAATGCGGTAACCCCGCTCATGACCTTGCTTGCGATCTTGCTCCTTGCCCGAGACGAAAAGGCAAAGCCAACACAAGTACTCGGATTGTTCTTGGGCTTTGTAGGGGTATTGATTGTGCTGGGAGCGTGGAATGGCTTAGGAGAAAACCCTTGGTGGGCAATAGCTATCTTGCTCTTAGCTGTGACCTGTTACGGAATTTCTTTCCCATATACCCGCCGCTTTGTTATGCCTCTTGGTCTTGCATCAGAGGCTATCGTGGCGCAACAACTCATTTTGGCCTCGCTCACTTTGTTGCCCCTCTACCTCTATGACGGAGTTGAGGAATCAACATTTATGTTTTGGCCAGTGCTATCAATGCTTGCACTCGGAATCTTCGGGAGCGGTTTTGCATACTTATGGAACTTCAAGGTGATGCAGTTAGCAGGAAGTGCCATTGCAAGTAGCGTCACTTATTTGACGCCAGTTGTGGCAGTCATTGTCGGCATCGCTTTTGCAGGAGAATCCATTACCTGGAACGAGCCAGCCGGCGCCGTAGTGGTTCTACTCGGGGCGGCAATTGCTCAGGAGCGAATCAAAATCAAAAGGGCTAGCTGAGATTAAATCCGAAAGGAAGTTCGAGACGGTTCTTCTCAAGCTTCTTCTCATCTGCCAGCAGCTCACGTGTCGGGCTATCTTCGACAATAACTCCGCCGCTGAGAACAAGTGATCGCTCGCAGAGCTCAAGTGCGTAAGGAAGATCGTGGGTCACCATCAAAATCGTGACATCCAGGGATTTCAAAATACTCGCCAATTCACGACGACTTGCTGGGTCCAGGTTTGATGATGGCTCATCGAGAACAAGAATTTCAGGCTTCATGGCGAGCACACCGGCAACGGCTACTCGGCGGCGTTGTCCAAATGAGAGGTGGTGAGGTGCGCGATCTGCAAAGTCGAGCATCCCTACTTGAGTAAGGGCATCGTCAACTACCTTTTCGAGCTCTGAGCCACGCAAGCCCATGTTGTAAGGGCCGAAGGCAACATCTTCACGAACAGTTGGCATAAAGAGCTGATCATCTGGATCTTGAAAGATTACTCCAACAGATGAGCGGATTCGTTTGAGTAGTGCTGCATCCTTAGAATCAATCTTCTCGCCAGCGATTCTTACCTCACCCTGCTGAGCCTCATGAATACCGTTCAGGTGCATCACCAAAGTTGTCTTACCGGCACCATTTGGCCCAAGGAGAGCAACTCGCTCACCCTTTTCAACTCGTAGGTTGACTCCAAAGAGAGCTTGATTGCCATCCGGGTATGCAAATGCGAGCCCTGAAATTTCTAGTGAAGGTGTGGTCATTGTGTGACTCCAGAGATCAGTGCAATTGCAATTGCAGTAGTTGGGATTACCAAAGCGATGAACTTATCTCTGGATGTAATTTTTGGTTTCTCTGTTTGGGGAAGTACACCTTGGTATCCACGAGAGATCATTGATGTGTGAACTCGTTCACCGCGCTCGTAAGAACGAACAAAGAGCGCACCTGCGGTGCCTGCGATAAATTTCCAATCACGAATTCCGCGCTCTGTAAATCCGCGTGCAATTCGTGCAACCTTCATTCGCTCTACCTCATCGGTAATGACATTCATATATCGCAACATAAAAGTCATAATTTGAACAAGAAGTGAAGGCATCTTCAGGAGCTCAAAGCCACGCAAGATTTCACGGGCTGGCGTTGTACCTGATAGCAAAATTGCAGTTAGGACTCCTAGAGTTCCTTTGGCAATAATGGAGAGCGCAGCGATAACTCCAGGCTTAGAAACTTCAACACCTAAGAGAATAATTTGCTCGCCTTTTGAGAAGAAAGGCATCAAAATTGCAAAAAGTAGGAAGGGAATTTCGACAGTAGCTCGCTTAGCCACCTTGATCACAGGTAGCTTTGAAATTGCCAACAAAGTAGCAATAACTAACCCGTAACCAATGAAAGCAAAGTATTGAGTGATAGGTGTTGCGACTACAACAATAAGAAAAGTAAAGAGGGATAGCAGCTTTAAGTGTGAGGGAAGTGAGTGAAGCGGAGAATGGCGATGAATATAAAGTCGCTCGCCTGCATCATGTCCATGGTGATGGCCATGGCTATGAGCTTGGTTCTCTTCTTCTACTTTGAGATTACTCATTCATCCTTCTTGCGTTTGCCAAGATAGAAGAAGAGCCCTGTTGCGGCCACACCAGTAGCTGCAACCCCAATTACGCCCGCAATGCCGACTGATGCTCGTTCATTTTCAACTCCTGCAACACCGTAATCAGCGAGCACAGATCCTGCAGTTGCTGGATCCTCTGAAGTCTCAATAAAGCCAATATCTTCAGCAACTTTCTCTAGTCCATCGGGGTGAGAGGAAGCGTAAAAAGAGAGGACACCGGCGACAAGAAGAGTGACTAATAATCCGCCGAAATAAAACTTCTTATTTGAGATTTTTGTACTCATGCACGAATCTCCAATTCCTTTTCAGTTCCCTTAAGTCCATAAACAAGATCAGAGCGTGCTGCGATTACTGCACCGATAGTGAGGAAGGTAATTACCGCCTCACCTATTCCAATAAGAAAGTGAGTAGAGATCATCGCTGTTAGAACAGTGCTTGTCTCATATGTTGCGGTAGCGCCCATCCAATACTGCAATACAAAACCTGCAGCTGCTGCTGGGACGGAGAAGAGTGCTCCTACTGCTGCAGCAAGTGGAATGGAGGCCTTCTTCTTTGGCAAGACTTTGCGAGCGAGAACGAAAACTCCATAGCCAACCCAGACACCAATAAATGCCATATTGAAGATGCTCAGACCCAATGCTGTAAGTCCGCCATCTGCGAAGAGGAAAGCTTGAATCAAGAGAACTACAGTGATTGCCAGAGTTGCAGCAAATGGCCCGACAAGAACGGCAGCGAGTGCACCGCCTAAAAGGTGCCCAGAAGTTCCGGCGGCAACAGGGAAGTTAAACATCTGCACAGCAAAGACGAAGACCGCTGTGAGGCCAGCCAGTGGGGCGCTCTTCTCGTTCAATTGACGCTTTGCGCCGTTGAGGGCAACGCCCACTCCTGCCGCGCTAACAGCTACAAAAGCTGCTGAGGTAGGTAGATCGATAAACCCGTCTGGGATATGCATGGTCTCTCCATATGGCTAGATGCAAATGATTTGCATGTAGAAGGGTACGGGGGATTGGGGGCTATTTCCACTCGATTGACCGGTTACCTCCTCAAAATAACCGCCACTGAGCGTGGGTTAGGTCTAGAGTGCGGGAATCCAGGCCAGAGCAGTGGCAGGGTCAGCAGTAGGAGCTTCAAGGAGGTGCGCCGATGAGTAACGATGATGGCAGCCGCGATGGGGATGAGATCCTCACCGAAGAGATGCTCTGGGATCGAATCCCTGAGGTAAGTGGCGAAGAAAGAGCCGATACTTACTACGAACTTAGCGCTCGCATATTTGCCCGTGGTCAATATGACGAGGCGCTCGCTCTGGCAGAAACTGCTCGCGATATCTACTCCGAACTTGGTGCAAATGTTTCAAGTGACGGATTAGCTCAGGCGTATTCAGCTATTGGTTACAACCTTAATCAACTCAAGCGCATGGATGAGGCCGCAACTGCGATGTCGAAAGCAGTTGAAATTTTACGTGAGAATAAATCACCAGTTGCATTAGAACTTGCCTGCACTCTTGGAGAGTGGTGGTATTCCTCAAAGAATTACGAAAAAGTCATCGAGACCATGTATGAGTGCGCACAAGAGCATTTAGTTGATGGAAACACAATTGGTGCGGCAAACGATATGCATCTCATCGGTTGCGCACATCGCGAACTCAAGAATTACAACGAAGCCATTATCTGTTTTCAAGAGGCTCGTGCATCATTTAAGGGAGAGAAAGAAGTCCTTCATGTTGCCCGTTGTGATCAAAAGATTGCCTCGTGCTACAACGAACTTGGTGATGGCGAAGCGGCAATGGAGGCTGCGCGCAAAGCAATTGATGTCTTTGACACAGCTCACGATCACCGCCGCGAAACCTTTGCCCTCTTTGAGTATGGCAAGGCTGAAGTCCTTCTAGGAAAGCTAGAAGAAGGCCTAGCAACTCTTGATGGGGTTCTTCAAATTACTGCTGAAGAAGATGGAAAAGATTTCGAGTTCATTATTGATATTGAAACTCGAATTGCCAATGTCATGCGCCAGCTTGGACGCATTGAAGAGGCAGATGAGATTGAGCGCCGTCTGACTACAGTTCGAGAGATTCTCGAGTAAGTTAAGACTTACGTGGCAGGTGCTGTAATGCCCAGTGATACATGGCAATTGCAGCCGCTGCAGATGCGTTCATTGATCGAGTTGATCCATATTGCTCAATTGCATATAAGACAGAGCAAACCTCGATCGCTTCATCTGACATGCCTGCACCTTCTTGACCGAAGAGAAGTACGCAACTTTCAGGGACATTAGATCCTTCAAGGTTGCGTGATGTTGGCACGTTATCGATTCCTATGATTGGTAAGTCATTATCTGCACACCACTTTGCAAAATCGGCAACAGTGGGATGATGGATAACGGTGAGGTAGCGATCAGTGACCATCGCCCCACGCTTATTCCAATCGCGCTTTCCAATTATGTGGACGGCAGAGACATTAAAGGCATTTGCTGTGCGCACAACTGAGCCAATATTGAGATCATGCTGCCAATTCTCGATAGCAATCTGGAGCTTGTGTCTTTTTGTATTCAGATCCGCAACTATGGCCGGAACTGACCAATATCGGTAATGGTCTAAGACATTACGGCGATCGCCATTTGCAAGAAGTTCTGGGTCGTATTGATCTCCTTCAGGCAAAGGCAGAGGATGAGGACCCACGCCTACTACCGGGAAGAATTCACCCGGACCAATCTCGGCAGGTGTCTTGATTTCCATGACTGCACTCTAAACTAGTGCCATGAAGACTGTATTTTATATTGCACTTGCGATTCACATTTTGAGCATTCTAGGAATCCTGGGATTGCTCCTATCTCAAGCTCAAAAGAGCCCACGCAAACTTAATCCAGGAATCATCCATGCCGGATTAACTGCTCTCGTTGCCGGAATCGTCATGACAAGCATCTTTAAGGATGCCCACCCTGCGACAGCAACAGAACCCGCAGAGACACTGAATCATATGAAGGTCGGAATCAAGACATTAGTTCTGGCAGGAATTCTCTTCTTGGGCTATCGCAATGTGAAGAAGCCATCTGTGAATACATGGGTCTGGGGCACAATGCTTGGACTCACCGTGTTTAACTTCCTCATCGCTCTGGGCTGGAAGTAATTCTTTGTTCCGTAAGTTTGCGGTATTACTTAGCCTCGTCTTGGGGCTTCAAGTCATACCGCAAACTTATTTATTTGCAGCAGATGTCACAGCTGTCACATCTGCATTCACGCAATTAGTGCGCACGCCTGCACTTGCAAACCCATCTGTCATCGTGATGGATCAAGCAAGTGGAGAAGTTGTCTATGAAAGCAATGGCAACTCTCCACGCAAGCCAGCATCGGTCATCAAGATTCTTACAGCTGCTGCTGCCTATACCCATCTGACTCCCAATGATTCATACACGACTTCTCTCTGGCAGAGCACAGATAGCAAGACAGTTGTGCTCCAGGGCTCACTTGATCCTTGGATTAGCTATGACGCAAAAGTTGCTCAACGGATGAAGCGCACATCTATGGCCAAACTTGAATGGCACATTGTTAACGCTCTTTCCCTGAACAATGCCGGATCACTCGATGGCACTCAGCTGCTCTATAGCAATCTCTATCCGCAAGATGTTGCTGAGATTGAGCGATATCTCAAGGCGAGAAAAGTCCCGATATCTCTCAAGCGCACCTCGCCCGAAGGTGCTATTCAACGCTCAACAACTCAGATTATCTCCTCGACTTCACCTCGCCTTGAGACCATCGTCGACTGGGCCCTTACATGGAGCGATAACTTACTCTCAGAAAGAGTTGCTAGAGCTGCATCTGATGCAGCGGGAAATACGCGCGATGATAAAGGGGTAGAGAAGACCTTTAGAGAACTCCTTGAAAGTTACAACATCAGCAGCCAGAACTTAATTGTCAAAGATGGCAGCGGACTATCGCGTGAAAATCGCCTGAGTGCTTTTCAAGTAGCTCAATTGCTTCTAGTGATTGCAAGAGATCCGAAATTTGCCCCTCTTGTTGACGGTCTTCCTGTTGGCGGAATTTCAGGAACGCTCACTGAAAGATTCATCGATACAGCACCTAGTGCTGTGGGATTGGTAAGAGCAAAGACAGGAACTCTTAACGGTACGACAAATTTAGCTGGCTATATCGAATCAGAGAACCATCAATACATTTTTGTCGTCATTGCTGATCAACATAGTCGTAGTTACACCGTGACAAAGAAAGTTCGGGCAACAGTGGATCGAATCTTAGGAAAGATCGCGAAACCTCTATTGCCCGAACTGATACCGCCTGCCCCCTCAAGCGAGACGGTTACTGCTACAAATCCTTAAGCTTGACCTTTAGTCGTCATCCTCTTCATCATCGTGATCTCCGTGATGTGATCGTCGATCATCATCATGATCATCGTCATCGTGATCATCGTGATGTTCGTCATCTTCATAATCATCATCATCTCCACCACTTGGTGGAAGCATCCCTGGAGTCGATGCTGGGTTAGCAGGGTTAGTTACCCCAGGTGTTGAATTCTCGGTTGCAACTGTGCCGACTTGATCAGATGTCAATGCTTGAGATGCTGCGGTGACAACCTGATTTGTTGGCTCCTCTGATGCATTTGCCAATAGAGCACCAGATGCGATGATCGCACCGGCAACAACTACCGCCATTGCTGGAAGGAACTTATTCACCTTCTGCACCTGCGCCGAAGGAGCGTTGCCATCTATGAGTTCAAACCACTCTGGCTTTTCAGAATTAGTGTCCTGTGTCATAGCTATTCCTTTCAGTACCGCCTCATGGGGTAGTTCAATAAGTAGAAAGTAGGCCTTCTCACTGAGAAAGTGCTGAGATTCAGCGCGTAAGAGCCTGCTAATCGCCCTTAAGCTAAGCGTGTGACCATAATTCGCGCCTATATCGACCTGATGAAACTTCGGGTCGTTGAGCTATTGGTCATCACGACGGTGCCAGCGGTCGTACTTGCTGAAAAAGGAGTTCCATCCCTTTCTCTCTTAGCCTGGACGCTCTTCGGAGGAACTCTCGCTGCCGGATCTGCGAATGCATTTAATATGGTTATTGAATCTGAGCGCGATAAGTTGATGAAGCGCACGGCCAAGCGCCCGATTGTTACTGGCGCAGTTACTAGAACTGCAGCTGCAGTATTTGCCTCAGCAATCGGACTTATCTCACTCGCAATTTTCTGGTTCTTCACCACACCACTTGCAACGCTACTTACTGCGATTGCAATTGGTTATTACGTCGTTATTTATACAATCGCACTTAAACCCAATACATCTCAGAACATTGTCTGGGGTGGCGCTGCAGGATGCATGCCAGTTCTAATCGGCTGGGCTGCGGTTACAAATGATCTCACTCTTGTGCCTATCGCTTTCTTTATGGTGATCTTCTTCTGGACACCACCACATTTCTGGGCGCTAGCAATTAAGTACAAAGATGATTACTCGGCTGCAGGAATTCCTATGCTTCCATCAGTTGCAACGCGAGCAAATGTAATTGGTCAGATGTGGTTTCACACCATTGCAATGGTTCTCTGCTCAACCGCTCTTATCCAATTAGCTGAGCTACCGGTCTGGTCACTCATGGCAACTGTTGCATTAGGTGCCGTGTTTACATTTCAACTATTTGCGCTCAAAGAAAATTCAGATAACTACAATAAAGTTGCAGGCGCAATATTTCATTGGTCAATTACCTACTTGACTGCACTCTCAGCTTTATTGGTGATTGCTCAATTACTGAGCGCTTGATCAATATCCTTAATCAAATCATCAACGTGCTCTAGCCCTACAGACAGCCGTAGGACACTTGGCGTAATGCCCATCTCTAGTTGAACTTCAGCTGATAGACGGCGATGTGTGGTCGAAGATGGATGAGTAATCAGTGACTTGCTATCTCCAATGTTGTTAGAGATGTCAATGACGCGAAGGGCATCCATAAACTTAAAGGCATCCTTCTGTGAGCCCTTAAATTCAATACCAATCGTTGTTCCACCGCCCTTCATCTGCTTCTTAATCACAGCAGCATCAGGATGAGAGGCAAGACCTGGATAGCGAACACTCTTTAACTCAGTTCGACCCTCTAAATACTCAGCAATTTTCTGAGCATTTGAATTCATGCGCTCTACGCGCATCTCAAGAGTCTCAAGTGACTTCAGCAAGACCCATGCATTGAATGCGCTCAATGATGGACCGGTGTGGCGAGTAAATGGAAGCAACTTCTCGTGAATGTATGAAAACGATCCAAGGAGAGCGCCTGCGAGGACTCGCCCCTGACCATCAATATGTTTTGTTGCAGAGTACATAACAACATCTGCACCTAGCTCTAATGGACGTTGCAATACTGGAGATGCCATGACATTGTCGACGATGACAGTGGCCCCAGCTTTATGGGCCAGTTCGCTGACTGCACGAATATCTGTAATCTCCATTAAAGGATTGCTGGGAGTCTCAATAAAGACAGCCTTAGCTGGCTTGGAGAGCGCCTTTGCCCAACCATCTAGATCATTTGCCTTCACGAGTTCATAAGTCACGCCCCACTTAGGCAAGATTTCTGTGATGACTACGTGGCAAGAGCTAAACATAGATGCGGTTGCAACGATGTGATCGCCGGCTTGCACTAAACATGCAAGAGATGCAAAGGCTGCAGCCATTCCAGAACTAAATGCGTGGCAGTAGTCCGCGCCTTCAATCGCAGCAAGTCGCTTTTCAAACATAGCAACAGTGGGATTATGGAAACGGCTATAGAGATAGTGATCGGTCTCGTCTGTAAATGCATCGAGTGCCTCTTGGGCGTTGGAGTATGTAAATCCACTATTGAGAAAGAGGGCTTCAGATGTTTCACCGAAACCAGTTCGGGTTAGCCCCGCGCGCACTGCATCGGTCTGAGAGTGAACTTCCCAATCAGGTGCAGGCCGGTCATTGCGAGGCTGATATCCCCATGCATCTTTACTCATGAGCTAATTCTAGATGCAGAGGTAGCTCAGTTTGTACTGAGTATCTCTATACTTTCGCGCATGAGCACCCATGCAATTGAAGTTCACGGACTTACTAAGCAGTATAAGAATGTCGCTGCGCTATCAGAGGCGACCTTCACAGTTCCTCAGGGTTCAATCTGCGGATTTGTTGGTCCTAATGGTTCCGGTAAGACAACAACGATTCGAATGCTCCTAGGCCTGATTGCACCCACTAAGGGAAGCGGAAGCGTCTTAGGCCATCCCATCACAGACCCCGCTTCATACCTTTCTCACGTGGGAGCGATGATTGAAGGCCCAGCCTTCTATCCAGCGCTATCTGGTGCAGAAAATTTGCGCGTGCTTGCAACAATGGGTGGAATCGATCAGGGCAGAGTTGAAGAGCTCATCGATCTTGTTGGCCTTAAAGGTCGTGGAAAGCATAAATACAAGACCTATTCATTAGGAATGAAGCAGCGCCTTGGGATCGCAGCAGCTCTACTTCCTAATCCAAAACTTCTCATTCTCGATGAACCAACTAATGGTCTTGATCCAGAAGGTATTCAAGAGGTTCGCGATCTCATTAAACGTCTTGCAGAAGGCGGGACAACAGTTTTTGTTTCATCTCATTTACTCTCTGAGCTAGAACTCATCTCAGAGCACATCGTGATGCTGCGAAAGGGCAAAGTTATCTTTGCAGGACCTATGTCCGAACTTCTCGCTGCTCAGAAGCCACTGATCATCGTAAAGACATCACGCAAGAGTGACTTGAAGAAAATTGTTGCCCTAGCAAAAGCTGCAGGACATAACGCCTTTATTAAAGATGAAGAAGCCTTTATTGAAGGACCGCACAACTGGGCAGCAACTCTTAATGAGCTTGCCTTCGACGAGGGAATCACTCTCTCCAAACTTTTGCCGACAACACCAAACCTCGAAGAGACATTCTTTGAAATGACAGGGGGCCTTTAAATGTTGAACGTCTTTCGTGCCGAATGGCGCAAACTCCGTCGCCCAATGTTGGTCGCAGGCTCAATGGCCGGCTCTCTCTTCTTTACCGTTCTGGTTAGCATCTTTCTTTTCAAGAATGTTGATTCACCTAATGGCAACGGCGATCGCGGAGCAGTTATCGGCCGCCCAATACTTGAGAGCACTGAAGGCTCAGTCATTGCCATTGGTAGCGTCGGTTTCTTCTTAGGAATCACAGTGCTCTGTGTCTTTGCAGCTCAGATCTCGCACGAATACACCTACGGCACGTTGCGTAACCTATTGGTTCGCCAACCAAGTCGCTTTACATTGCTTATGGGTAAGTTTGCTGCGATGAAGTCATTTGCACTTTTGATTGCCTTCGTCAATATGTTTATCAGCGTCGCAATCGTCTATCTCATTGCACCTTCAGTAGATGTCTCGACAGCACTCTGGTTCACCTCTGAAGGATGGTCTGAGATCGCCCGCACCTTCCTCAATATCTTTATATCTCTTATCTATTTCGGAATCTTTGGTTTAGTCCTTGGACTTATCTTCCGCTCCCCAATCTCATCGATATCAATCGGTGTGATTTGGTCATTAATTCTCGAAGGCCTTCTCTCATTGGTTAACTCCAATGCACCTAAGTGGACCCCGGTGTCACAGTTCACCACTATCGCTTCAGGTGGATCTGAAGATATTTCATACCAATATGCACTGACCCTTGGCTCGGCATACGTTGCTCTCTTCACGGTTATCTCAATCTTTCTCTTTGTAAAGAGAGATGTAGCTAACTAATCAGATTGTTGAACATCTGAGAAATAATGTGAATTTAATGAGATTGTGCGACACAGTGGCAGTTGGCACTGCGTAAGTACCTCACCTCACTTATTCTTGAATAATGCGCCGCAAGTCCGTAATAGCTCTCGCCCTCATGGGTGCACTTACCCTTGCCTCGACGCCAGCTGTTGCTAAACCCAAGCCAACTTTGGCCGAGATTGAAGCTGCCAAGAAGGCAGAGGCCGCCAAGAAGAAAGCTGCCGATGCCGCGGCAAAGAAATTAGCATCTGCGAATTTAACCCTTAAGCAACTGACAGCAAAGGCAAATGAAGCGCGCGCGCTCTACTTAAGTGCAAAGCGCGAACTCGATGTCGCAACAGCTGCAGCAAATGCGGCAGCAGCTCATGCTGCTGAGACTGCACTTGCTGTTGCAGATGCACATAAGACAATTGGAAAGATGGCGGCAAGTGCCTACATCTTGGGTGGGTCCCTCACCGATATTCAGCCGCTTCTGAGCGCCAATGGACCACAAGATTTAGTTGATCAGCTTTCGACCCTGAATACTCTTGGAGCACGCAACTCAACTGCGCTCGATCGCTTTAAAGCAGCAGAGATAGTTGCAAAGGCTGCAAAGCAGAAGGCAGATGAAGCGCGCGCCGTGCAGGCGACTGCCACTGCCAAAGTTGCTGCTGCAAAGAAGGTAGCCGATGATGCGCAAGCTCTTCAGCAGAAAGAGGTAGATAAGCTCCGCGCTGTTCAAGATAAGTTGATGAAAGAACTCACATCCGCACGCAAGGTTCGTGTAACTCTTGAACAGCAACGTCAGCTTGCACTCCTTGAAGAGAGCCAAGCGAATACCGCTACAACAACAATTAATCAGGCAAAGGTCTGGCCAGATCGTGGCTTTAAGGGGCGTTCGACATTCCGCACCACAGAAGCACAGCGACTTGCTGCAGTTGAATTTGCCAAGAAGCAGGTCCAAGCGCGTAAGCCATACATTTGGGGCACGCAAGGACCAAACTCATTTGACTGCTCAGGACTTGTCTATGCAGCCTATAGATCTGCAGGACTCGGTTGGCCTAACTGGGATCGCCTCAACTCAGCGCTCTACGCTGGTTACACCTATCACGTTCCACTTACTCAGCTTCAGCCTGGCGATCTTCTCTTCTATTCATACAAGGGAACAATCGGAACCATTCACCACATCACAATCTATGCAGGCAATGGAATGATGTGGGAAGCAAATTCAAAGAAGACTGGCCTAATTTACTCAAGCATTTACTCTGTTAAAGGCCTTATGCCATTTGGTGGCCGAGTCTAGAAATGACTCGAGGACTTAAATGATTGAGGCAATTGTCTCGATTCGTAACGCAGTAAAACCACATCTTGATCAACTTGAGCCAGGCGACACTTTTATTGTTGCCGTATCAGGTGGCGCAGATTCACTTGCACTTGCACACGCACTTCTTGTCGAATCTCAATCTCGCGCACTGAATGCTGTTGCTGTCACAGTTGATCATCAACTTCAAGAAAATTCTGGTGTGCAAGCATCACGTGTATCTAATCAATTAAAGGAGATGGGCTATGTTCAAGTTTTTGTTAAGAAAGTCATGGTCGCTTCTGAGTCCAACCTCGAAGCTCTCGCTCGTGATGTTCGTTATCAAGCTCTTAACGAAATCCTTCAAGAAACGAAAGCAACGAAAATCTTCTTAGGTCACACATTTAATGATCAGGCAGAGACAGTTCTACTAGGACTTGCGCGCGGATCGGGAGCACGATCTCTTGCAGGAATGTCAGAGGAGAAAAATCACTACATTCGCCCGCTACTTTCTATTTCGAGAGAAGAGACAGAGCGAGCATGTAGAGAGCTCTCACTTGAATTCTGGAGCGATCCACATAATTTCAATAACGAATTTACTCGAGTGCGAGTACGCCGCGAGGTAATCCCATATTTAGAAGAAAAGCTTGACCCAGGAATCTCTCGTGCTCTTGTTCGTAGCGCAGCGCTTCTTCGCGATGATGCCGATGCCCTCGATAGTTGGGCAGAGCGAGAGATGGCAGGGGTAGATCTCACCGATCTTGATTGCCAGCATTTGGCTGGCCTGCCTCGAGCCATCCGCACCCGAATTCTGCGCGCCGCAGCCCTGAGCGCCGGCGTCACCCCTGGGACGCTGACTTTTGAGCAGATTGGGGCGATGGATGCCCTGATCTCTGCTTGGAACGGCCAAGGTGAGCTCGCGCTCTCTGGCGGTGTGAAGGTTGAGCGAATTTCGGGCAGACTGTCTCTCTCATCCAAGCCCTAGCTAGGCCGCTAGAGGCAAATCTATAAGGAGCGTCCAGGTGGATTTAGCATCAGTCGGAACCGATGTCGAGCGCGTTATCGCAACAGAGGAAGAACTCAAGTCACGCGTTGCAGAACTAGCAGCTCAAGTTGATGCAGATTACAAGGATAAGAATGTTCTCCTCGTCGGCGTGCTCAAGGGCGCAATCATGGCGATGGCTGATCTGACTCGCGCTATGCAAATTCATATGGAGATGGATTGGATGGCGGTCTCCTCATACGGATCAGGAACAAAGTCCAGTGGAGTTGTGCGCATCCTTAAGGATCTCGATCGCGATATCACTGGACGTAATGTTTTGATTGTTGAAGATATCGTCGATACCGGTCTCACACTTTCTTGGCTGCGAGAAAACCTTCTCTCACGTGGAGCCGCCGATGTGCAGATTCTGACAATCCTTCGTAAGCCAGAGGCTGCAAAGGTCGAGGTCGAGTGTAAGTATGTTGGTTTTGATATTCCTAAGGACTTTGTTGTGGGCTACGGTCTTGACTTCGATGAGAAGTACCGCAACCTCTCATTTATTGGTGTGCTTGCAAAGCACATGTACGAATAAAGGATAGCAATGAGCAGCGAAAAGAAATCCCCAAACAATCCGCTGAAGAAGTTTGCTCCCGTGAAAGCCCCGAAGCAAACAGGCAATAATCCAGCTAACAAGTCGAAGAAAGAGCCTGTCTCTCGCACTCGAAAGCTATTCCGCGGACCACTCTTTTGGATTGTTATCGCAATCTTTGTCGTAACAATCTTTGGACAGATTTCAAGTGCTGCAAATCGTTACACAGTCATTAAGACTTCACAGGCGATTGATGCAATTGCACAGTCCAACGTTGAATCAGCGTTGATCATTGATCAGGATCAAGTAATTCAGCTCATTTTGAAGCCTGGAAAGACAATCAATGGTTCATCAAAGGTCGAAGCCTCATATGTAGCTCGCCAAGAGCCAACTCTTGTTGATGCACTTAGCGCTAATCCACCGATTAAGGGTTGGAATGTTGAAGTTCCATCTCCATCAATCTTTATGACCCTGCTTGTTTCATTTGGACCAATTCTTCTCATTGGTTTCTTGCTCTTCTTCCTCATGAGCCAAGCACAAGGCGGCAATAAGGTATTTAGCTTCGGTAAATCACGCGCGAAGCTTCAAGATAATGAAATTCCTCAAAATACCTTTGCCGATGTTGCAGGAGCAGATGAGGCAATTGCAGAACTTGAAGAGATTAAGGATTTCTTGGCAGATCCAACAAAGTATCAATTGCTCGGTGCAAAGATTCCAAAGGGTGTTCTGCTCTTTGGCCCTCCAGGAACAGGTAAGACACTTCTTGCTCGTGCTGTTGCAGGTGAAGCAAAAGTGCCTTTCTATTCAATCTCTGGTTCAGATTTTGTTGAAATGTTTGTTGGTGTTGGTGCAGCACGTGTTCGTGATCTCTTCGCGCAAGCAAAGGCCAATGCCCCAGCAATTATTTTCATCGATGAAATTGATGCTGTTGGACGTCAACGTGGAACAGGTATGGGTGGCGGTCACGATGAACGTGAACAGACACTCAACCAACTTCTTGTTGAGATGGATGGCTTTGAGGCAAATGGTCAGGTCATTTTGATCGCTGCGACTAACCGCACTGATGTTCTCGACCCAGCACTTCTTCGCCCAGGTCGCTTTGATCGCCAGATTCCGGTTGATCGCCCAGATCTGAAGGGTCGTGGGGACATTCTCAAAGTTCACGCAAAGAATAAGCCGATCTCTGAAGATGTCGATCTTCTTGCTTATGCACGTCGCACTCCAGGTTTTACTGGAGCAGACCTTGCAAATGTTCTCAACGAAGCTGCGCTACTTGCAGCGCGCGAGGGATTGAAAGCAATTAACAATCCTCAACTCGATGAAGCCATTGATCGCGTGATGGCGGGACCTCAGCGTAAAACTCGTTTGATGTCAGAAGAAGAGCGTCGCGTTACCGCCTATCACGAGGCTGGTCACGCACTTGTTGCACGCGCACTTGCTCATACTGATCCAGTGCATAAGGTCACGATCATGCCTCGCGGACGTGCACTTGGTTACACTATGGTTCTTCCTGATCAAGACAAGTACTCAACAACACGCAATCAGTTACTTGATCAACTTGCGTACTCACTTGGTGGACGCGCTGCAGAAGAGTTGATTTTCCATGATCCTTCTACAGGTGCTTCAAATGATATTGAGAAAGCAACAGCACTTGCTCGTGCCATGGTGACTCAATATGGAATGACCGAAGCAATTGGCGCAATAAAGCTCGGTGCAGATTCTTCACAACCATTCCTTGGTCGCGAGTATGGGCATCAGCGCGATTACTCTGAATCCGTTGCTGCAACTGTGGACGCTGAGATCCGTAAGTTAATTGAGAATGCCCATCAAGAGGCGTTTGATATCTTGGTTGCAAACCGCGAAACAATGGATGCGATGGTTGTCATTCTTCTTGAGAAGGAGACGCTCAATAAAGAAGAAATTGCTGAGATCTTTGCAAATGTCATTGATTGGCCCGCACGTCCTAAGTGGACAGGCTCTCTTACACGCATCCCTTCTGAAATCCCTCCTGTGGCAATGACAGAGCGCGTTGAGCCTGTTGTAGTTGAGAGCGAAGAGGCAAAGCCAAAGCGTGCTCGTCGCGTGAAGAAGGCGAATGAAGAGTGAGTGATATCAGCTCCATCTCAATGAGTTCTGATGATGGCCGCGCAAGTGCGCCATTTGATCAAGAGCGCGCTGAGAATGCTGTGCGTGAGCTACTTCTCGCCCTGGGTGAGGATCCAAACCGTGAAGGGCTTCAAGAGACTCCTGCGCGCGTTGCTCGAGCATTCAAAGAGAATTTTGAAGGACTATGGCAGCGACCAGAGGATGTACTCACAACTACATTTGATATCGGCCATGAAGAGCTTGTAATCATTAGAGATATCGAAGTTTTCTCTCACTGCGAGCACCATCTAACCCCTTTCCATGGCGTTGCCCATGTTGGTTATATACCAAGTGGGAAAATCACTGGTCTTTCAAAGGTTGCTCGACTCGTAGATCTCTTTGCACGTCGCCCTCAAGTTCAAGAGCGCCTCACAACTCAGATTGCAGATGCGATGGTCGAGATCCTTAATCCTCTCGGAGTAATTGTGATCATTGATTGTGAGCATCTCTGTATGTCGATGCGTGGAGTTCGTAAGTCTCAGGCGCGCACAACCACCTCAGCAGTTCGTGGGGCCCTTACCAACCCAGCGACTCGCGCCGAAGCAATTAGTTTGATCACTACCCGGTAATTTCTATGTTGGTCATGGGAATTCTCAATGTCACACCGGATTCCTTTGCCGACGGTGGAAAACACTTCACCTTTGAGCACGCTGTTGCTCGTGGCTTAGAGATGATTGAAGAAGGTGTCGACATCATCGACATTGGTGGTGAATCAACGCGGCCAGGTGCAGAGCGGGTTTCAGAGGAAGAAGAGCAGCAACGAGTACTTCCCGTCATTAAAGAGCTTGCTCGCACTGGTATTCAGATCAGCATCGACACAATGCGTGCAAGCACTGCAAAGCTTGGCGTTGAAGCAGGGGCAACGATTGTTAACGATGTGAGTGGCGGCCAGGCTGATCCAGAGATGTTCAAGACCGTTGCTCAATTAGGTTGTAAATACACCTTGATGCATTGGCGAGCTCACTCGAAAGAAATGAACTCGCATGCAACTTATGAAAACGTTGTAGAAGAGGTTATTGCAGAGATCACATTTAATCTTGAGAAAGCTCTTGCTGCAGGTATTAAGCGAGAGAACATCATTCTTGATCCAGGTCTTGGATTTGCAAAAGATGCTGAACATAATTGGGAGATCCTCAATCGAATTGATGAGTTCACGGCACTGGGATACCCAGTACTGATCGGGCATTCTCGAAAGCGATTCATCGGCGCAGACTCCCCAGATGAGCGTGAAGCAGGAACCTTGAAAATTTCAGAGTCGCTCATCGGCAAAGGAATCTGGGCAATACGTGTTCATAGCGTTGGACCGCACGTAGAGTTGGTGAAGTGATGAACGACAAGATTTCAATAAAGGGCATCAAGGGTTTTGGCTACCATGGAGTCTTCGACTTTGAAAAGCGCGATGGCCAAGACTTCTTTGTAGATCTGGATATTGAAATTGATCTCTCCGCTGCTAGCTATAGCGATAATCTCAATGACTCAGTTGATTACAGTCTTCTTACCGCGATCGCTAAAGAGGCGATCGAGAAGCTTCAATTTGATCTTATCGAGCGACTTGCTGGTTTTATCGCAGATACGATTAAAGAGAACTTCCCGGCCATTCAAGCGATTGCAGTGACAGTTCATAAACCATCTGCCCCTGTACAGGAGAGCGTGACAGATATATCGGTAACTATTTCGCGATGAGAGCAGTAATCGCCCTCGGTGCCAATATTGGTAATCCGAAAGAACAGATGGATATAGCCGTCGCCTTATTGCGAGAGGCTCTAGATGTTCAGTTGATTTCGAGCTATTACACCACCGCCCCCGTTGGTGGCCCAGAGCAGCCCGACTATCTGAATGCAGTATTGATTGCAGAGAGTGATCTGCCAGCATCTGATCTCTTAGCTCTTCTGCATGGAATTGAGAAAGCTTTAGGCCGTGAACGAATTGAGCACTGGGGACCTCGCACAATAGATCTAGATCTCATCCAATATGGATCAATTCTGAGTTATGCCGATGAGCTCACACTGCCTCATCCCAGAGCGCACGAACGTCGCTTTGTACTTGAACCGTGGCTTGAAATTGAACCAGATGCTCTCCTTCTTACGCATGGCAAGGTCAGCGAACTTTTGGCACAACTGCGATAACGCTTTAGACTTAAGCCACACCGCCCGGTACCTGAAAGGACTGGAGCCATGAAAGTGATTACAGATGTGCGTGAGCTGGCTTCCGCATGTGCATTTGTTCCCACGATGGGTGCACTTCATGCAGGTCACGGTTCACTCTTCACGATTGCAAAAGAGTATTCAGAAAACGTAGTTGCAAGTATCTTTGTAAACCCACTTCAATTTGAGAGTGCAGAGGATTTAGAGAAATATCCGCGCACACCAGAACGAGATATTGAACTTGCGAAACAGTATGGCGTTACCCATTTATGGTTTCCCACCTACGACGATATCTACCCAGCTGGCTTCAAGAAGTTAAGTGCGGGGCCTATTGGCTCTCTCTATGAAGGGGCATCACGCCCTGGCCACTTTGATGGAGTTGTCACCGTTGTTCGCAGGCTCTTTGATCTGCTCAAACCCAAAGTAGCAATTTTTGGTGAGAAAGATTTCCAACAGCTTGCGCTAATTCGTGAAATTGCGAACGAGGTAGAGATCATTGCCGCACCGATTGTTCGCGAAAGCGATGGCCTTGCAATGTCCTCACGCAACATACGACTGACTGCAGAAGGTAGAGCCGCATCTACCGTGATCTCTCGGGCTCTAAGCCAATCTCATAGTCAAGAAGAGCTACGCCAGATTCTGGCAACAGAGAAAGAGTTCACCCTTGATTATGCGGACTATATTGATGAAACATCCTTCCAAGCCCCGACTGCATCAACCCAATTTACGCGTGCGATTGTCGCCGGTTGGATTAATGGAGTCCGTTTGCTCGACAATATGGCAGTGAAGAAAGTGGGGGAGTAATGAAGCTACTCGCCCCTGCCCCAGGATGGACAGCATCTGCCGATGTGATTGTCGTTGGCTCAGGTATTGCAGGTTTAACTACAGCACTTCAATGTAGAACTTTTGGATTATCAGTTCTTCTAGTAACCAAGGCTCGAGTTGATGAAGGCTCAACAAAATGGGCACAGGGCGGTATTGCAGCAGCTCTGGGTGAGGGTGACTCACCTGAAGATCACTTAATTGACACCCTTGAAGCAGGAGCGGGGCTCTGCGATCGAACTGCAGTGCGAGTACTTGTTACAGAGGGTCCTGAAGCTGTTCGCAAACTCATTGAGCGTGGTGCCATATTTGATACAGAAGCGTCGGGGGAGATTTCACTGACTCGAGAAGGTGGACATCACCGCAACCGAATCATCCATGCAGGAGGAGATGCGACAGGTGCTGAAGTTTCACGCGCACTTCTTGCTGCAGTGCAGAACGATCCTGAAATTGAAGTTGTAGAACATGCTCTTGTTCTTGATGCACTCAAAGACCAAGATGGTGAAATTTGTGGCGTGACTCTGCACGTAATTGGTGCTGGTAGTCGTGATGGTGTTGGTCGCGCGCTAGCAAAGGCTGTAGTTCTTGCAACAGGTGGCCTCGGTCAGGTATTTGCACAGACGACTAATCCTTCGGTCTCTACTGGTGATGGAGTGGCACTAGCTCTTCGCGCCGGAGCAAAAGTCGCCGATGTTGAGTTCATTCAATTTCATCCTACTGTTCTCTGGCTCGGAGAAAATTCTCAAGGCCAACAACCACTGATCTCTGAAGCGGTGCGCGGTGAAGGTGCATATCTTCTTGATGACAACGGAAATCGATTTATGCAAGGTGTTCATCCACTTGCCGAACTCGCTCCTCGTGATGTCGTTGCAATTGCAAGCATGCGAGTTATGAATCAGACCGGCGCTCACCATGTTTGGCTAGATGTGAGACATATTGAAGGTTTCGAAAAACGATTCCCCACAATTTACGCTTCATGTCTTTCACACAACATTGATCCCATGAAGGATCTCATTCCTGTAGCGCCAGCTTCTCATTACGCATCTGGCGGAGTACGTGTAGATCTCAACGGCCGCACCAGCGTTCCCGGGCTCTATGCCTGCGGAGAGACTGCCTGCTCTGGAGTACACGGGGCTAATCGCCTCGCATCAAATTCACTCCTTGAAGGTCTGGTGTTTAGCGCCCGCATTGCAGCAGATATTGCAGCAAATACACCAGAACCAGGGACTCCACTTGAGAATGCGTCACGCGAGATATTGCTCGATCCTTCAGTCCGAGGCGATATCCAAAAGAGTATGAGCCAAGGCGCAGGTGTGCTTCGTTCATCTGATTCATTGTTAAAGACGAGCGCGGATCTAACGCGCATTGAGGATCGTCGTAGCACTGAGCCATGTGTTGAAGCGTGGGAGGCAACTAACTTATTCCAACTTGCTCAGGCAATTCTGAAAGCTGCATTGATTCGTCAAGAAACTCGTGGTTCGCACTGGCGTGAAGATTTTCCTGAGACTAGTGATCTATGGCGTAAGCGCATTATTCAATCTGTGGATCAAACAGGATCTTGGACGACTGGATATCAGGAGGTGAGTGATCAATGATCGATACAACGTTGATTAAGCTGGCAATTGCAGAAGATTTGCAAGGCGGGCAGGATCTCACATCGGTATCTACAATTCCTGCTGACTCAATAAGCACTGCTGACTTTCGATCTCGTAGAGAAGGCGTGCTTGCTGGCATCGAAATGGTAAAGGCAGTACTTCAAGAGTGTGGCCTTAGCTCAATTGAGATCAAGATGCGTGATGGCGAGAAAATTTCTGCAGGAGAAGTCCTGCTTACTGTCACAGGTAATACTCGAGCAATCTTGCTAGCAGAGCGGACAGCTCTAAACTTTGTAGGCCATCTCAGCGGAATCGCCACTGAGACAGCTAAGTGGGTCGATGAAATAGCCGGCACTCATTGCAAGGTGCGCGATACTCGAAAAACAACGCCCGGCTATCGTCAACTAGAAAAATACGCAGTACGTATGGGCGGCGGCACTAACCACCGTATGTCACTTAGCGATGCTGCTCTGATTAAAGATAACCACATCACAGCAGCAGGTGGGGTTAAAGAGGCCTTCTCCGCAGTGCGTAGCGCCTATCCCAGCGCACCTATCGAAATTGAAGTGGATACTCTCGAGCAGTTACAAGAAGTCCTGCCACTCAATCCTGACTTAGTGCTCTTAGACAATATGTCTCCTGCGCTCTGCGCCCAAGCAGTTGCGATAGTTGCTGGTCGCACAATGCTTGAAGCCTCGGGTGGAATCACACTAGTTAATGCAAGGGCGTACGCCGACTCAGGCGTTGATTTCATCGCTGTTGGCGCACTGACTCATAGCGCCACAGTTTTAGATATTGGTCTTGATTTGAGAGCGGAGTAGCAATGCTGTTAACAGTCGATGTAGGAAATACAAATACAGTCCTCGGAGTATTTGAAGGCGAAGAGCTCATCAAGTCCTGGCGCGTAAAGACCGACCCTCGCACAACTGCAGATGAACTCTGGCTTCAATTTAGTGCTCTTACATCTGCATATAAGTTAACAGGGCTTTCGATCTGTTCTACAGTTCCTGCAACACTTCGTGAGCTACGTACGATGATTGCCTCATACATGGATACCTTGCCGACGACTATTGTCGAGCCAGGCACGAAGACGGGTGTCCAACTTCTAGTTGATAATCCAAAAGAGATCGGTGCAGATCGCATCGTTAATACCTTGGCGGCCCACACTCTCTATGGAGGACCTGCAATTGTTGTTGATTTTGGAACCTCTACCAATCTAGATGTGGTCTCACCGAAAGGCGAGTTTCTTGGTGGTTCACTTGCACCAGGAATTGAAATCTCTGTAGATGCATTGGCATCTCGCGCCGCACAGTTGCGTAAAGTTGAATTGATTAAGCCAAAGAGTGTTATTGGTAAGAACACAGTTGAGGCTCTTCAATCAGGAACAATCTTTGGATTTGCTGGTCAAGTTGATGGATTGGTAGACCGCATTACTGCCGAGCTTGCAGCCGATTACGATGAAGTTCCAACCGTTATTGCTACAGGTGGGTTAGCGCCCTTGATTATCGGAGTCGCAGAGACAATCGATGAATATGAGCCAGATTTAACCCTTATTGGCCTTCGTCTGATTCATGAGAAGAATCGGTAGACTCCACCCACTATGACCACTGATAACACGCCTGCAATCGAAGAAGATCTACCTGAGCAGCTCCGCATTCGCCGCGAGAAGCGCGCTGGACTTCTTGAGCGTGGAGTCGAGCCTTATCCGGTAGCTGTTGAGCGCACTAAGACTCTAAAAGAGATTCGCGAAAAGTACACAGCTCTAGAGATTGATGTAGCAACAGGGGATATCGAATCCTTAACAGGACGAATTATTTTTAAGCGCGATACCGGCAAGCTTTGCTTTGCAACTTTACGCGAAGGAGATGGCACTGAACTTCAAGCAATGCTCTCACTCGACAAAGTTGGCCAAGAGGCCCTCGATGCATGGAAGTCAGATATAGATCTGGGAGATATTGTCAGTATTACCGGTGAGATCATCACCTCAAAGCGTGGTGAGCTATCAATCTTGGCGAATTCTTGGACCCTTGCATCAAAGTCACTGCGTCCATTGCCAAATGACCATAAGCCAATGTCAGAGGACACTCGCGTTCGTATGCGATACGTCGACCTCATCGTTCGACCTGAGGCACGTGCAACCGCTCGCATGCGCCCGCAGGTAATGCGTTCATTGCGCGATACCTATAACAACTTAGACTTTATTGAAGTTGAGACCCCGATGCTTCAGGTAATGCATGGCGGTGCAGCAGCTCGTCCATTTAAGACATTTAGTAACGCATACGATATGGATCTCTATATGCGTATTGCGCCAGAGCTATTCCTCAAGCGCTGTGTTGTTGGTGGAATGGAACGCGTCTTTGAAATCAACCGTAACTTCCGTAATGAAGGTGCAGATTCTTCACACTCGCCAGAGTTTGCAATGGTTGAGTCTTACATGGCATATGGAGATTGGCGTTCGATTGCCGATGTCACTCGGACATTGATTCAGAATGCAGCGATGGCTGTCTCTGGTTCACATGTAGTCACTCATGCAGATGGAAGCCAGAAGGATCTTGGCGGTCAATGGCGCGAGATCAATCTCTACGATGCAATTTCAGAAGGCGTCGGAGAAGAGGTCACAGCACTTACTTCATACGATCAATTAAAGAAGCATGCAGATAAGTTAGGCATGAAGATTGACCCAAAGTGGGTTACAGGCAAGCTTGCTGAAGAGATATTCGAGCATGTGGCTCAAGATAAGTTGATTGAGCCTACATTTGTGATGGGTTATCCAGTTGATACATCCCCTCTCGTTCGTGCACACCGTGAAACACCTGGTGTTGTTGAGAAGTGGGATCTCTATGTTGATGGATTTGAACTTGCAACAGGTTACTCAGAGCTCATCGACCCAGTTATTCAGCGCGAGCGTTTGGTCGAGCAGGCGCAACTCGGGGCAAAAGGCGATCTCGAAGCAATGCAGGTAGATGAAGACTTCTTACGTGCAATGGAATTCGGAATGCCACCAATGGGTGGAATGGGCATGGGAGTAGATCGACTTCTCATGGCACTTACAGGTCTGGGTATCCGCGAAACAATCTTATTCCCTCTCGTTAAGCCAGAAGTTGATTAATGATCACAGTACGCCCGGCTCGAACTAGTGATGTAAAGGCAATTAGAGAACTCGTTGATTCCTATGCCGCACCTGGTCAGATGCTCTCTAAAGAAACTGTCACTCTCTACGAGTCAGTCCAAGAGTTCATAGTCGCAGAAAGCGATGGTGTAGTTGTTGGTTGCGGCGCACTCCACGTTCTCTGGGAAGATCTTGCCGAGGTTCGCACTGTTGCAGTTGCAAAAGATTTTCATAAGCAAGGCATCGGCCACCAGATTCTTCAGGCGATAATCGAACGAGCACATACAGTTGGCGTGAAGAGAATCTTCTGTCTCACATTCCAAACTCAATTCTTCGGCAGCTTTGGTTTTGTTGAGATTCATGGCACTCCAGTTGAGGCCGATGTTTATGCAGAGCTACTTCGCTCATACGATGCCGGTGTGGCAGAGTTCTTGGATCTTGAGTCGGTAAAGCCAAATACTTTGGGCAATACCCGAATGCTCCTCACTCTTTAATTCAGCCCACGATTTCCACCTAGATAGCCTGTATTGGGCGGAATATTGACCCCATATTTGGGGTTCTATAAACGCAATCATTACGCCTCGCGCCCTCCCTAGGGTGGGCGATAGGCTTACCGCTCCACCGCAGGGTGGCCAGTACAAAGGAGTTACCGATGTTTGAGCGCTTTACAGATCGAGCCCGACGCGTAGTTGTCTTGGCTCAAGAAGAAGCTCGCATGCTCAACCACAACTACATCGGCACAGAGCACATCCTCCTCGGCCTCATCCATGAAGGTGAAGGCGTCGCAGCTAAGGCCCTTGAGTCCCTAGGCATCTCCCTCGAATCCGTCCGCGGTCAGGTTGAAGAGATCATCGGCCAGGGCCAGCAGGCACCTAGCGGCCATATTCCATTTACTCCACGCGCTAAGAAGGTTCTCGAACTCTCTTTGCGTGAAGCGCTTCAACTCGGCCATAACTACATTGGCACAGAGCACATTCTCCTCGGACTTATCCGCGAGGGTGAGGGCGTTGCAGCACAGGTTCTCGTTAAGTTAGGCGCTGATCTCAATCGCGTTCGCAACACAGTGATTCAACTTCTCTCAGGTTACCAAGGAAAAGAAGCAGTCACACAAGGCGGACCTGCTGAGGGCACACCTTCGACTTCACTTGTTCTCGATCAATTTGGTCGCAACCTCACAGCAGCAGCTCGTGAAGGAAAGCTTGACCCAGTAATCGGTCGCGAAACAGAGATTGAGCGCGTTATGCAGGTTCTCTCACGTCGCACAAAGAACAACCCAGTTCTTATCGGTGAGCCAGGCGTGGGAAAG
>CAZXVL010000008.1:0-25837 GCA_964644425.1 uncultured Candidatus Planktophila sp.
AGGCGTAGAAATCGCGTCGCTTCTGCGACATCGTTGCATGGTTCTCCCATGCCTCAGGAATCATCATCAAGATTGAATGTGGGAGTGAACGACCTCCGAGATAGAGAAGCTCAAGAACTTCATCAAATGAAGCTGAATCAGATCCTGACATCTCAACGATAGGAAAGATGCGCTCAAGATCTTCGCCAAAGTACTCGCTCTTAAGAAGTGACTCGCGTGCGCGCATCCAGTTGCGATTTCCCTTAACTGTATTGATCTCACCATTGTGAGCGATGTAACGATATGGGTGGGCTAGAGGCCATGAAGGGAAGGTATTTGTAGAAAAGCGAGAGTGGACAAGTGCCAAAGGCGAGACGACGCGCTCATCGCTGAGATCTGGGAAGAATTCTTCTAGCTGACCTGTAGTCAACATTCCCTTATAGACAATTGTCTGAGATGAAAGTGATGGGAAATATAGGTCGAGGCTATGTTCGGCTCTCTTGCGAAGACAGAAAGCTTTGCGCTCAAGATGGATTCCAGATTCGCCCTTTGTGCCGGCTAGAAATACCTGCACGAAATCTGGCATGACAGAGAGGGCTGTTCTACCAAGTGAAGATGAGTTAATTGGAAGTGTGCGCCATCCAAGAACGCTCAGACCTTCCTCTTTCGCAAGTTCTGTGATCTCGCTCTTGAGATCTTTTCCAGCAGTAATAAATGCAATACCTGTGGCATAACTTCCCTCTGCAGGAAGTTCGAAGTCAACTACTGCGCGATAGAACGCATCTGGAACACGAATCAAAATTCCAGCACCATCACCGCTATCAGGCTCTGCTCCTGATGCACCGCGATGTTCTAGGTTTCGAAGAGCAGTCAATGCCTTTTCAACAATCTCGTGGGTGGCAACTTTGTTAAGCGTTGCAACCATCGCAACACCACATGCATCATGTTCATTGGCAGGGTCGTAGAGACCAGCTGCCGCTGGATAGTTTGATGTGAGTGCCATAGATCTTGTCCTTACCGATTGCGCTACAGAGAACCCTGCAGATGTGGCAATGGGGACGACGGTGGCCCGGTCTTCTTAAGTGGTGAAGCCTAGCAAGGCAGGTAGGGCTATGACTACTTTATCCGACTGAGGCGTTAAAGAGCTGGCCGATTCCTGCCGTCACAGCCATTGCGATGCAGCCACCTATGAGAACGCGAAGGGTCGGAATCAGAAGTCGCGAGCCTGCAGTCTTGGCTCCAACAGCACCGGCGATGATCAATCCCGCCACAGTAAAGGCGAGAATTCCAAGAGTCTCAGCAGAGGTGGAGCTCACGGATGCTCCTAAGGTCAGAGCTCCGATAAAGGGAATGAGTCCACCGATAGTAAATGCCACTGCTGAGGCAATCGATGCCTGAACAGGGCGTGCCTTGCTATGTGGATGATGGCCCAACTCATCACGAAGATGGGTGGCAAGAGCATCCTTGGCTGTCAATGAGATTGCAACTTGGCGAGCAAGAGGCTCTTCAAGGCCACGAGATTTATAGATCTCAACAAGTTCTTCAAGTTCACCTTCAGGATCAATTGCAAGATGTTCCATCTCAAGGAGACGATCTGAATTTTCAATATCTGTCTGGGAACTCACAGATATGTATTCACCCACTGCCATAGAGAGAGCGCCAGCTGCGATTCCAGCAGCGCCAGTTGAAATGAGAATTGTCGATGCATTCTCCAGTCCAGCACTTGCGGTGGCCACGCCAACCATCAAGCTTGCAGTAGAGACAAGGCCATCATTGATTCCTAAGACTGCAGCACGGAGCCAGCCTGCGCGATGGGCGCGGTGCTGGAGATTGCGTCTATAAACATCTTCAAGTGCCATATTGGTAGCCTACCTTGGAGTTTTGGAAAACTTGCGGAAGATAGCCAGTGATATGAGAGCTACCGTTACAGACACATAAACATTGAGCCTGACACCAGCAATCAGATGTGCTTGATCTATACGAAGGTATTCAAAAATCAGGCGGCCGGCGCAATACCCAGCAACATACAAGGTGAATATCTGACCAGGTGCGAAGCGAGATGAGTACTGAAGGAGTAGATATCCAACGAGAGCGCACCAGAGCGATTCGTAGAGAAAGGTTGGATGAAAAGTTTCAAAATTCTCAAAGCCATCAGGACGAAGGTATTGCGGAATCTCTAGACCCCACGGCAGTGTGGTTGGCTTGCCAAATAACTCACCATTAAACCAATTACCCCAACGCCCTATAGCTTGGGCGAAGATGATTCCTGGTGCAACTGCATCTGCAAAGTGACGAAACTTAGGAAGGCTTCGAGTGCGACCCAAATAGAGATAGGTAACAAATGCGCCCACTCCCCCAAGGAAGATGGCTCCCCAGATGCCGAGGCCACCTTGCCAGATCTTGAGAATATCTCCAGGTCGACCTTGGCTTCCAAAGAATCGCTCTGGTGTAGTGATGACATGATAGAGACGACCACCTAAGACTCCAGCGGGAACTGCCACCACCGCAACATCAGAGACAATGCCACGTGCATCTGGAAAGGCTGCAACAAATCGCTTATTACTAAGCCATATTGCAACTGCGACTCCGGAGATTATGCAGAGTGCATAAGCATGAATTGAGAGTGGCCCAATTTCTATCACCGAAAAACTCGGTGTGGGAATTGAGCGATGGAGCACTTATCCCTCGATTGCTGCTTTGAAGTTTGTGGCTGAGAAGTAATCCTTATTGCGATCAATCTCTTTGCCATCAACGAAGACAGTTGGAGTTGAGTTCACGCCAGATTTCGCAGCAGCTTCTGCAACCTTTTGAACCCATCCTGCATAGGTGCCTTCATTAACGCAGCTCTCAAAAGTCTTGCTGGAGATTCCGGCTGCCTTACCAATTGCAATCAGGCGCTCATTTGACCATTCTCCTGAGTTCTCGGCAGCTGGTTGATTTGCATACATCGCGCTATGGAATGCAAGGAACTTATCCTCTTCGTTGGCGCAAGCAGATGCATTTGCAGCACGCTTTGACTCATCTCCAAGGAAGGAGAGGATGTGATAGCGCACAGTTGCCTTCTTTTCAGTTACCAATGATTCGAGATACTTCATATTGACTGCTTCAAATTGCATACAGACAGGGCATTGGAAATCTTCATAGATATCAACAACAGGAACTCCGGTGAGTTCGGTGTTAAAGGAGATGGCGTAACCGCTCTCCTCTGAGACTGCTGAAGGAATCGCCTGGGAGATGGCGCTTTCTTGGTTCTTCTCAAAATAGATGAATCCACTAACTGCAACGAGAACAAATACGATTGTTCCGATCACGATATTTCGTGTGACAGTATCTTCGCTCTTCTTACCCTTTGGAGCAGCCATGATTTCCTTCTCTATCTCTCGATGTCTCTGTAAAAACCTGAGCTAAATATAAGGCCTTACTTACCGCGAACGCCTAACGAGAGCTCTTGAGCCAAGTGCTTGACTGCAGCAAGGCCGCTTTCGATGTCGGGGGCATCAAGGAGGGCTTTGACAAAGGCTGAACCCACGATGACCCCATCGGCATAACCGGCAACCTCGCGAGCCTGTTCGCGAGTGGAAACGCCAAGGCCCACAGCAACGGGCAATGAGCTGACCTTACGAATACGAGCGACTAAATCCCCGGCTGCAGATGAGACTGAGGCACGTGCGCCGGTGACTCCCATAATTGAGGCTGCATAGATAAAGCCTGAGCAGGCAGCGGTGACCTTTGCTAGTCGTTCATCACTAGTGCTGAGTGCAACAACATAGATTGGATTAATTTCGGATTTCTTTGTGGCAGCTAACCATTGGGCTGATTCTTCAATAGTGATGTCAGGATGGATTACTCCCGAGCCGCCTCGATCTGAAATTGATTGCGCAAACTTTTCGACGCCAAATTTTTCAATGGGATTCCAATAGGTCATCACAACTGATGGAATGCCAGCACTGGTTGCAACTTCTAGAGCGTCGAACACATCTGCGGCCGAGGTCTTATTCTCAAGCGCCGTTACAGCGGCAGCCTGAATCGTTGGCCCATCCATTACGGGATCGCTATAAGGAAAGCCAATCTCTATTGCATCGACTCCACCTTCGATGAATGCCTCGATGACACGATGACAATCTTTAATGGTTGGAAATCCTGCTGGTATGTAAGCAATAAGGGCTGAACGGTTTTCTGCTCGAACCTTTACAAACATATCCTCAAGTGGGGTGCTCATCGATTACTCCAACGGGATTCCGAAGTAGGCAGCAGCTGTCTGAACATCTTTATCTCCACGCCCCGAAAGATTGATAAGGATGACGCCGTCTGGACCTAGCTCCTTACCAACCTTGATTGCACCAGCTAGTGCATGAGCTGTTTCAATTGCAGGGATAATGCCTTCGCTCTTTGACAGTAATGAGAAAGCATCCATTGCTTCAGCATCAGTAATTGCCCGATATTCGGCGCGGCCAATATCGTGAAGGTAGGCATGTTCTGGCCCCACACCTGGATAATCCAACCCTGCTGAAATTGAATGTGACTCTACTGTCTGTCCATTCTCATCTTGGAGAACATAAGAACGAGTTCCATGAAGCACACCGGCAGATCCACCAGTGATTGTTGCTGCATGGCGACCTGTTGCCACACCATCACCACCTGCTTCAAGACCAATCAGGCGCACATCTTTATCGTTAATAAAGGGGTGGAAGATTCCAATTGCATTAGATCCACCGCCAACACATGCAAGAACTGCATCAGGGAGTCGACCCACCTCAGTGAGCATCTGTTCGCGCGCCTCTTCGCCAATTATCTTATGGAAATCACGGACCATCGTTGGGAAAGGATGCGGGCCAGCTACAGTACCTAAAAGGTAATGAGTGGTCTCAACATTGGTAACCCAATCGCGCATCGCCTCATTAATCGCATCCTTGAGAGTCCGAGAACCTGACGTCACAGGAATTACCTCAGCGCCAAGTAACTTCATTCGAGCAACATTGAGCGCCTGGCGACGGGTGTCTTCTTCGCCCATATAGACAACACATTCCAGACCCATCAATGCAGCAGCGGTTGCAGATGCAACGCCATGTTGGCCGGCTCCTGTCTCAGCAATGATGCGTTTCTTGCCCATCTTCTTTGTCAGAAGTGCTTGACCTAAAACATTATTGATCTTGTGGCTACCAGTGTGGTTGAGGTCTTCACGCTTGAGAAAGATTCGCGCTCCGCCGGCGTAGGTAGCAAAGCGCTTCGCCTCTGTCAGAATTGATGGACGACCTGTGTATGTGCGATGTAACTCAGATAGCTCACGTTGAAAGATTGGATCACTCAGCGCACTTTGGTGGGCAGCATCGAGCTCATCGAGGGCAGCAATCAATGCTTCTGGAACAAAACGACCACCGTAGGGACCGAAATGGCCTGCAATCTCACTAGTAGCTTCAGTAGTCATGGGGCGAGCCTACCTCCGAGTGCCACCTAAGAGCGCGTCGATTTTCTCAGCCGGATTACCCGCCCGAACTAGAGTCTCACCCACCAAGATTGCTGTAGCACCTGCACTTTGAGCCAACTCAACATCGGCTCGTGTGGAGATCCCAGATTCTGCAACCCTAATTATCGATGAAGGAATTTCAGGGATCAGCTCAGTAAAGGCTGCTAGATCAATTTCAAGCGTCTTTAAGTTTCGAGCATTAACTCCGACAATACGAGGGTTAATTTCTAAAGCATCTTCGAGCTCTTGACGGGTGTGGATTTCAATCAGTGATGCCATACCCAACTCGGTTGCAAGGTCGAAGTAATCTTTGAGCTGATTCTTTGAAAGAGCAGCCACGATAAGAAGGACTACATCTGCACCTGCTGCACGCGCTTCAAGAAATTGATACTCATCGACCATGAAATCTTTTCGCAAAATAGGAACAGTCACCCCTTTGCGAACCGCGATTAAATCATCAAGTGATCCGCCGAATCTGCGACGTTCGGTCAAGACAGATATCACCGATGCTCCCGCCTCTTGATACCTAGATGCGAGTCCCACGGGATCTGAAATATCAGAGAGCACACCTTTGCTAGGTGATGACCTCTTTACCTCCGCAATGAGATTCATCTCCTGTGCTCTCAATGCCAGATGTGCATCGATGACTGCTGGGGCTTGCGAGAGCTTCTCATTGATCTGAGCCAAAGAGATGCGCCTATCTGCAAGATCCTCACGAACTCCTTCGATTATGGAGTCGAGAACACTCACTTCTTCTCCTCATCAGTGGGATCAATTCCACGATCCATCGCCTTCCAAGGCGAGGATGGAGTTGCCTTCTTGTTATTTCGTTCGTAGCGATCTGAAAGTCGCATCCTTCTTGAAATTGCGATTGCAATGATTGCAATAAGCAGAACGAAGAAACCAACCTTTGTCATCTGACTCCCCTTATTCCCTCTGCAATTGCTATCGCTCTTAATACAGCTGCTGCCTTATTCAGAGTCTCTTGGTTCTCACTCTCTGGGTCTGAGTCTGCTACTACCCCAGCACCTGCTTGAACATAGGCCTTATGATCTCTTATCAGCGCTGTTCTGATTGCAATGCACGTATCTATATTGCCAGTGAAGTCAAAGTAGCCGATGGCTCCACCATAGAGGCCACGTCGTGTTGGCTCAAGACGCTCAATAATCTCCATCGCTCGTGGCTTAGGAGCACCTGAAAGTGTGCCGGCAGGAAAAACTGAGAAGAGCGCATCGATAGGAGCTGCATCTGCTGCAAGTTCGCCAACGACAGTGGAGACAATATGCATCACATGCGAGTATCGCTCAATATGCATAAAGTCGATCACTTCAACCGAACCCGGGGTACAGACGCGCCCCACATCATTGCGACCAAGATCAACGAGCATCAGATGCTCAGCCCGCTCTTTGGGATCAGCTAAAAGCTCTTCGCCTAAACGAATATCTTCTTCAATCGAAGCAGATCGCTTTCTAGTTCCAGCGATGGGATGAACCATAACTTCACGGCCAGTTACCTTCACAAGAGCCTCTGGACTTGAACCCACAACATCGAATCCACTCTCGAAACGGAAGAGATACATATATGGACTTGGGTTACTCAGGCGAAGTGCCCGATAGACATCAAGAGAATCAGAGCGACATTCAGTGGTAAATCTCTGGGAGATGACGATCTGAAAAGCCTCTCCTGCACGTATCTCCTCTTTGGCAATTTCTACTTTCGCACGGAACTCTTCGGCAGAGATATTGCGATCAAATTCTGGAAGTGTAGAAGGTGGGATTTCAGTGACATCGCCTGCAAGTGCTGAGAGAAGGTTCTGCTGCATGCGATCAAGACGATTCTGAGCATCAAGATAAGCTTCATCAACGCGCTCATCAGAACCGTCCCAATTGATTGCATTGGCGATCAGTGTGACGGTGCCATCAGAGTGATCCATAACAGCAAGATCGCTGGTGAGCATAAAAGCAATCTCGGGCAGATTGAGATCATCGACTGCAAGTGTCGGCAATTTCTCTAAACGTCGAACTGCGTCATATCCCATATAGCCAACAAGTCCGCCGGTCAGCGGTGGAAGTCCATCAATGATTGGAGTTTTCAGATGCGCCACAGAAAGTTTCAACGCTTGAAGTGGATCCATTCCTACTGGAACGCCAACTGGTGGAGTGCCAAGCCAGGCAGCTCTTCCATCTCGCTCAGTCAGAGTTGTCTGGCTTCGAACTCCAATAAATGAGTAGCGCGACCAAGCACCACCATGGGCTGCAGATTCCAAAAGAAATGTTCCATGCTTGTTCTGTGCCAACTTCTTGTAGATTCCAAGCGGTGTCTCGCCATCTGCTAAAACTTTTCGAAATACTGGGATGACGTTGTGGTTTCGCGCATAGCTGCGAAACTCAGCGAGGTTCATCGACCCTCAACCGGAATTTCTCGATGAAAGCAGGTGCGATCACCTGTATGGCATGCAGCGCCAACTTGTTCAACCTGCAGAACTAGTGCATCTCCATCACAATCAAGGGCAACTGAAATCACAGTCTGAGTGTGACCAGATGTTGCGCCTTTAATCCAGAGCTCGTTGCGACTGCGCGACCAGTAGGTTGCCTGTCCTGTCTTAAGGGTTGCCTCTAGCGACTCACGGTTCATATAGGCAAGCATCAAGATTTCACCCGTCTTGGCATCTTGGGCAACAGCCGGAAATAGTTCAACTCCCTCTTTGAGGAGCGCTGCCACATCGCCTTGAACTCTCATGTGCGTATTCTGCCTTAGAAGCTTCTGCTCTTGCGCACCGGATATCCGCATGAATCCAGGTATTTCTTCACATCATTGATGCGATGGGTTCCAAAGTGAAAGACGCTCGCAGCAAGCAGTGCATCAGCGCCTGCATCGAGTGCGTGTGCAAAATCCTCTCGAGCGCCCGCTCCCCCGCTTGCAATCAAAGGAACCGAGGAAATTGCACGAACTGCAGTAATCATTCCTATGTCATATCCGGCACGAGTGCCATCTGCATCCATCGAGTTGAGGAGAATTTCGCCAACTCCAAGAGCGCACGCCTTCTCTACCCATGCAAGAGCGTCCAGGCCTGCGCTTTGACGACCACCATGAGTGGTTACCTCAAAGCCTGAATCAGTATTTGCCCGACGTGCATCAACAGAAAGTACAAGTACCTGTGAGCCAAATCGATCGGCAATCTCGGCAATGAGCTCTGGACGCGCAATAGCAGATGTATTGATTGAAACTTTATCTGCCCCCGCTCGGAGCAATCGATCAACATCTTCTACGCTGCGAATTCCACCGCCAACTGTTAAAGGAATGAAGACCTGCTCTGCTGTGCGACGCACAACATCTAGCGTCGTCTCTCGTCCTGCAACACTTGCCGAAATGTCTAGAAATGTAAGTTCATCAGCGCCTTCAGCGTTATAGAGCGCAGCCATTTCAACGGGATCACCTGCATCGACAAGATTGGTGAAGTTGACACCTTTGACAACTCGTCCGTCAGTGACATCTAGACAAGGAATAATTCGAAGAGAAAGGCTCACTTGCGAGTCAACTCCAAAGCTTGCTCAAGTGTAAACGCGCCGGCATAGAGCGCTTTTCCTACGATTGCACCTTCGACGCCGATAGTACGAAGTGCGCTTAATGCAGCAATGTCTTGAAGAGATGAAATGCCGCCACTGGCAATCACCGGCTTACTTGTTGCCGCACAGACCTCGCGCAAGAGTTCGAGATTAGGACCTTTCAGCGTTCCATCTTTAGTGACGTCGGTGACGACATAACGGGTGCAACCATCTTTTTCCAAACGTGCAATCGTTTCAAAGAGATCTCCACCTTCTTGCGTCCAGCCACGTGCAGCTAGAGTGTGACCACGGACATCAAGACCCACAGCGATACGATCTCCATATTGAGCTATCACTCGTGAAGTCCATTCAGGGTTTTCAAGTGCCGCAGTTCCCAAATTCACCCGACGACACCCTGTTGCGAGGGCACGCTCAAGTGATGCATCATCGCGAATTCCTCCGGAGAGTTCTACTTTGATATCGAGGCGACCAACAACTTCGGCAAGGAGTGCACTATTTTCTCCACGACCAAATGCAGCATCGAGATCTACAAGGTGAATCCACTCCGCACCCGATGTCTGAAAATCAAGTGCTGCATCTAACGGTGAACCATATGCAGTCTCAGCATCGAGTTCACCTTGGACAAGGCGAACTGCACGGCCGTCTTTTACATCAACGGCAGGAAGAAGTTCTAGATAACTCATTTTGAATTGCTCATAGCGTTAATACCCAATTCTTGATCAGATGAAGACCAGCATCTCCGGACTTTTCAGGGTGAAACTGTGTAGCCGAGAGAACGCCATCTTCTATCGCAGCTAAGAAGCGAGTGTCGTAATCCGTCCAACTCTCGCGCTTGCCCACTGACTGCCCAACTCCATAAGAATGTACAAAGTAGAAAGATTCACCTTCTACTCCTTTAAACAGAGCGCTCTCTGGTGCAACATCAACAGTATTCCAGCCCATATGCGGAAGAACCTTTGCCTCAAGTTTTTCCACTGTTGCATCCCACATACCAACCCCCTCACATTGACCATGTTCGAGGCCGCGTGCAAAGAGGATCTGCATTCCAACACATATTCCCAATGTTGGACGAGCAAGTGCCGTACGTTCCCGCACTAATTGATCACCACGGACCGATTTAAGCCCTGCCATGCATGCAGCGAAAGCTCCCACTCCAGGAACTACGAGTCCCTCGGCTTCAAGTGCTACTTCGTAGTCAGATGTGACTTCGACATCTTTACCGGCACGCTCAAATGCGCGCAGCGCAGATCGGAGATTGCCAGAGCCGTAATCAAGAATTGCGATCAAGTTAGAGAGTGCCCTTAGTTGATGGGATGCCAGCTACGCGCCCATCGAGAGATACGGCATCGCGAAGTGCGCGAGCAACTGCTTTGAATTGTGCCTCGAATACGTGATGTGCATTGCGACCTTCAAGAACTCTGACATGAAGTGCTATTCGAGCCTCTGCAACTATGGACTCCCAAATATGGCGCCCAAGAGTGGTATCAAAAGTTCCTATGAGTTCAACAATCTCAGGCTGACGATGTACGAGGTAAGGACGACCTGAAAGGTCAACAGCTGCCTGCACAAGAACTTCATCAAGTGGAACCATCGCATCACCAAAGCGACGAATGCCTGCCTTATCACCGAGAGCCTCGCGCAGAGCTTGCCCAAATGCCAGAGAGGTATCTTCAACTGTATGGTGAGAGTCGACATCAACATCCCCAGTTGTTTTAATGATCAGATTAAAGCCCGAATGCTTGCCCAGTTGAGACATCATGTGATCAAAGAATGGAACACCTGTCTCTACAGAAATCTCGCCGCTACCATCAAGGGTCAGATCGACAAGAACGCTTGACTCTTTAGTGGTGCGCTCTACTCGTGCATGTCTCATTAGTTTCTCCTTCTACTTCTTTATTCGGTCACTTTTCTTGATTTCTCAAGTATTTCTCTTAAGGAGCTCAGGAAGAGGGCATTTTCGGCTTCGCTGCCGATGCTCACTCGTAGGTAACCAGATAATCCCACATCCCTTATCAATACACCTCTATCAAGGAGCTGCTGCCAAAGTGTTGACGCAGGAATATCAAATCCTGAGAAGAGAAGAAAGTTGCCTTCACTTGGAATAACTTCCAGCCCTAGCTTCTTTAAATCCTCCGTCATTGTGCGCTGGTGGGTCTTAATCTGTGCAACATTTCCTAGAAGTTCATCCTTGTAATCGAGTGCAACTTCAGCTGCTGCCTGAGTAATGGCGCTCAGGTGGTACGGCAATCGCACCAAAAGCATTGCATCGATAACAGCAGGATGGGCGACTAAGTAGCCAAGGCGTATGCCCGCGAAGGAGAACGCCTTACTCATAGTGCGAATAACAACAATCTGGGGGTACTTCTCGATCAGCGTTACTGCTGAAACTTCATCTGAGAACTCAGCGTAAGCCTCATCAACCACCAGCAATCCTGTGCTTTCAGATGCTAGCTTTTCAATCTCTGACAGTGTGACCGATGATCCCGTTGGATTATTGGGAGTTGTGATAAACGTCAGAGATGCAGAGCTCTCTTTCATAGCTGTGATGGCAGATGTAATGTTGAGTGAAAAGTCTGCTTCACGTCGGCCATCAATCCAAGGAGAATTGGTAACGCGTGCAATCAGAGGATGCATGGAGTAAGAAGGTGTAAAACCTAGAGCTCCACCTTCACCAAATGCCAGGAAGAGAGATTGAATAATCTCGTTACTTCCATTGGCAGCCCAGATGTTTTCGTATGTCAACGATGTGCCTGAAAGGCCATTAACGAAAGTAGCAAGGGCGGTGCGCAGGGTGGTCGCATCGCGATCTGGGTAACGGTTGAGATCTTTGGCTACCTTCTCGATTCGCTTAGCTATGGCAAGAGAGATTGCTGGCGAGAGCGAATATGGGTTCTCATTTGTGTTAAGTGTTGCCTCAGCGGGAACTTGAGGCGCGCCATAAGGTGAGAGTGGGCGAAGTCGACTTGCGAGTGGAAGCCACTCAGGCCATTGACTCATAGTGACTCAAATCGCGCAGAAATCGCCTCGCCATGAGCAGGAAGATCTTCCGACTTTGCCAACGTGATCACTGTATCTGCAATATCGTTAAAAGCTTCTTGGTTGTATTCAATGTAGTGAAGTCCACGCAAGAAGCTCTGAACGGATAAACCACTACTGTGGCAGGCACATCCTCCTGTTGGAAGAACGTGATTTGAGCCAGCTGAATAATCACCAAGTGAGACAGGTGAAAAACGGCCAATAAAGACAGCCCCTGCATTGCGAATCTGTGCGGCATCGGCTGCTGAGTTGCGAGTCTGAATCTCTAAATGTTCAGCTGCATATGCGTTAACAACGTCTAAGCCCTGAGCAATATCATCGACAAGAACAGCTGCGGATTGGATACCAGCAAGTGCAACTCGAATACGTTCGGAGTGCTTTGTCAGAGGAACTCTCTTTTCGAGTTCAGCTATTACCTGATCAATTAATTCTTGCGAATCAGTTACCAATACTGCTGCAGCAATGACATCGTGCTCGGCTTGGCTAATCAAATCCGTTGCAACATCTGCCGGCAGCGCTGAAGAGTCTGCCAAAATGGCAATCTCGGTTGGTCCTGCCTCTGAATCAATTCCAATGACTCCACGCAGAGCTCGCTTTGCTGCTGCAACATAAATGTTGCCCGGGCCTGTGACGAGATCACACTTCTCGCAGAGCCCATCCATGCCGTATGCAAAGAGAGCAACCGCCTGAGCTCCACCAATGGCAAAGACTTCAGTGATACCAAGAAGTGCGCATGCCGCCAAGATAGTTGGGTGTGGCAATCCTGCAAACTCTGCTTGTGGAGGTGATGCCACTGCGATGCTGGGTACGTTAGCTAACTGGGCTGGAATTACATTCATCAACACTGAGCTTGGGTATACAGCGCGACCGCCTGGCACATAGAGCCCTACTCGATCAACTGGAATCCACTTTTCGGAGATGACTCCCCCATCAACGACAGTTACTGAGGATTCGTTTCGTAGCTGTGCACGATGAACAGTGCGGATTCGATCTGCTGAAATTTCTAGCGCTGTACGGATGGCGGGGTCTAGTTCTGCAAGAGCCTTATCGAGAGCGCTCTGTGGCACTCGAATGGATGCAGGGGCAACACCATCAAATCGCTGAGCCAATTCAATTAAATCTGCTTCAGAGCCGGTACGTACTTGCTCCAATATTGGCGCAACTGTCTCCATGGCCGCGACCACATCTAGGCTCGCTCGCGGAAGCTCTCTCTGATATTGACCTTTACTCAGGTGTTTTCCCCGAAGGTCCACGCGGCGCAACATGTGCTTATTCTACTTTGCGTTGGCTATCTGGTGCGACGCCAATTACCCGCGCACGATGCATTCAACTCCAAGAATTGCCTTGAGATCTGCGCTCAAACTTGGCGATGATGTGACGAGAGCGTCAATCTTCAGAGTCGTTGTCTTGGTTTGCTCGACTACATGGAGATGAACTTCTCGCTTGCCTGGATGAGATTTCAAGATCTCCTTCATGCGCTCCACAATCGGAGGGGTAACTTGAGAAGCTGGAAGTGAGATAACGAGAGGGCCTGTCGGACCACCTGTGATATCCGGCATGCTCATTTCAAGTGCAGTAAATCTCACCTGCTCATCGCTGCGAGAGAAACGACCACGAATTACGACTACTCGATCTTCTGTGAGTGAGAGGGCATATTGATTGTAAGTATTTGCAAAGAAGAGCGCCTCAATGGCACCTTCTAAGTCTTCAATATTTACTACAGCCCATGATGCGCCTTGTCTAGAAACTTTACGCTGGACTCCAGTGATCAATCCACCGATAGTGACAACTCCGTCAGCCATTCCATCATCGAGTAGGGCGCTAATGGACATGTCGGTATGTGAGCGCAGTATGTGTTCGACTCCCAACAACGGGTGGTCTGAGACATAGAGCCCGAGCATCTCACGCTCAAATGCGAGCAACGTTGACTTATCCCACTCGGTTGCCGGAATCTCGATCTCCAGTCCTGCGATATCTGCGCTGCTCTCGCCCCCAAAGAGATCAAACTGACCAATTGCTTCTGCACGCTTTGTTTCAATCACAGAATCAATTGCTTCGAGGTGAATTGCTACTAAACCTTTTCGAGGATGGTTAAGGGAATCGAAAGCGCCAGCCTTGATAAGTGACTCAATTGTCTTCTTATTACATACCTGAGCATCGACTTTGGAGAGGAAATCGCCAAAGGATGCAAAACGGCCTTTGCTCTCACGCGATGCCTTGATTGATGCCACGACACCCTCGCCTACATTGCGAATTGCAGCGAGCCCAAATCGAATATCACGACCACGCGGTGTGTATTCGCCATTGGATTCATTAACATCCGGTGGAAGTACCTTGATTCCCATGCGGCGGCATTCTGAGAGATAGAGCGCAGACTTATCTTTATCGTCGCGCACAGATGTGAGAAGTGCCGCCATATATTCAGTCGGAAAATTTGCCTTCAGATATGCAGTCCAGAATGAAACTACGCCATAACCTGCAGAGTGAGCGCGGTTAAATGCATAGTCAGAGAACGGAATCAAAACTTCCCAGAGACGCTTAATTGATGCCTCTGAAAAACCATTGGCCTTCATTCCAGCCTCAAAAGGAACGTACTCTTTATCTAGAATCTCCTTATTCTTCTTACCCATCGCTTTACGCAATAAATCCGCGCGACCGAGAGTAAAGCCTGCAACTTTCTGGGCAATTGCCATTACCTGCTCTTGATAGACGATTAATCCATATGTGTCGCCAAGAATTTCTTGAAGAACATCCGAGAGCTCGGGATGAATCGGCTCAACTGGTTTACGGCCATTCTTGCGATCGGCGTAATCATTATGTGCGTTCTCACCCATAGGCCCAGGACGATAAAGGGCAATAACAGCTGAGATATCTTCAAATGAGTCAGGTGACATCGCACGAAGAAGCGAACGCATTCCACCACCATCGAGTTGGAATACACCGAGAGTGTCACCACGTGATAAAAGCTCGAACGTTTTCTGATCTGAAAGTGGAAGATCTTCTAGAACTACATCAATATTCTGATTCTCTTTGATGTTCACTAGCGTGTCATCGAGTACTGAGAGATTTCGTAGACCAAGGAAGTCCATCTTGAGAAGACCCGTAGCCTCACATGCACCCATATCAAATTGAGTGATGATGGAGCCATCTGATTCGCGGCGATGAATAGGAATGACATCAAGCAAAGGATCGCGCGAGAGGATGACTCCAGCTGCATGCACACCCCATTGGCGCTTCAGACCTTCAAGGCCTCGCGCAAGATCGACCACTCGCTTGGAATCTACATCAGTCTCATAGAGTTGGCGGAACTCCCCCGCCTCGCCATAGCGAGAATCTTTACTGTCAAAGACACCACTGAGAGTGATGTCTTTACCCATTACAGAAGGTGGAAGGGCCTTTGTAAGTTTCTCACCGATGGCATATGGATAGCCAAGAACGCGAGTGGAATCTTTAAGCGCTTGCTTTGACTTAATTGTTCCGTAGGTAATGATCTGAGCAACGCGATCTTCGCCGTATTTCTCTGTTGCATATCGAATCATCTCTGAACGGCGACGTTCATCGAAGTCGAGATCGATATCAGGCATAGAGATACGCTCAGGATTAAGGAATCGCTCAAAGAGGAGTCCATGCTCGATTGGATCAAGTCCGGTGATTCCTAACGCATATGCAACAAGTGATCCTGCTGCCGATCCACGACCGGGACCTACTCGAATTCCAACTTTCTTGGCATGGTTAACCAAGTCAGCAACAACGAGGAAGTAACCCGGAAATCCCATATCGATCATGACGCCAAGTTCATATTCGAGACGTTGGCTATGTGCCGGGGTAAGTCTTTCACCCAATTTCTCAGCAAGCCCTCGAACGGCTTCAGAGCGCAACCAGGAATCTTCAGTCTCTCCCTTGGGCACATCAAAGCGAGGCATGAGGTTCTCGCCCTCTCGCAAAGTGACGTTACAGCGCTCTGCGATCAACAAAGTGTTATCGCATGCCTCGGGTGTGTCTTTAAAGAGATGTCGCATCTGCTCTGCTGTCTTGACATAGAACTCAGAGTTTTCAAACTTAAATCGCTTGGGATCTGCAAGAGTCGATCCAGATTGAACGCAGAGGAGCGCCTCATGTGCAGGAGCATCATCATGGAATGTGTAGTGAAGATCATTGGTAGCTAGAAGCGGAAGCTTGAGATCCTTGCCGAGCTTCATCAAATCAGCTTTGACGCGGTTCTCAATATCGATATCGTGATCCATTAATTCGAGATAATAATTATTGGCACCGAAAATATCTCGAAAGTCACTTGCTGCGCGCAACGCTTCTTTATATTTGCCCATGCGCAAACGAGTTTGGATTTCACCACCTGGGCACCCAGTTGTTGCAATAAGGCCATCTGCGTATTGCGACAAGAGCTCGCGATCCATGCGCGGCTTGTAGTAATAGCCTTCAAGAGAGGCAAGAGATGAGAGTCGGAAAAGGTTTGCTAGGCCTTGATTATTCTCGGCCAAGATTGTCATGTGGGTATAAGCGCCGCCACCTGAGACATCATCTTCGCCGCCATCGCCCCACTGAATGCGCTTTTTTTCATGGCGTGATTCGGGAGCCACATAGGCTTCAATGCCAATGATTGGCTTAACGCCTGCCTTCTTGGCCTGCTTATAGAAATCAAATGCACCGAAGACATTTCCATGATCTGTCATCGCGATGGCAGGCATACCTAACCGTGCAACCTCTTTAACGAGATCGCCGACGCGCGCTGCTCCATCGAGCATCGAGTACTCGGTATGTACATGAAGATGCACAAAGGAGTCTTGCGTCGATGCCCGTGAAGCTAATTGATCTTCAGATGACATTATTGGCAAAGAGTAGCCCTTTAGGGCAAAACCGCATCGGAAAGCAACGCCAGCGAAGCCTGAAGGTCAGCTGGATACTCTGCGCGTAAAACCATCGCCTCGCCCGAAACTGGATGAGCAAATCGGAGCTCAAGGGCGTGAAGCCATGGCCTGCGCATTGCTAGCGACTTTCCCAAGACAGGATCTGCGCCGTATGTCGTATCTCCCACAAGAGGATGACCAAGTGCGGAGAAATGAACGCGGATCTGATGTGTGCGTCCTGTCTCAAGTTCAACCTTGACCATCGAAACGCTTCGGTAATACTCGATTACCTCATAATGAGTGATGCTCTCTTTGCCATCTGCAACAACTGCAAAGCGATGATCCTGCGTTGGATGGCGATCTATCGGGGCATCAATCGTTCCCTCTGATGGATCCATATGTCCTTGAACAAGTGCGTGATATGTCTTTTCAATCTCATGGGTGCGAAACATCTCTTTTAAGGCCAGGTATGCGCGATCAGTCTTTGCAACAATCATCAACCCACTCGTTCCAGCATCAAGACGGTGCACAATTCCTGCGCGCTCTGCCGGTCCACTTGTAGAGATTGTGTATCCGGCAGCGATGAGTGCGCCAATTACGGTAGGACCAGTCCATCCCGGAGCTGGGTGCGCTGCGCAACCTATTGGCTTATCCACTACAACAATCTCATCATCGTTATAGACGATAGTGAGACCTTCAAGAGGGGTCAATGGAATTGGATCCTGATTGATCTGTTCTGGCATGAGCACTTCAAGCATCTGACCTGCTGTGACTCGCTCTGACTTTGCAAGCGGGCGACCATCACTACAAATATCGCCGTCTTCAATCAATCGAACAATCGCAGTGCGAGACAGGCCTAGAACGCGTGTCAGAGCACTATCGATTCGCTCTCCAGCGACACCTTCAGGAACTATAAGTGTGCGAGATTCTCTAGCCATTGTTGCCGCTCTTATCTACTTCTATTGGGCGCACATTGCGCGTCGTGAGCACGACTGCGATTGCAGCAGCGATGGTGATGGATGAATCTGCGATGTTAAAGATTGGCCAATGAGGAATCTGAATCCAATCGATTACATGGCCATAGAGAAAACCTGGTGCCCGAAAGATGCGATCTGTGAGATTGCCCAGAACTCCTGCGAGAACTAGGGCGGCAACAACTTTCCATCCCGTTGAGGTGATTCGCGCTGCATAACGAAGAATAAATATGGCAACGATGATGGAGATTGAGGTAAACACTATTGTGAAGCTCGTTGCCATACTGAAAGCTGCCCCAGGATTGCGAAGTAATCTAAATTGAAGAAAAGTTCCGATTACTGGCTGAGGAGTAGCGGAGAAATGCGTTACAGCCCAATTCTTAGTAAGAAAGTCGATAGACCATACAACTAATACAAGAGCGGCAAAGCGCTGAATTGAAAAAGTTCGGCGCACTTTAGCGCCGCTCTTCCTTCTGCTTACAAATCATGCAGAGAGTTGCGCGAGGAAACACTTGTAGACGAGCCTTACCAATTGGAGATTGGCATACTTCGCAAATTCCATAAGTCTTGTTATCGATGCGAGAGAGAGCGCGCTCTGTTTGGAGAACCATGTCGCGCGCATTAATGACCAAAGACATCTCATGTTCGCGCTCGAAAGTCTTTGTCCCTGAATCTGCTTGATCATCACCAGCACCGTCTCCGGCATCAGCAATGAGTTCATCCATCTCGGATTCAACCGCTGCGAGTTCACTTTGCAAACGAAGAAGATCCTTAGAAAGTTCAGTGCGCATTGCCTTGAGTTCTGCTGCAGACCAAGCAGCCTCTCCCTCTGCTGCTAGCACTGGTGTAGGCGCAGCCTTGAGCGGCTTAAGAGGAGCAACCTTCTTCCCACTCTTCACAGGACGTGGCGGAGGTGGCATGACCAAGCGACGCTCTTCAACTACTGGCGCCGCTGTGGGGGCAACAACTGTTGCAACTGAAACCGTTTGAGACTTCTCATCAACAGTCAGTGTTGTCTTTCCAACTTTTGAAGGGAAGGGGCGACCTGGCGCCTTCTTTATCTCAGTAACTTTCTTTGCTGCCGCTTTCTTTACTGGCACTGCCTTCTTTACTGGCGCTGCTTTTTTTGCGACCGCTTTCTTGGCTACGGCTTTCTTTGCCGGTGCTTTCTTGGCTACAGCTTTTTTGGCAACGGCCTTCTTCACTGGCGCTGCCTTCTTTGCAGGGGCCTTCTTGGCAGTCGCCTTCTTGGCGAGAGCCTTCTTGATGACCTTTTTCACTGACACGCCGCGCACCTTATGCCTAATTACCCTCTCTCGCCAACTACGCCACGCATTTCAGGCTCCTCGCACGATGGTTTAGACTAGGCGGGCAGTACTTCGCAGGAACCTGGCGTAGACGAGGCGATCACCTCACGAGCTAGCTGGAAGATGCACCGAGTAATTGACGGTGAGGTAGAACCGGCCCAGGCGAAGGCAAGAAAGTGGCAGAGATTTTCTGCAAGGCGGGTGGTACCGCGAGCTAAAAGGCTCGTCCCTCCAAGTTCTACAGAGGCGTATCTCGTAATTGAGATGGCCCATAGAGATGGAGTGAGAGATGACCGAAAAGAAGAGCTTTAACGCAATCGCACCGCAGATTGACCTGCCTGCGATGGAACACTCCATCCTTGATTTCTGGAAGAGCAATAAAGTTTTCGAGAAGTCACTCGAATCTCGCAGCGGTGCACAGCAATGGACCTTCTATGAAGGCCCTCCTACTGCAAATGGAATGCCTGGAACTCACCACATTGAAGCGCGAGTGTTTAAAGATGTTTTCCCTCGTTATCAAACAATGAAGGGCAAGTACGTCACCCGTAAAGCAGGGTGGGACTGTCATGGATTGCCTGTTGAGATTGCTGTTGAGAAAGAGCTTGGATTTTCCGGCAAAGGCGATATCGAGAAATTTGGAATTGCCGAGTTTAATGAGAAATGTAAGAGCTCAGTAACGCGCCATGTTGATGCATTCACTCGCATGACTGAACGCATGGGCTTTTGGGTAGATTTCGATCAGGCATATTGGACGATGGCACCTGAATACGTTGAGTCTGTTTGGTGGAGCCTTAAAGAAATCTGGAAGAAGGGTCTGCTTGTACAAGATCACCGAGTGGCACCGTACTGTCCTCGATGTGGAACTGGATTATCAGATCACGAGCTAGCTCAGGGTTACGAAACTGTCACAGATCCATCTGTCTACGTCCGCTTTCCAATCACATCAGGAGAGCTGCAAGAACTTGATGCATCTCTTCTTGTTTGGACGACCACACCGTGGACTCTTGTATCAAATACTGCGATCGCTGCCCATCCTGATGTCGATTATGTCGCTGTGCGAACAACTGTTGACGAGAAGAGCGAAGTTCTTGTAGTCGCAGAAGCGCTACTTACATCTGTAGCTGGCGAACATGAAATCCTGAAGCGCTTTAAAGGCAGCGCTCTAGAGCGCGTTGCATACAAGCGCCCTCTTGATTACATTGATATTGCCGATGCGCATTACGTCATCATGGCAACATATGTGACAACAGAGGATGGCTCAGGACTTGTTCACCAAGCTCCAGCATTCGGTGCAGATGACCTTGCGTCTTGCCGTGCATACGGACTTCCAGTTGTAAATCCCGTTGCCCCAGATGGAACCTTCCTTGCAGATGTTCCTGTAGTTGGTGGAATGTTCTTTAAAGATGCCGATAAGCCATTGGTGAAGGAGCTCAAGGCATCAGGTGCTCTATATAAAAGTCAGCAATATGAACACTCATATCCACATTGCTGGAGATGCCACACAGCGTTGATCTATTACGCACAACCATCTTGGTATATCCGCACAACCTCAATTAAGGATGCACTCATTCGCGAGAATGAGAAGACCAACTGGTATCCAGAGACAATTAAGACTGGACGCTATGGAGATTGGCTCAATAACAATATCGATTGGGCGCTTTCGCGTAATCGTTTCTGGGGTACTCCCCTGCCTATTTGGCGCTGCGAGAATAAGCATGAAGTCTGTGTCGCCTCACTTGCCGAATTAGGTGCACTTGCAGGACAAGAACTTTCAAATCTAGATCCACACCGTCCATTTGTTGATGACATTACCTTTGCCTGTGGTGAATGCAGCCAGATAATGACACGCATACCTGAAGTAATCGATTGCTGGTATGACTCAGGATCCATGCCATTTGCACAGTGGGGCTATCCACATAAGGAAGGTTCTGTCGAGAAATTTAAAGCTGCCTACCCAGCTGACTTTATCTGCGAAGCAATTGATCAGACTCGAGGCTGGTTCTATACCTTGATGACAATCGGAACTCTTGTCTTTGATGAGAGCTCCTATGAGAACGTCCTGTGCCTAGGACACATTCTTGATAAAGATGGCCGCAAGATGAGCAAGCATCTAGGAAATGTTCTTGAACCAATGGCCCTTATGGATCAGCATGGTGCAGATGCTGTCCGCTGGTACATGCTCGCAGCTGGTTCACCGTGGGCATCGCGCCGTGTTGGTCACGATGCAATCTCCGATGTTGTTCGTAAAACTCTTCTGACTTATTGGAACACGATCTCTTTCCACGCCCTCTACGCACAGGCATCTGATTTCACTCTCGATCAAAGCCCGGCTGTTGCTGAACGTTCAACTATGGATAAATGGATTCTGAGCGAGCTCAACCTGCTGATCGAATCAGTTGATAAGGCTTACAGCGAATTTGATTCACAAGCAGCTGGAAAAGTTCTCGCAGCATTCATCGATGATCTTTCAAATTGGTATGTTCGTCGCTCACGACGTCGCTTCTGGGATGGAGATGTTGCAGCTCTTGCCACTCTTCACGAATGCCTAGAGACACTGACCCAACTCCTGGCTCCGATGGTTCCATTTATCGCAGAGCAAACATGGCAAGAGTTGATTCGTGTGGCAAATTCAGCAGCACCAATCTCTGTTCATCTGACAGATTTTCCAGTTGCAAATGTTTCGTTAATCAACCGAGAGCTCAACACTCAAGTTGCTATGACTCGACGTGTTGTCGAGCTCGGTCGAGCAGCACGTGCTGAGTCAGGGGTGAAAATTCGCCAGCCTCTTCAGCGCGCACTGATCTCTGCCCATGGTTGGGCGACGCTCCCACCCGAGATGAAGGAGCAGATTTCTGATGAACTCAATGTCATTGATCTTGCAGATATCGCCGATGCTGATGGCGACCTTGTTGATGTTTCCATCAAGGCAAACTTCAAATCCCTAGGGGCAAAGTATGGAAAATCTGTGCAAGAGGTTGCAAAGCTTCTCTTGGCCGAAAATCCTGTCGCCCTAGTCAAGCAATTGCGTTCGACTAATTCAGCAATTGTCGGCGATTTCGAGCTTGCACTTGAAGATCTAGTCATTACTGAGGTTCCGAAGAGCGGCTGGATGGTCTCAAGCCACGATGGCGAGAGCGTTGCACTCGATTTGGCCCTTACACCCGAGCTCATTGCTGCAGGAAACATTCGTGAGGTAATTCGTGCGATTCAAGAGCGTCGCAAGAGTGATGGCTTTGATATCTCTGATCGGATTGCTCTGAGCTGGAACTGTGCACCTGAACATGTGGCAACACTTGAATCAGGCATGGCTCATATATGCGAAGAAGTATTGGCAATCTCATCAATCAGAGATGAGTCACTCCCCCTTGGCGATGGCGATCTCAATCTGGCAATTGCTCTAAAGAAGAACTCTTAAGTTAGAGAAGGGCGACCACAATCTTTTCAGCTGAAGAGATTGCGATGAAGAGAACGATAAATGAGAGATCCAGTGCTACGCCTCCAAGGCGAAGCGGTGGAACAAAGCGACGCACGAAGGCCATTGGCTTCTCAGTTATCAAGTAAACGACTTCGAAGATCGCAATTAAGAATGCATTCGGGCGCCAGTTGCGCGCAAACATGCGTATGTAATCGATAATCAGACGGAGAAAGAGCGCAACCTTAAAGAGAAATAAGAATTGCAGAATGAGCGATTTGAGCATGCGTAAAGTAAATCAGCTCTGGTTAAAGAATGTAGCCTGAGCTGCACTCTTATCTTCATTGCTCACATTCACATTTGCAGGTGAGAGAAGGAAGACCTTGAGACTGATGCGCTCAATGCGTCCATGGAGACCGAAGACAAGACCACTGGCGAAGTCAACGAGACGCTTACGCTCGCCCTCTTCCATGTCGTCAAGGTTGATAATGACGGGATTGCCTTCACGGTAATACTCGCCCACCTTACGAGCCTCTGAATATGAACGTGGCTGAAGAGTGATGATGTTGTAGGAAGACTCTTCGATAATTTCAGGAGTTCTCTTTACCGCAGTGCTCGCTCCGATGACAGTGACACCTGTTGACTCGGCTGCACGACGATTTGTATCGCGAGTCGTTGTCTCACGGTTCTGGATGGGAGTTTCTTTGACTTCGAGATCTTCATCGGTATCTACGAGACCGAGAAAACCCATAGCTTTATTGAGCATAGACATGGCTATAGGTTACTGGGGGTAGTCACGTGGACCGAGGATTTTGCTCCCCACGCGTATATGTGTCGCACCATGCTCTAGCGCAAAGAGATAGTCACCACTCATCCCCGCAGAAAGCGCGGTGGATTCTGGAAATCGACGTGAGAACTCGTGATGAATAGATGAGAGCTTGGCGAAGGCCTCCTCGGGGCGGGCAGTCACAGGGGGAACGCACATGATTCCAAGCAGCGTGATCTGGCTCATTGCAAGAAGTGATTCAGCCAAGCTGTAGAGGCCTTCTTCGCTCACTCCCCCGCGAGAGGGATCTCCATCGAGTGAGAGTTGGATAAAGAGATCAATCTCTGCGCCCGTCTCCTTCAGAATCTGCTCAATTCGAATTGCATGGCGCACTTCATCCAGTGAATGAATGACATCGGCCCAGCTCAAAATGCTTCGAAGCTTCTTGCTTTGAAGCTCACCTTGGTAATGCCAACGCCCTTGAACTTGTGGTGATTTCTCCACACCTTCCTCATTCCGGTTCTCTCCGAAATCGGAAATGCCGCAACTCTTCAAAATTGCGACATCACTGACAGGGTAGGTCTTTGTCACTGCGATAAGTGTGGGATCAAATGGGGAAATTTCTTCGCGAAGAACAGCCAAGTTCTCCGCTATCTCACGATGGCGATCTGTCATAGTGCAATGAATCCAGCTTGGCGTCCGGTAACACCGTCGCGACGATAAGAGAAATGATCATCTGATTCAACGGTGCAGATTGACTCATTGCTGACCTCGATCGAGCGTGATTCAAGAACTGCAATGAGCGCCTTGGGAAGATCTAATGAAAGAGTCCCCTGTTCGGTTCGAGAAGCTGCCAAGGGGAAATATGAAGTAACCTCTGAGTAAATGTCTTCGGAAACTTCATAGCAAGTTCCGCAAATTGCTGGGCCAATTGTTGCCGAAATCCTCGAAGCGCCCATCTCTTGCATTAATTCAATTGTCTTTACTGCAACGCCATTGACCAATCCCTTGCGCCCGACATGAACTGCAGCAACAACTTCCGGAGAATGCAGTAAGAGGGGAATGCAATCTGCAACCATTACGGCTAAACCAATGCCAGGTATACCCGTCACAAGAGCATCTGCTGTGGGTACTTCTTCGGATATCTCCTCGATAATTGCGATGCGATCGCCATGGACTTGGTTCATATACTGAACTGGACCAAAGTCAGCTGCCGCCAATGCCCGGTTACCAGCCACCAGCTCTAAGTCATCACCTACGTGAGCACCTAGGTTCAGAGATGCAAACGCACCGTGGCTTAGGCCTCCGGTGCGTTTGGTAAAGCTAATGCGCATTGAGAGCGCTTTACTTCATAAAGTCGGGAACGTCGATCTCGTCCTCAGAAACAAGCTCTTCAAACGTGATGCGCTTGCGACCCTGAGTGCCATCGAGATCAAGAGCCACTGAAAGTGGATCATTCGAAGGAATTGGATCGGCAACCCCCGAGAGAGTTGTTGCATCGATAGTTGGCATAGCCACCTTAGTTGGCTCTCCACCTGCAAACCCGGCTGCTATGACTGTAATTCGAACCTCATCACCGAGGGCATCATCGATTGTTGTACCAAAGATGATACGAGCATCAGGATGGGCGGCGCTTTGAACAAGCTCACAAGCCTCATTGATTTCAAAGAGGCCAAGATCTGAGCCACCTGCAACAGAGAGAAGTACTCCCATGGCGCCATCTATAGATGCCTCAAGAAGTGGGCTAGAGATTGCAAGCTCAGCTGCACGTGAAGCACGGTTTTCTCCGCGAGCAGAACCAATACCCATGAGAGCTGAACCTGCATCTGTCATCACTGTCTTCACATCTGCAAAGTCGAGGTTAATCAAACCAGGCTGGGTGATGATCTCTGTGATTCCTTGGACACCTGAAAGAAGAACTTGATCTGCACTCTTGAATGCATCCATCGCAGTGATATTGCGATCAGAGATCGCAAGGAGGCGATCATTAGGAATAACAATTAAAGTGTCAACATGTTCGCGAAGTGCAGCAATTCCTTCTTCAGCTTGGCGAGTACGAATCTTTCCTTCAAATGAGAATGGACGAGTAACTACACCGATAGTGAGAGCGCCAAGATCGCGCGCAATCTTTGCAACAATCGGTGCTCCACCGGTACCTGTTCCTCCGCCTTCACCTGCTGTAACGAAGACCATATCTGCACCGCGGAGAATTTCTTCAATCTCTTCAGTGTGATCAATTGCAGCTTGACGACCCTTTTCAGGAGCAGCACCTGCACCAAGACCCTTTGTTGATGCGCGACCAATATCAAGCTTCACATCAGCATCACTCATCAAGAGATGTTGTGCATCTGTGTTAATGGCAATGAACTCAACACCTTTGAGTCCAACTTCAATCATTCGATTAATTGCATTAACACCGCCGCCGCCGATTCCGACAACCTTGATAACGGCGAGATAATTCTGTGGTGCAG